>JAAUSP010000843.1 GCA_012032575.1 Anaerolineales bacterium | reverse complement strand
TTCCCCTTCTATCTGAACCCCGCCGTTGACGTAGTTTTGATAACAGCCTGGTGCTCAACAGCCAGTTTGACAATTCGGTTAAGCTCAAAGATTTTCTGGAAAAGAATGAGCGTACCGTCACCTTTACCGATAAAATCGGCGCTGAAAATGATGTGATTTTTGTCGGCCGGTTTGACCAGGCCGACCCGGTCAAAGATATTTTGGCCGAAGGCGGGATCACGATCCTGGGGCTTGACGAGAAAAATGAAAACAGCAATGAACCACCCGCCAATGCCAGCCCCGAAGAGGTACAGGCCGCTCTCGATGGCGATACCCCGTCCAGCGAAGAAGACCGTTTTATCACCGGACGGATTCGCGTTGAGGGCGTCGGCGAACTGGAACGCGGGGGCGCGACCCTCTTTTATCTGAACCAGTCCGAGGGGCGCAATGCCCTCATCATTCTCTCGGATACGCCCAAAACCAACAGCGACGGCTTTGATATGCTTTTTGAAAACCGGCTCGCCGAATGTCGGCTTAGCGATGCTATTGCTGTTTGCCAAACTCAGGAACCTGGCGGACAATTACCACCCAGCCTGCGCAGCAAACGGATTAATAAAGTGCTGGTAGTGGCCGGTGACTCCGGGCGCCCCGCGATGAGGAAATCGTCGAAACTGGCGCGACGGACGTTTAACCGACGCACTGGGTGAATCCTACCAAACAGATACCTGGCTCATTTCCGATAAGGGTTCGCCCGATGTGGATGAACTGCTCGAATATGATGCGGTGGTCTGGTCTACCGGCGCATATTGGGATGACAGCATCAGCGAGGAAGATGCGGCCCTCCTATCCAAATATATCGAACTGGGCGGCAACTTACTCCTGTCGGGCGCGTCCATCGGTTTTGATTGGGATCACACCGATTTTCTGACCGATGTGGCCCACGCCGATTACCTGACTTTTGCCGAACAGAATGACCTGGAACTGGCCCTGCCTGACCATCCGATTGCCACCGACTTTCCTGAGTCAACCATCATCGCCTTTACCGAGGCTGTCTCTGGCACTGAAGATTTAGAACCGGATGTTATCAACAATACCGCCAACGCGCGGGTCATTTTCCAGCGCGGCCCGGACAGCGAGCAGCCGGGGGCGGCTGCGGTAGTGGCTTATGAAGATGATCGCTCTAAAGTTGCGTACCTGGCCTTCCCCATCTATTCGCTGCCCATCGAGGAGCGTGATTTGCTGGTTGAAAACATCATGAAATGGTTCACCCGTAAACCGCTGCCTTTGCCCGATGAAGCGGATTACCAGCCGTTTGAACCCAGCCCAGAGGGGACTGCCGAACCCACGCCAGAGGGAACAGCAGAACCAACGGCTGAACCCACCGCCGAGCCAACTCAGGAGAGCGGGCAGAACTAAATCAAAGTAGCAAGGTAGCACGGTAGCAGGGATGTGTTGCCCCTGTCTACCGTCTACCGTTTACTGTCTACTATTTACGAGGAGGAGATACCGATGAAGCGTTTTGTTCGTGTACCCTATGGGGTGCTAGGTTTGTTGATGTTAGCCCTCTTGTTGCTGGCGGCCCAATGCGGTAGTGCTGCCCCGGAGACCCCAGCCGCCAAGGAAGAAAGCGCTCCCGCCGCCGAGGCAACCGAAGCTCCGGCTGAACCGGCAGAGGAAGCGGCTGCTGCAGCCGAAGCGGAAGAGCAAAAAGTCGTCCAGGAATCAGAAATATCGCAGGCCAAGGATGTCGCCGGGACCGAGACGATTACGGACGAACCCGACGTGTCTACGCCCCGAACCAAATTGGGCGGTGATTACCGGGACGTGTCCACCTCCGACGCGGTCAGTTTTCACCTTTATCAAACCACCGATACCGGCTCCAGCGCCTATCAGGGGTATGTCTACAGCGGCAGTTTGATCACCCTGGATGAAAAAACGCTGGAATACGAGCCGTATACCGCCGAAAGTTACACCATCTCCAAAGATGGCTTGACCTTTACCTTCAAACTGCGTAAAGATTTGAAGTGGAGCGACGGTACCCCGTTGACCGCCCACGACTACGAGTGGACCTACCAGCAGGTCATCAATCCTGATAACGGCTATCCTTATCTCGACCAGTTCAACTTTGTCACTTCTTACAAAGCGCTCGACGATCACACCCTTGAGCTAAAAATTGACAAAATGTACTGCCCGGCGCTGGGTCAGATTGATTTTATTACCCCACTGCCCAAACACATCTGGGAAAAACTGGATTGGAGCGACCCCGAAAAGAACCCGGAGATTAATAATCCTTCGGTTGTTTCCGGCGCTTATAAATTAAAGGAATGGAAACGGGATCAATTTGCCAGCTTTGAAGCCAACGAAAATTTCTGGTACCACGGTGCGCCCAATATCAGCCAGCAAACCATCGAGATTGTGCCCGATCAGGATGTGGCCTACCAGAAGTTCAAAAACGGCGAAAGTGACACGGCCCCCATCACCCCCGAACAGTTGGAAGAAGCCCGCAAACTCGATAACGCCACCATCTACGAGTGGTGGCCGGCGGCGGCTCGCTGGGCCTACGTGGGGCTGAATATGCGGGAAGGGTTCCCCACCCACGATGTCAACGTGCGGCATGCCCTAAACTATGCCCTCGATAAGGACCTGCTAACCGACGAAATTATGCTGGGCCAGGCCAAGCGCCTGTGCGGCCCCTATCCTGAAACTTCGTGGGTCTACAATCCCGACCTGCCCTGCTATGATTATGATGCCGAAAAGGCCAAAGAGTCTTTTGCCAAAGCCGGTTATACTTTCCAGGATGGCAAAATGCTGGATAAAGACGGCCAGCAGTTGAAACTCAAGCTGATTTATGGCCCCAACACCAGCAAAGTGCTGGAACTGCTGGCGGTGTCGGTGCAGGATTACCTGGCCGAGGTCGGCATCGAAATGGAAATTCAGTCTCTCGAATGGGCCAGCTTTTTGGAAGCTCAGGACAAAGGCGAATGGGACATGTATCTGGGGGCCTGGCGCTCGACCATCGAGCCGCAGGCCATGTTCCTGATCTGGTCCGAAGAAGGTATTCCTGACCTGAACGCGCCGGCTTATATCAATAAAGATGTGGAAAAGCTCTTTAACGAAGCCGGCGGCGACGCAGGAACCTGCGA
>JAAUSP010000065.1 GCA_012032575.1 Anaerolineales bacterium | reverse complement strand
CCAACTGCAACCTTAGCACCACCTACCCAGGCAGTCCCACCCCCCACCTACCCCAGGCCCCACCTATCTCTGAGGGCCAGTTTACCCTGATCAATCCGCCAGGCCTGGAGCCACCCAGTTTTTGGCCCGACCGACTTCGAGTGGCAGTGGGGTGGGGAATTAGGCCCGGATCAGGGTTTTGAGGTGCGCGTCTGGCGCGAAGGCGAGCCGCCCTCTGGGGTGCATAACGCGGTCGAGGACAATCTCAATGGCAACGTGGTGGCTTTAGGGAATAATCGCTATCGCCTGACGGTCAACATTCGTGACGCCTTTGGGGTCAACCAGCGCAGCGGCGAATATCTGTGGACGGTAGTGCTGGTGCAGATCAACCCGGAATACAAAGACCTGGGCATTCAAGCCCCGCCGGGCCGCCTGCGCTTCGAAGCCGGTGGTGGCGGTGGTGGGGGTAGTGATGGTGATGGTAATAAGGATTCTGGTTCGATCTGAGGTTGGCTAGTTAGAGTGACTAAGATTAAATGAAAGCGGTCTAAAATGAGGAGGACCAACTATGAAATCTTACAAATTCTTCGGGACGCTAATAATAACCAGTTTATTGTTATTTCAGTTTGTTACAATGATTAAGGCTGACTCACCCACCCCTACGCCCCCTCCCCCGGCCAGTAAGGGTAGTCCCGGTTCAGCACAAGTTCAACCCGCCAGAGTAGTATTTGATCGGACGACTGCTACCATCACCGAAATGGAAATGACTACGATGGACTGGTCATTAGCTCCCAATCTAACATCAAATCTGAGTTTAGCGCAGGTGGACGCCGCTAACACAGTCATTCTTAAGTATGAAGACTTTGAAGGTGATTTTCCCAATAATTGGGAATTTATTGATGCCAACGGACCAATCGGCGGTGAACATTTGTGGACCGACGTCAACTGTTTTGCCCGTACTGGTAGCTGGTCAGGTTGGCCTGCTGGTTGGGATGGGGCTAACGGCGTCAATCCATGTAGCCCTGATTTTGCAGCCTATCCTAACGATGTAAACTCCTGGTTAATCTATGGCCCATTTAGTTTGGTCAGCGCCGAGTCGCCAATTTTTGGATTTTATATCAGAATGGAGGCTGAGCTTTGCGATCCCATATCCTCCTGCGATTTTCTTTTTTGGGGCGCTTCAACAGATGGCAGCGATTTTGGCGGGTTCATAACCTCTGGGAGTCGTACCGGCTCCTATGGAAACGGTTACGACATCGAAGCTCTTGATTTGAGCAATGTCCCTTTCAAAGGCAACTTGATTGGTCAGCCTGAAGTTTGGATAGCTTTACAATTCAAAAGCGACTCATCAATAACTTACTCCGGACCATTCATTGATGATGTGTTGCTGTTCTATGAACCTCCCGCTTCAGCTCCTGATTCTGGTTTGGTTTTTTTACCTCTGGTAATTAAAAGCCCACAGCCTGTTACATCTAAAACCAACCTCTATGTCTACAACAACACGGGTGGTCTAATTAACTATTACCGCGTTTTTAATTCTAAACTCAACGGCGCACCTATCCCAGATGTAACCTGTACGAACATTCCGGCCGGAGCGACTCAGTTTTGCGGTACCCTCGATTCCGAAAGTTACCGCCTAAAATTTGAAGGCCAAAGATGCTCACTGCAAGCCACAAAACTTCTTGAAGTAGGTAACCACACCCGCGAAGCCCGGTGCCCTTCTTAAGAATAACTATGACACCTATCCTATTATGTAAACTATTTCTCCAAATCAACAGGCATTATCGGAAATAGCTTTTTCACGCCAAGACGCAAAGTCGCAAAGATTTTTTAAACCTGGCGTTCTTTGCGCCTTGGCGAGAGGTATTTTTATTTCCGATAAACTCTAACATGTCTCAATCGGTTACCTATCAACCAGAGCTTTCTACTTACAACTCAGTTCCATTAGGCAGACTTGGCCCGCAGCTAAATATCATACCTGTGTTTTTACTCTGTTCAAACCCTAACCCAAGCCAAAAAGGTTAGATTTGCCTTCAACCTCGTAGTACCAAAATCCCCGGAGGGTTATTGCCAAAATGTGATATACTACATTTATAATTAGCTACCTTAACAATCCAGCCCGGCGCATCGTCAAGGACAGGGCGGCTTAGCTTCTTGAAATTAAGATGATATGCAGCAAATAAAAATTGGCCCGCGACTGGTTCTCTCCTTTGGCATTATGCTGTTGTTGATGTTTATCGGAATGGCCGTCGGGCTGTGGCAGTTGAACACCCTTCAGGGGCAGGCGCAGCGTCTTCACGGGGCGGATACCCAGGCGCTGGCCGTTTTGCGAGTTCACGATCATGTTTTGATTCTCAAAGACGAATTGCAGCGTTTAATCAGGACGCGCGGCGCTGCTGCCCCTTTTGCCGAAGCGGTTCTGGCCCTGCGTGAAGATTTTGTCAAAACGGTAGACGACGCGATTACGGCTCTCGGATCATCCTCCCGCCATACCCAGCAAGTTGAACAATTAGAAAGCATAAAAGTTTCGGTCCCAGGCCAACTGGATATTATCATCAGCCTGGCTCAGGCCGGTAACTGGGAACGGGTGCAGACCCAGCTTGATAATGAGTTGCAGCAGATCAGCCAGACCACCCAGGCCCTGGTGGAAGAAATCAATGCCGAAGTTGCGCTCGAGCAGCAAAACGCCCTGGCCAGAATGGATCAGGTGCAGAAGCAAACCCTGACAACGATGCTCATCGTCAGCCTGTTAATTTTGCTGGCAGCAGGTATTCTCGGTTTTATCGTAACCCGCAGTATCGCCCAGCCTTTGGCTCACCTGGATGCGGGGGCCAGGGCTTTGGCCCAGGGTCACTTTAATCACGCCATTACCGTGACCGGCGGCGATGAGTTGAGCCACCTGAGCCGGGTTTTCAACCATACCGCCGCCCAACTGGCCGGTTTGTACGCCAATTTGGAGCAGCGGGTGCAGGAACGAACCGAAGAACTCGACTACCGCTACCGCCAGCTAGAAACCAGCATTGCCGTAGGCCATCATATTACTTCAATTCTCGATCTGGACCAGTTGCTTAACTACGTCGCCGAATTGATCAAAGAGCGCTATGGCTATTATTTTGTGGGCGTTTTTCTGCTGGATGAAACGGGGGATTATGTAATCGCTCGAGCCGGCACCGGCGAGGCCGGACGCTTTTTGCGTCAAAACGAGTTTCGGCTGGAGGCAGGTGAAGGCATCATCGGCTGGGTGGCTAAAAATCGCCGCCTGGCCCGGGTGGACGACGTGAGCCAGGATAACCGTTATCTTCGTCTGGAAACCCTCCCCGCCACTCGCTCTGAACTGGCCCTGCCGCTAATGATGGGCAAGACCGTATTGGGCGTGCTGGACATCGAGAGTGACCAGCCGGCCGCATTTCATCTGGATGACCTGCCGGTCTTGCAATCGCTGGCCGATCAGGTAGCGATTGCCATTCAAAATGCTTCGCTCTACGAGAGCGAAAAAGCTCGCCGCCAACTGGCCGAAAATCTGTATGAGGCCAGCCGCGCCCTGTCTCGTACTCTCGACCTGGCCGAAGTATTGAATTTGATCCTGGAACATCTGTCCAAAACCGTTGCTTATGACCGCGCCGCGGTGATGCTGCAAAACAAAGATGAACTGGAAATCGTCGCTGCCCGCGGCTTCCCCGAAGCAGTCAATCCCTTAAGCTTACGGGTTTCGATTAAAGAGGATGATGTTTTCAGGAAATCTATCAAACCCGCCAACCCCTGGTCATCCCCGATGTTTTGCAGCGGCCCGATTGGCAGCACGTGGAAAATCTACCCCTGGCCCGGGCCTGGCTGGGGGTGCCGCTGACCCGCTTTGACCAGGTGATCGGCATGCTGTCTCTGGCCCGTGAAAAAACCAACGCATTTAGTGATGATGAGGTCAAATTAGCTGCCACCTTTGCCAGTCAGGCCGCTTTTGTGCTGGAAAATGCCCGCTTGTACAATAAAATTGTCCGTTTTTCGCAGGAACTTGAAGAAATGGTCCGGGAACGGACGGTCGCCGTGCAGGAGGCTTACGGTCAATTAGAACGGCTGGACCGCACCAAATCCGATTTTATCAGCATCGCCGCTCACGAACTGCGCACGCCTCTGACGGTGCTGCGAGGTTACAGCAAAATGCTGCTAAACGACACCGCCATCGTCGAAAACGCCAATCGCCTGGAATTGGTTAAAGGCATGCACACGGGAGCTATCCGATTGCAGGAAATCGTCACCAGCATGCTGGACATTACCAAGATTGACAGCCGGGTGCTGGAACTCTACCCGGAGCCGCTATATCTTCCTTTGGTTATCGAGTTAGCCGCCCAAACCTTTGCCGAACCGCTGGTTGAACGCAAGCAAGCCTTGACTATGGCCGAAATGAGCGACCTGCCCTCCATTATGGCCGACCCCGACGCCTTACAGAAGGTCTTTTACCATCTGATTGCCAACGCCATCAAATACACGCCCGATGGCGGAAAAATAACCATCACCGGCCGTTGCCTAAACGGCACCTCCGAGTTGCCTGTCCCGGCGATTGAAATTGTGGTCAGTGACACAGGGATTGGGATTGATCGGGAGGCTCAGGAATTAATCTTTACCAAATTTTACCAAACCGGCGAATTGGCCCTCCACTCCACCGGCAAAACGGTTTTCAAAGGGGCCGGCCCAGGTTTGGGGTTGGCTATTGCCCGTGGCATTGTCGAAGCTCATCAGGGTAAAATCTGGGTTGAGAGCCAGGGCCACGACGAAGAAACTTTCCCCGGCAGCCACTTTCATGTGGTACTCCCGCTGCGCCAAAAAAACTGAGCCAGGCTGTCGAAACTGGCATTAATCCTTAAAAATTGTACAATTTCATACCAGCCTACCCATACTTATAGAAGGAGTACCTCCATGACCTACGCCCACGAAAAACAAGTTGCCATCGAAGCTGTCACCCGGGCCGCCGACCTGTGTACCGCCATCCGCGCTGATATGGTGGGGGCTGAATCGCTGCAAAAAGATGATAAAAGCCCCGTCACCATTGCCGATTTTGGCGCACAAGTATTAGTGTGCCAGAGTCTTCTGGCTGCTTTTCCGCAAGACCCCATTGTGGGCGAGGAAGATTCAACCGACCTGCAAAAGCCCGAAAATGCGACGAAATTGGCTCAGGTGAGCAACTATGTGCGGCGCTTTCAGCCCGATGCCACCACCGAGGCAATTTGTGGCTGGATTGACGCCGGCAACGGCGCGGTCGCCCGGCGTTTTTGGACGGTGGACCCGATTGATGGGACCAAGGGCTTTTTGCGCAATGATCAGTATGCCGTAGCTCTGGCACTAATTGAAGATGGCGAGGTCAAGGTGGGGGCGCTGGCCTGTCCGGCTTTGCCGTTAAATCTGGATCAGCCCGATGGCCCGGCCGGAGTCGTTTTTGTGGCCGTGCGGGGGCAGGGTGCGGCGATGGCGCCCTTGCACAGTGATGCCTTCGTTTCGATTCGGGTGACGGGTGAGACAGATAAGACCGGCATGCGTTTTGCCGAAAGCGTTGAAGCCGCGCACGGTGACCAGTCCCGGCAGCAGGCTTTAGCCCAGGCGACCGGCATTACCCAGCCTTCGCTGCGGATGGACAGCCAGGCCAAATATGGCGTGGTGGCCCGTGGGGATGCCGCGCTGTATCTGCGTCTGCCTTCGCCCAAATCGCCCGATTATCGTGAAAATATCTGGGATCATGCCGCCGGTGCGTTGATTGTCGAAGAAGCGGGCGGCAAGGTCACAGACATGTTTGGCCGGCCGCTCGATTTTGCCAGCGACCGCAAAATGTACCAGAATCGCGGTGTCATTGTCAGCAATGGCATGCTGCACGCCGCCGTCATCGAGGCGCTGGCGCAGTCATAAACCGCGCCAGGCTGATTATTTATGCATCAACCGATTGTTGTCATCATTTCGGCCAATATCGAATGGGAAGTGTTGAAAACAGTTCTGCCTCACCCGCCTGCAAATTCTTCGCCGCTGGGTCAGTGGTTTGAAATTGACCAGAAAATAGGCTCAACCGTTGAGCCGGTCCTTTTCTTTCACGGCGGTTGGGGTAAAATTGCGGCGGCGGCTTCGGCCCAGTATGTGCTTGATCGCTGGTCGCCCCGGCTGCTGGTCAACCTGGGCACGTGCGGTGGTTTCGAGGGCGAAATTGAAAAGGGAACCATCATCCTGGCCGAGCGAACCCTGGTCTACGACATCATCGAATTGATGGGCGACCCCGCCCAGATATCTAATGAAGTGAGGAATCAAAAAACCCGCCCCTGAGAGGCGGGTTTTTTACAAGAATCAAGTTTCGTTTAGGCTTCGGCTTCGGCTGAAGCCGAAGCTTGAGCTTGAGCCTTTTCCGCCTCGGCCAGCAGTTTTTCCTCTTCGGCTTTGCTCAGGCGCTCACGCTCCAGAATGCCGCCTTCGGGCAGGACATGCACTTTGATGGTGGTGGCCACATCAATCATCAATTTGATCGTGACTTCCTGCTCGCCCAGTTGCCGGATGGGTTCAGGCAGAGCGACCTTGCGCTTGTCAATTTCCAGACCGCTTTTGGCTTTGATACCATCGGCAATATCGGTCGAAGTAACCGAGCCGTACAGCTTGCCGGTTTCGCCGGCGCGGCGCTCATAAAAAAGCTCCAGCCCGGACAGTTGGTTGGCCATGGCCTGGGCATCAGCCATTTCGTGGGCGCGGCGCTTTTCGGCGGCCTTGCGAATGGTTTCCGCCTGCTTCAATGCCCCGGGCGTAGCCAAAACAGCCATGCTGCGGGGAATTAAATAATTGCGTCCAAAGCCGTCGGCTACCTTTTTTACATCGCCGGCATAGCCCAGATTGTCAACGTCTTGAATTAATAAAACTTTCATTACTCGCTCCAGTTACAAAGGTAAGGGGTAAAACGTGATGCGTAAGGCGTAATGGCTACTTTATCTAGTTTCATTATGATTTACGCATAACGTTTTACTCAGTTTTGCTCGAAACACACAAACGACAAGTATACTTCAATCCAAAAGATTGTCCAAATTCTTAAGGCTGAGATTGGAGATTTGCGCCTGACAATGCTATAATTTTGCCCACTTTACCCCTGAAAGGACTTAACTGGCATGCGCCTCGACGCTTTAACTTATGCCCAAAACCACCGCACCGAAGCCTTAACCGATTTGCAAAGCCTGCTCCGTATCCCCAGCATCAGTACCTCGCCCGAACATCAAGGCGATATGCAACAGGCCGCCCAATGGCTGGCCGACAAATTGGGTAATATTGGCCTGCAACATGTAAAAATTTTGCCCACGGCCGGCCACCCGATTGTTTATGCCGACTGGCTGCAAGGCGGTCCAACTGCGCCCACGCTGCTGATTTACGGCCATTACGATGTCCAGCCGGTTGACCCCGTGGACGAATGGTGGACGCCTCCTTTTGAACCCACCGTCAAAGGAGATGACCTGTTTGGCCGGGGCACTACCGATGACAAGGGCCAGCTTTATGTTCATATCGCCGCGGTGGAAGCGTATCTCAAAACGGCCGGACGGCTCCCCCTGAACGTCAAATTTATGCTCGAAGGCGAAGAGGAGATTGGCAGCCCCAACATTGTTGACTTCATGCAAGCCCACCTCGATCTGCTCAAAGCCGATGTGGCCCTCATCTCCGATACCCACATTCTGGACCCGAAAACGCCGGTAGTCATCACCGGGGTGCGCGGTCTGGCCTATATGGAACTAACCCTGCGCGGTTCGCAGCACGATTTGCACTCGGGTTCTTACGGCGGCGTGGTTGAAAATCCGCTCAATGCTATGGTCCGGCTGCTGGCCTCGCTCAAAGACGATCAGGGCCGCGTCACCATCCCCGGTTTTTATGATGATGTGCAGGACCTGACCCCCGCCGAACGAACCGCTCTAAATAACGGCCTCATTACCGACCAGGCTCTTCTGGCCGAAACGGGCGCGCCAGCCTTATGGGGCGAAGCCGGCTACACCACCGTCGAACGCAAAAGTGTGCGGCCCACCCTGGATATTCACGGGATCAAAGGCGGCTTTATCGGGGCCGGTCAAAAACAGTGATTCCGGCGGTAGCCAGCGCCAAAGTGAGCATGCGCCTTGTACCCCACCAGAACGCCGACCAGATTGCCCAACTGTTTATTGACCACATCCGGCGGATTACCCCGCCCACAATGGAAGTTGCAGTGGAAATGATGAATTGCAGCGACAGCGCGGTGGTGGATATTTCATCTGCCGCCATCGCAGCGGCGGCAGAGGCTTATGAATTGGGGTTTGGTCAACGCCCCTTTTACCTGCGCGAAGGGGGCAGCATTCCGGTGGTTGGATTGTTCAGCAAACTGCTGCACACCCCGGTGGTCCTGATGGGCTTCGGCCTGCCCGATGACCGGCTCCACGCCCCCAACGAAAAATTTCACCTGCCCAATTTTTATCGGGGCATCGAGACGGTGATCCATTATTTCGACATTTTGAGTAGCAAACCCGAATGACTTTAAATATGGTGCGTGGTACGTGGTGCGTGTTAATTAAATGTGTCACGCACCACGCATCACGCACCCCATCACGATGACCATAAACTCCTATTCCCATGTCTACCTCTCCCCCCACTACGACGATGCTTCATTGTCGTGCGGAGGGACCATTCACCAACAAACCGCATTGGAGCAGGCGGCGCTGGTGGTGACGGTTTGCGGCTCGCCGCCCCGGGCCGACGAGCCGCTCTCCCCTTACGCCGCAAATATGCACCGCGCCTGGGGCAGTCCCGCCGATGTTGTTGCCGCCCGCCAGGCTGAAGATCAAGCCTCACTGGCCGTTTTGGGGGCCGATTATCTCCGGCTTAATTTTACCGATTGTATCTATCGGGGACATCCTGACCGGGGGCAGTGGTTCTACAATAACGATGCCGAGTTATTTGGCATGGTCCACCCTGATGATGAACCGCTCATCCAGCAGATTGCAGCGGCGCTGCTGGAATTGATCCCGCTGGAAGAAGAAACAATCGTCTACGCCCCGCTGAGTGTAGGCCACCATGTTGACCATCAACTGGTCCAAGCCGCTGCCGGGGAACTGCGCCGGCAAGGCTGGCCGATTGCCTTTTATGAGGATTACCCCTACGCCGACCCCGGCTCTCGTTTTGCCGCCGCCGGCTGGAGCCAATATGCTCTGGCCCCAACCCTGGCGGCGCAGCAAGCCGCTAACTTGCAGCCGCGCCTGCGTTTCCTGGCCGAGGAAAATTTGCAGGCCAAGATTGACAGCGTGCGGGCCTACGGTTCTCAACTGGAAACCCTGTTTGGCAGTGAGACGGCCATGACCCAACAGTTACACCGCTACGCCCTGCACCTCGGCGAAGGCCAACCCGCCGAGCGCATCTGGGTTCCAGATTAAACGTTCCAACGTTTAACGTTCCAACGTTCCAACCGTCAACTCCGCCGTCACCGGCAAATGATCCGAGCCGCCTGACTCTTCGAGGGTGCGAGCGGCGCGGGCCGAAAAGTGATCGCTGTAAAAAATGTGATCAATCCGAATCACCGGCGTCACGATGGGAACCTCTCTGAAACGTGGCCGGTGCGCCGGAAAACTAAAGCCAAATCCCCAGCCGGTTTCCCAATGCGCATTATGCAGATATTGCCCAATCAACTGATATGCTTCTGATTGGTCGGTGGTGTTGAAATCACCGCCCACAATGAGCGGACCATTGACTGCGGCGATATCCTCGGCTAAACCGCTCATCTGCTGGTACTGTCTCGACCAGGGATTGGGGGTATTCGGGTGAACGTTCCAAACGGCTATAGCTCCCGCCGGCGTTTGCGCGATGACTTTTTGAGTCCGGCCTTTGTCGTAGGCCAGTTCAACCGGCATCAGTGGGAAGCGGCTGATGATACCCTGCAAAACTTCCGGCTCATAGGCCCAGTAGAGTTGACCCTCCGGGTACAGGTCGGCCAATTGGCTTGTCAGCGCTCGCGCCATACTTGGTTTTAACTCTTGCAGCAGAAGAATGTCAGGCTGTTCCTGCCGGATCAGCCGCGTCACTTCTTCTACCTGCTGGTTATGATACCAAACATTGTAACTCATAACCTTAAGCGAGATATTAGCCGCCAAAACCTCGGGCGGGCGCGGCAAAAGAGGGGCGCAAATGTCAGGCCAATAATCAGGGCCGGCGTTGCCAGCGCCAAAGCGACCCACTTGCGCCGGGCCAATCCCGCCAGGGTCAGGCCGGGCAGCAGCCCCACCAACAGCCAGGGCATAAAGTAATTGACCAGCCGAACCGGCAAAAACCGATCGCCCGGCCACCAGCGCAGCGCATACCACAGCATGACCCCCAGGCCAAAAAGCCCCCAACTCAGCCAAAAAAGCCAACTGATAAGACGCCAACATAATTTCAGAAAATTGATAATCCAATAATACATATAACGGTTTTTTCCTCTGTAAAATTGGGGTAACTACTCCGGCCTCATGTCATCCTTCGACAGGCTCAGGACAGGTTTCGAGACCGTAGGCCGACGCGAAGCGTCTCTACCGCACGGCATCGGCCTCGGAGATTTCTCTCTTCGGTCGAAATGACATGGCTTAGTAGTCACGTCTGCTTAAGAATTTACGCGCCAACCAGCGTAATCTCCGTAATCTCAGGCGGGCAGTTGAAGCGGATAGGTGGCCCAATCAGACCGACTCCCCGCGTGGTATAAACATACATTTCGCCCACCCGATACAAGCCCTGATCGTATTTTTTGCCCAGACGAGGCAGTATCGGCGCACCGATGCCGGGCAGCCGTACCTGTCCTCCGTGGGTGTGCCCGGATAGTTGCAGCGAAATCCGGCCATCCAGCGCGGCGGCATCGGCCAAATCCGGCTCGTGGGCCAACAAAATGGCCGGCGTTCCCGCAGGTAATTTATCCAGCGCGGCCTTCAAATCAGGGTAGCCGCTCCAGCCGTCATCCAGTCCGGCCAGATAGAGCTGCTCTTTGCCCACGCCTAAAGTTAAACCATCGTTGATTAATACCGGCAGACCGGCCCGTTCCAGCCCGGTGCGCACCACCTCGGCATCGGTCCAGAGATCATGGTTGCCAAGGACTGTAAAAATTCCAAATTTGGGGTTGAGGGCGGCCAGTGCCGGAGCCAGATCAAAAATAGCGTCTGCTGTTTCCAGCACAAAGTCGCCGGTGAAAACAACCAGGTCAGGCTGTAACTGATTAGCCATAGCCACCGCTTTTTGCACAAACTCAAGCTGAATATAGGGGTAAAGGTGCAGGTCGCTCATGTGGACAATTTTGAAGCCCTCCAGCGCCGGTTTGAGCGCTTTGACCGGCACATGCACCCGTTCCACGGTCAGCCAGCCGGGTTCAACCTTGTGGGTGTAAACGTAACCTCCCGCGGCAGTCAGGCTGCCACCGATAACAACCTGTCCCAACGTTTTCAAAAAACCACGCCGGCTCATCTTCATTGTTTATATCTCCGATGTATAGGTGGTATCACTATAGATAGATTATCTAGGTAAAAGCCCCAAAAAATTCCCGGCTAAAGTAAAGATTTTTTGCCGGGAAATTAAACTGATGCCTCAAGCAGGTAGGCCCGTGCGCGTTTTACTGCGGCTGATCCAGCGCGTCGTAAACCAAACGAACAGCGGGTAAAGGGTCAGCCCGATGGTCGCCAGGCCCAGGGGCAATTTTTGCAGCAGTAAGCCGCGCGTGGTTAAGGTGGTGACAAAGTAAGCCGGAAGGCTTTTAGCCACCAGGATCATCAAGGCTACAGCGCCGACATAAATCAATTGGGTTCCCACCAGGCCGGCCAGCAAATAGATGTCGCGCCGGCTGGGTCGAGCCGCCCGCAGACTGGCCGCCAGCACGGCAATCCACAGAATCGAAAAGGCTGTTTCCAGCCAGACGATATTGCCCGGATAAATGTTGCCCGGTCCCCAGCCGGTGGTCACAAGCTGCTGGCGCTGAATAATGGTCGCAAAAGCCAGATAGGTGGTAAAGGGCAGCGTCATAAGGGTGGCGTGCTGCCAGCTATCAACAGCCAGCAACGTGACCAGGATGGGGAAGATGACAAAAAAGGTCCACTGGGTTTCGGGCCTGACCAGCAGGGCCAAAAAAAGCCAGCCCAGCCAGGCATACCACCAGGTGGGCCAACTTCGCCGCCATGCGACCAGCGCGCCCACCCCAAAAATTGTCAGATACATCAACAGAGGGATAAATTGCCCCGCCAATTCCCAGCCCAGACCGGTGATGCCCAAAATGGGCAAGGCCGCCAGCAAAATATCCCACCAATCCACCACCCCGGCGGCCCGCCGCCAGTGGTGACCAATACGCCGGGGCGCACCAAACTCAAGCACCGCTTTACCTTCGGCTTCTAAACGCGACAGGCCGCGCCGCTGCCACTCACGGGTCAGTTCCTCCAAATGCGAGTGTACTTCGGCGGTAGCGTCGGATCGTAGCTGGGCCGGGATTGTTTTCCGGAATTCTTCCAGGTATTGTTCAATGGCAGACATGGATAAACTCCACGTGTTACTCTAACATAAAAATGGGCGGAGGTGATACTACCTTTTGGCGCATAGCCTTTACGGTCTATAGCGTACAAAAATTCGGCCACTTAAGCAATCCCACCTAAGTCATACCAGAGAGAAATTGTGAATAGTGAATAGTGAATGGCTAATGATTCACAATTCACAATTCACAATTCACTATTCACTATTACTGCGCTGTGCCTCCCAGCAGCTTCAACAGGTGGCGCGAAAAGTCGCTCCACTGCTGGACCGATTTTTCCAGTTCATCCCGGCCGGCCTGGGTGATATGGTAATACTTGCGCGAAGGACCATCTTCAACCACTTCCCAATTGCTGTTTACCAGGCCATCTTTCTCCAGCCGGTGCAGCGCCGGGTAGAGCGTCCCCTGCTCCAAATCAAAATAGCCCTCGCTGCGAGCCTGTAACTCTTTGACAATTTGGTAGCCGTACATCGGCTTTTCGGCCAGCAGCCGCAGCACCATGACGGCTGTACTGCCGGTCCGCATATCGAGTTTGCTCATCACTCTCCTCCGCTGTTAGTTTCTTTATACCTAGATATTCTATTATTATTTTTGAAACTTGTCAATAGGCAAATCAGATTCGTCAGCATTGTCAGCCGCATTAATCTGGAGTATAATGGCATTCGTCACGGACACCGCTCATGAATGAACCCAGATACGATCAAGATTATGACGATGATGAATATCTCGATTACCGCCAGCGCGGTCTGACCAATGTTGGCCTGCCGCCCGGCCAATTGGCCTGATTATCGGGGTCAACGCCGTTATCTCCCTGGTCATTAGCGTGGCGGTAGTGTTGATTGCCAGCCGGCAGGCTTTGCCCGGCGATGTCGCTACCCCCTTGACCGGCGCGGGTACCACTGCCACCGCAAACCCGGAAAGCGCCAGCAGCGCCGAGGCTGCCCTGCCGGCCCAACCGCGACCTCTACCCCCGCACAACCGACCAGCTACAGTGTTCAGGCAGGTGACACCTTGAGCGCCATTGCCGATAAATTCGGGCTGCCTTTGGCCGATTTGATGACGGCGAATGGGCTGACCAACGAAGATTTTATTCAGATCGGTCAGCAGTTGAACATCCCCGTAAGCGGCGCGGCGCTGCCGACGGCTACTTTCACTGCCGTGCCCATCCCCACCGATACGCCACTGCCCTTTGACCCGCCCACACCACTACCGGCGGACGCGGCCGTTCCCCCTGAGCCGGCGGCGACTGTTGGGCCTAGCCCCACTGCCAGCCCGACAGCCTCACCCACCCATCGCGGGCCAACGCCGACGGTGCTGCCTACCTTCACCCCGCCGCCCTTCGACGAGATTAAGGTTGTGGTCAGTGAAATTATTGGCCCAGGCGATTTGTTTCAGGAAACGCTGGTTATTCTGAATCAGGGGGCGGGGACCAGCCTGAAAAACTGGAAGCTGGAAGGCTCGCCGCTGGGAGTGGTCACTTTTCCCGATATTTTCCTCTTCAGCGGCGGCAGCATCCGCATCCACACCGTCGCGGGCGAGAATACCGCCAGCGATCTATATTTGAATCAAGGCGAGGCAGCCTGGCCTCCCGGCACTACTATTATTTTGAGCAATGCCAGCAACGCCGAAATTTCCAGGTTTACGGTTCCAGCGGCTTCATCACCTTAAATAGACTCCTTTTTGGAAAATCTTGGTAAATCACTATGGATAAAGAAATCGTCATGTACGTTCGCGCCAACTACTGCCCTCTGGTGGCGCTGGCGCGGGATTTGCTGAACCGCTACACTATTCCCTATCGTGAAATTAACATCAGCGACAATCCGGCGATGGCCGACCGTGTTAAAGAATGGACCGGCTTCCTCAGCGTGCCGACCCTTATTATCGCCAATCCCGGCGAGGATTTGCCCTACACCGAGGTCTTACCCCGTCCCACCGACCGCCCGCTGCGGGGCTATAATCGCGGCCCCATGATCACCGAGCCAAACAACAAAGACCTGGAAGATTGGCTGCACCAGCACGGCTTTTTGGACAAGCCTTACAAACGGTAGAAAATTCAAATCCAAGAAAATAGTTATTCGTGTTGCGTGTTCCGTTTATTTTACGCAACACGCAACACGTTTTGGCTAATTCAAATCTTGGAACTGCTTAAACTTATCAGGTTGGGTGGCGATTATCATTCAAGGTTTTCCCGAAATTGAGGTATAATCCTATAGTTAAATATCGTTTAAGGTTTACTGAGTAGGAGGAACCTCATGTTCAATAAAAAACTTCTGTTGCTGCTTCTCGTCGTGCTGGCGCTGGGCAGTTTTCCCCTGGTGACGCACGCTCAACAAGGCGACGCGGGCAAGCCTAATTTTGTTTTTGTTAATTACTTCGGCCAGGAGATGGTGTTTGATCTCGACGATGTTACCTACACCATCCCCGGTACCGCCACCGCCCCCGCAGGCGGTCGTCTGGAATTGCAGTTAGCCTCCGGCGAACACAAGTACGCGGCCAATGTTCCCGGTGTGGACACCGGTTCAGCCGGCACTTTTGTTATCAACCCCGGCGGCTACGTGGGCAAAGCAGCGCGGATGGAACTAACCAATGCGCTGCTGGATCGCGATGGCAATGTGTTGGAAAAACCCCGCGAGTATGTTTTTGTGTTTGATTTCGACCCGTTTGCTGCGCCGGCCCCTCAAGCCCCAGCGGGCGATACCTGGCAGCCGGTTGAGGCAGCCGCAGGTCAGGGGAGCCTGGTCTGGACCAATTATAACGGGGATGAACTGACCGTTGATTTGAATGGAACGATCTATAAAGTTCCACCCGCAGCCAACAGCGTTCCGGGCCGGCTGCAAATTGAGCTGGTTCCCGGTCTGTATCGCTACACTGCCAGCGTGCCCAATGGCAGCCTGAACGGCGAGATTAATCTGGCCGCCGGGCAGGTTGTCGGCCTGAATGTTTCGGCTAAATTGCAAGAGGAACCGGATTATGACATTGGCGAGCCATCGCCGCTCCCGCTGCCGGTTGATCTGCTGTTGAACCAGGAAGATTTGACCGCCAAAGCCGCGCCTCAGCCCCAGGTTGTTCCGGGCGAGTTGCCAACTTCTGGGGGTGTCCCCGGCTCCGGCTGACGCGCCCGCGGTCGCCGCTCCCGCAGGGCTGCTGATTAAAAACTACGCGGGTGACACCATGACGTTTACGATCAACGAGCAAACCATTACCCTGGCGAACAATGCTGCTACCGTTCTGCCGCTGCCGCCGGGCGTTTATAATTTCACCGCCAGCTTGCCCTTTGTCGCCACCACCGGCACGGTTAATATCGCCGCCGATAAAGGGGTGGAGTTGAGCATTGCCACCAATGTCAACCACGATGTGTTGAGTGTCTATCCCTGATAGCGTGGTCTAAGCCGAACCTGTAATATTCACAATCTCCCGGCCAGAAAAGAAAACATCCGTCTAAAATGATATTCCGAGCATAAGGCCAGCCTCTCCGTCTGTTTAAAGTCAAGCTCATCGGCCAGATTTGCTTCGATGTAGGCCAGGGCCTGGTTCATTCTTTCCAGCGAGTCCACGTGCTGACCTCCTTTCATGGGTATTATTGAGGAAACCGCACATCCCTGCCAGACAATCTATGCCCGGTTTTGCAGGCTGAGGGTAAATACTCCGAGGAACGTGCCTCGTTTGTGATGGCTCCGCGAGGCTGGTGGCAGTGTGTGATGTAAATTGCCATGCACCACGCACCACGAGAATTGACATTCTATTTTCTTGAGTTACCTGAGTCAGGAGGATGCAAATGAGTTGGCAAGCGCTTGAAGACCAAAGCCCCGAACTGGCCGCCTTTGGGGCGGCCCGGTTGCACGGCCAGGTAGCTTATCTGGCCACCGTGCGTAAAGACGGCTCTCCTCGAGTCCATCCGATGACCCCGATTATTGGGCAAGGGCATTTGTTTGTTTTTATGGAGCCAACCTCACCCAAAGGCCACGACCTGCGCCGGGATGGGCGTTACGCGCTGCACTGCGGTGTGAGCGATACCAGCGGAGCCAGCGGCGAGTTTAGCCTCAGGGGTCAGGCTCAATTAATTGACGCCCCCGAAATTCGCGCCCTGGCGATACAATTAGCGCCCTATTCACCGGCGGAGCGCTACATTTTGTTCGAGTTCAGCCTTGAAAGCGCCGCCTCGACGGTGTATGAGGGCGACCGCATCATCCGCCAATGCTGGCAGCGGGAGTCGCCGTAAGGGGGTGAATTGGACCAGGCATTTCATCCCTCGCCTCGCCGGGATTGAATCTGCACCCAGGCGCGTTGGAGGGTGCGGGCGGTGCTGATAACGACGGCCGGTGGTGAACTGCGCTCTCGGCGGTTAATTTGAGCCACAAGGTTAAATTAATCAGTCAACCAGACCTCGCCGCAGAAAGATATGTTACGGGGGCGTTGGCGGCGGCTGGGGCGGGATAGTCACCGGCGCGGTGAAAACGGTCAGGGCCGAGGCCGGCGGCGGTGGCGTACCGGCAGGGGGAACCGGCGCGGTCATCACGCCGGAAGAGGTCAGGGTCAGCGTGGCCGTCAGAGGAGGCGTGGGGGTGAACGGCGGCGTGGTCACCGGGGGACGGAGGGTGATGGCGTCGGCGGGGTTGTCTACCAGCACCAGGGCGCGATCATCAGTAAAGCCGCCCAATTGATCGAACACCACCAGGCGCAGGGTGTATGGCCCGTTTTCAAGCTGCCGGGTATCGAATGTGCCCAGCAGCTTTTTGCGTATGGTCTGGGTGATGGCGCTCTGAATGACGATGAAACTGTCCGGCGTGGTGCCGACCCCCAGCTCCAACTGATAATGGGAAAATTTGGGGGCCACCGCCGAGCCTTCCACCGGAATGACTCCGCGCACGGCCCGGCCATCCACCGGCGCGGTCAATCGGGCCAGCAAATGGATTGAGGGACACGACTCTGTGGGCGGCTGCGCGATGCCATGCGTGATGGCCCAATCCCGGCCATCGGGCGGAAAAACCCTATAGTAACGCCGCTCGATGTTGGCCCGGCAGTACTCGTTGACCAGCAAGCCGCTGCTCTTATCAATTTCAACCAGTTGGTGCAAATCATGCTCCGGGCCGAGCGGCGGCTGGTCCTGGGCAAAAAGTTCGGTGCGCCGTTCCGGGCAGGCTTCGCCGGGCAATGTGCCGGAATCGGCGCAGATCTCCAGGGCGATAATCCCGCCGGGACGAGTAAACTGGCGCACAGGCCGCCCTTCGTGAGCCTGCTCCATAAAATTATGCCAGATGGGCGCAGCACCGGCAGCGCCGCCCACTTCTATCATCGGCGTATTGTCGGCGTTGCCCACCCAAACTCCGGCGACAATATCCGGCGTGTAGCCGATGGCCAGGTTGTCGCGGAAATCGTTGCTGGTGCCGGTTTTGACCGCCGCCGGGCGGGAGAGCTGAAGCGAGCTGTGGGGACCAAAGCCGGGCAGGCGGGCCTCGTTATCGGCCAGAATGTCGGTGATGAGGTAGGCGTGTTCGCGCCGCAGTACGGTGCGCGGCTGGGGCCGGATGGGTTCGATGTCACGGCCAAAGGCGTCGGTAATTTTCAAAATGGCCGTCGGCGGAACCAACACCCCGCCGTTAGCCATCGCCTGATACGCGCCGGTCATTTCCAACAGCGACACCTCGCCGCTGCCCAACGTGAGCGACAGGCCGTAGTCATCCCGCGTCAAAGTAGTGATGCCCAGACGGGCGGCCAGCGTTTTCAGCCGCTCCACCCCCACCTGTTCCAGCGTTTTGACCGCCGGGATGTTGTAAGAATTGGCCAGGGCCGCCCGCAGCGAGACCGGCCCGTGAAATTGGCGGTCCACATTTTGGGGCCGGTAGACCTGCCCGCTTTCTTCGGGGTAGGCTACCGGCGTGTCCAACAGCAGGGTGCTGGGCGTCCAGTTGAGCGCTTCAAACGCGGCCAGGTAGGTCAGCGGCTTCATAGTCGAGCCGGGCTGGCGCGGGCTGAGCACAATATTCACCTGGCCGTCAATGCTTTTGTCCCGAAAATTGGGACTGCCTACCAGGGCCAGAATTTGGCCGGTGGACCCATCCAGCGCCACCAGCGCCCCATTGCTGACGCGCCGGTCGGCCAGAGCGCTCACCTGGGCCTGAACCTCGGCTTCGGCCAGGGCTTGCAGGCGCGGGTCGAGCGTGGTCTGCACCCGCAGCCCGGCCTGGTACAGATAGGCCGGCGGGACAATCCGCTCCAGTTCTTGGCGCACCAGGGTCACAAAATGGGGGGGCTTTCATGTTGATGGTCAAATCGCGCAGGACCAGTTCGCCCATGTAGGCGGCTTTGCCTGCGGCGGCGGTGATGTAACCGGCCTTGACCATCAGATTGAGCACGTCGGCCTGGCGGGCTTTGGCCCGCTGCGGGTTGAGGTAGGGGTCGTTCAGGGCGGGCGATTGGGGCAGGCCGGCCAGCATAGCCGCTTCGGGCAAAGTCAGATCGCGGGCCGCTTTGCCAAAGTACGTTTGCGCCGCCGCTTCGATGCCGTAGGCCAGGTTGCCGTAATAAATCTGGTTGAAATAGACTTCCAGGATTTGCTGCTTGGTATAACGGCGGTTGATCTCGACGGCCAGTACCGCTTCCTTGAGTTTGCGCGAGAAGGTTTTTTCGAGGCGCTCTTCGGGGGTCAAAAAGACGTTGCGGGCCAACTGCTGGGTGATGGTGCTGGCCCCGGAAACAATTTCGCCCTGGGTCAGGTTGCCGTAGACGGCGCGGGTGATAGCAATGGGGTCAACCCCCACGTTGAGGAAAAAGAAGCGGTCTTCGGTGGCGATGGTGGCATTGATGGCATCAGGCGAAATCTGAGCCAGCGACACATCGGTGCGCCGCCCGCCGGTGGGATCAATGATTTCCCACAGCAGATTGCCCTCGCGGTCCACAATTTGGGTGGTGGCGAACTGAAAGGAACGGGAGCGTAGCTCGCTGGCCGAAGGCAACTGCGCGGCGATCCAAAAGTAGATGACGGCTCCGGCCAGGATGACCGTACCGGTCAAAACCATGCTGATCGAAAACAGGGCCAGCGTCCAGTGCAGCCAGGGGGGACGGCGAGCCGGACGCCGCCAGGTCAAACCGGCTTCGCGCCAGTAACCGGGCGGAGTTAGATCGGTGGGCCTCGTGCGTGAGGATTTCACGGGGCGGCCAACTCCTGAATCTGGGCCTCGGCGTCGGTGCGCAGGGTGTCCTGGTCCAGTTCTATCACTTTTTGGAAATCGGCGCTGGCGGCAGCGGTATCGCCCTTCAACTTGTAGGCCAGCCCCCGCTGATAATAGGCATTGGCGTTGGCCGGGTCCAGCCGGATGGCCTCGCCGTAATCGCTAATGGCCCGCTCATAGTCGCCTTTGTCGGCGTAGGCGTTGCCCCGGTTGAAGTAGGGCCAGATCAGTGGGTCGTGCTTTAGCTCGATAGCTTTCGTATAATCGGCAATAGCCTTATCATATTCGCCCTTTTTGCGATAGGCCAGTCCCCGGCTGTTATAGGGCAGGCTGAGCGGGTCGTATTCCAACTCGATGGCTTTGCTGTAGTCGGCAATGGCCTGGTCGTTGTTGCCCTTGTAGAAATGGGCGTTGGCCCGGTTGTAGTAGGGCAGGCCGATGGGATCGTAGTTCAGTTCGATGGCTTGGCTGAAATCCTCGATGGCCGGGGTGTAATTCTGCTGGACGTATTGCACGTAGCCGCGATTGTAATAGGCTTCGTTGAGCGGGTCGTACTTGAGTTCGATGGCTTTGGTGTAATCGGCCAGGGTGCGCTCATAATCGCGCTTGAAATAATATTCCTGGGCGCGGTTGAAGTAGCTGACGGCATCGGTCAGGGGCAGGTCGGTGGGGCAGAGGGGTGGCGCTTGGTTCGGGGGTGGGAC
>JAAUSP010000842.1 GCA_012032575.1 Anaerolineales bacterium | reverse complement strand
TGTCGGACAGCACCACTGGTACGAAAACTCGTCGCAATACGCCCCGACCTCGAACTCGCCACACTCGGTACTGAAGGAAGTAGCTGCAGCCGGGCCCCTCGTAGCAGGGGTCGCAGTAGGCGCCGTGCTCCGGCAGCTCGGCGGGGCACTCGCCACCCTCGCACCAGCACTCGTCGTAGCAACATTCGTCGTAGCAGCACTCGTCCTCCCAGTAGGACACGACCCAGGTGTGATCTTCTCCGCACCACTTGTCGGTGTAGCTGCACTCGAAGCCTTCGCCGCAGTACTCGCCCGGCAGCGCGCACGGGTCGCCGGACTGGGCGAGCTCGCACTCGACCACCGGGCTGGTGCAGGTCGCTTCCGTCGGCACCCAGTACCAATACTCCTCGCACGGCCCCTCGTCGTAGCAGGCGGTCTCCCCCTGACACTCGTACGTCACGAGGCAGCCGGGACCTTCCTGGTAGTGACAGCTGCCGCCCTGGAAGCTGCACTCCTCGTAGGCAGTGGGGGAGCCGCTCGGGCACTCGGCGGGGTTGGGCGGGGGCGGCGGCTTGCAGGATGTCTTCTTTGGTGATGCGCTCGCTGCCGGCAAGGGTGCGCAGGTCTACGCCCATGTCGGCGGCCATTTTTTGGGCGACGGGAGTGATTTTGGGGAGTTCGGTGGTGGGTTCGGGTTCGGTGGGTTTAGTTTCGGCCCTCTCCCCCGGCCCCTCTCCCTCTGGGAGAGGGGAGGAAGAAGTTGTTTCGCCATTTTTTGAGGGGACGCTTTCACCTTCGCCTATGGTGGCGACGACGGTCATGACGGGTACGGAGTCACCGGCTTTGTAGGGGCCGATGTGCAAAACGCCCTGCCCATTGGCCGGAACCGGCACAACGGCTTTATCGGTCTCAACCTCGACGATATCATCGCCTTCCTGCACTTCCACCCCATCGTCCACCAGCCAGTTGACGATGGTTACTTTATCTACGTTGTCACCCAATTTGGGAATAAAAAAATCTACAGCCATATCGCTCCTCAAGATCAGTTTTGTAACAATCAAGTATCAGTGGATCCAAATTTACCAGCAGCGGCGGCTCCCACGCCGCCGCTACGCAGGCGTGGGAGACTGCTCCGCTTCAAAAATTGGATCTACTTATAACTTTAAGCGGGCAAAGTTATTTCCTCTGCTGAGGGTTCAGGCAGTTGAGCTAATACATCAAGATACCACCACCAGTGGGTAGTCGGCACATTTTCATCCTTGCGCCAGGTCTCTAAATCTGCAATCTTCTGAATAGCCTGGTAAAAACGTCGTGCTTGTTGCAGAAGAATTTTATCTGCTTCAATCAAACGGGCGTATTGTTCAGCCGTCAGGTGAGGCATTTCTTGAGCGATTTTACTGCGAGTGAGCAGCATATCCAGGTGTTCCATACCACTCACATCCGGGAAACGAACATCTACTTCGTAAGCATCAATTAATACCGCATAGTTTGTCATCCTAATACCTCGTTCAACCATCCAACCATCTCAAAGACAGGTTTGCTGAGATAAGAGCCTGGGTTTTCAACCACATAAGCGCTTTCCATCACACCATCCAATGCGAGCATTACTAACCAATGACGGCTTTGAACAATAGTTGTGACAACCACATAAGGGACATCATGATGCCGATAGACATAAACTTTGGCCTGAGCATCTTCCAAAACCGTCCGAATGATCTGCTCATAATCACCGAGGGTTGCCTCATTGGATAGATGCCCCCGCAACTTACGCTTTAACAGATGACGAGCGGCGCTACCGGGTCGCCAACGCACCTGTAACTTTGTGGATTGGATAGCTGTGACTATCTGAGGACGCAGGTCTATCATTGCAGATTTCTAACCGACACGTCGAATATAAACTCACATCAAGATTCTAGATTGAAACCCCATAAATAGCAAAGATAATCCTGATCTTGGTCTATTGGTTTACTACCCTTCTATCTCCGGCGCTTCCGGCGCGACCCGTAACGTGGACTCGTTGCGATACGTCACTAGGCCAGGGGCTGCGCCTTTGATGGCGCGGACATATTTTTTGACGGTCACATCCACCTCGACGCTGGTATCGTTGCGGGCGCGGGAATAATAGGCGGCGACGGCGGCGGCCCAGAAAACATCTTCTTCGCTGGGGAGGCCCTGGGCGGTGGGGATAATGACATGCGCGCCGGGGATGTTACGGGCGTGCAGCCACAAGTCGTCGGCGCTGGCGCGATTGAAGGTGAGGTGGGCATTTTGCAGGGCGTTTTTGCCCACCCAAACCGCCGCGCCGCCGGGAGCAGTCAGGCGCAGGTAGCGGGTGGCGCTCTTTTTTTTGCTGCGCTTTTTCGCGCCGGGTCAAGGGGCGAAAGCCGGCGGCAGCCAGTTCTTCGGCTACGGCGTCAATCTCCGGGCGATTTTCGGCCATCAGCAAATCCTGTTCCAACTGCTCCAAATAGCGCTCGTCGAGGCTTATTTTTTCCAGTTGGGCCGGAATCTCGTCGGCGGCGCGGAGGGCTTTGCGATAGCGGCCAAAATAGTCCTGGGCATTTTCGCTGGCGGAGAGGGCCGGATCGAGGCTGATTTTGAGGGGCTGGTCAGCCGGGAAGTTGACGGTCAATTCTTTTTGGCCGGGCTTGACCTGGTAGGCAAAAGCCAGGATCGCTTCGCCTTTTTCCTTTAAAGCCACCGGATTAGCCTGCGCCTCGGCATCCTCGGCCAGGCGCTCCCGGCGGCGAGCCAGCCTTTGGCGGGTCTCATTAATGGCTTGAAGGAGCGGTGCTTTGGCAGCGGCATAGCCGGAGGCCGCCTCGGTGAAGTAAATCTCCACCGCCGCTGAGAGCGTTTCGGCGGGTTGGGAGCGCGGCAAGTGCTGCAACGGATACGGCGCAAACGCCAGCGGCACATCATCCTCGTCGAGTGCCAGGGTGGGCTGCCACTGTTCCCGGTCCAGATATTCAAAAAGCTGGCGGAAAGAGGTTAGCAAGGGTGTCAAAGTGGTAAGCTGCTCCACTTTGGTTTCGACGCTGCCCATCGCCCGGTAGACCATCTCGCGGGCCAGCAGCGGGCTGACGCCGCTGACGGTCTCAGTCGAGCAAGCGAGTCAGGCTCAACTGCGGCGAGGCTTCGGCCA
>JAAUSP010000841.1 GCA_012032575.1 Anaerolineales bacterium | reverse complement strand
CATTGGGCCTACCGCTTATACCTTCAAAAACAGCCCGGCCTCCTGGCTCCGCCGGTTGAAGTAACTATCAATTTGCCGCCCCCAGGCTACCTGCTCTGGAGCGAACGACCGGCGGCTCAGCAGCAGGGAACCCGGCTGACCTATCGCCTTGATTTGCAAACCGACCAGGCAATTGAAGTATGGTATGGCCTGCCATAGGCTGAACGGAGATTACCTATGAACGAGATTATTAAGCGCACCCTGCCCGATCTCCTTTTATTCGGCGGCATGCTCGCCCTGGTGATTGGGCTGTCAGGCATAAGAGGAGCAGAACTTAGCTGGGCTGCCCCAGACCAAAATCCCTACTCACAAACGATTCCCACCCGGTTTCCCGATGAAACCACCGAACCGCCGGCAGCGCCTTCGCCTGCTGTAGTAACCCCTCCCCGCCAGCAGACGAGTAATGATAACCAGGCTGATAAGCCCCAATTAAGCGCAACGCCAACTGTCAGACCACCTAATAGCCCTCAAATCAATGCGTCTGTCACTCCGCTTCCACCGGCAACGGCCAGTCAAAAGCAGACCAGCCAGCCTTCGGCCCAGGAAGCTACCGCACCGCAGAAAACAATTCTGGCGACTCAAGCTCCGGCCAATAAGCAGGAAGGTGCTCCACTTCTGCTAACAGCTTCTCCAACCCTTCGGGCTGGCCTACCGCCGGCCACAACCCAAGCAGAGGGGGTTGAAGCGGTTGAACCCTTAAGCCCGGAGAAACAGACCGAAGCCCTGGCTCCCAGCAAAGGGTCTCTGGGATGGATTTACGGATTGGTTGCAGGCGTTATCCTGTTAGCCGGCGGGATTGCTCTGGTCAGACGCGCATGAGATTGAAGCAAGCAGTAGGCTTGCTGCTGATAACTGCCGGGGCGGGAATTATCACCGGGGCGGGCCTGGACTGGGCAAACCTATCCGGGAGTTTGATTCCTACCGCCACTCCTCTCTGGCAGGCTGAGCCGCTGGTTCCAACTGCCGCGCCCGCTACTCTGGCCGTGGTTGAGCCGATGCCAGAGCCGGCATCTAACCTGGACCCGGCTTTATGGCAATCAGGTGATTTGAAGCGATTTGGGCTGGGGACGCCCTACCCCCCGCTCAAACCCGACACTGCTGCTGCGCTGGGCCTGGGCTGGTATTTGTCCTGGCAGGTGGTCGAAGACCCGGCCCGACCGGCCCAGGCCGAATTTTGGCAGATGGTCCGGCTGCACGAGGGAGGCTTCAGGCCGGATGAAGCGACTATTCGGCGGGCTGCCCGGGCCAATCCGGGGGCTACCTGGCTCATCGGCAATGAGCCGGATGTAATCTGGCAAGATAATGTCACCCCGGCCCGTTACGCCGAGCATTACTACCAACTTTACTACCTGTTAAAGGAGGCGGACCCTACCTGTCAGGTAGCAATTGGCGCAGTAACCCAGCCCACCCCCCTGCGGTTGGAGTACCTGGATCGGGTGCTGGAGACTTATCAGCAGCGCTACGGCGAAGCTATACCGGTGGATGTCTGGAACATCCATAACTTTATCTTGCGTGAGGAGCGGGGCAGTTGGGGTGTGGACATTCCACCAGGGTTTAGCCGGGATCAAGGGGTATTGTTCGAGGTGGCCGACCATGCCGACCTGGATATCTTTAAGAGCCAGATCATCGGTTTCCGGCAGTGCTGGCGGAACGGGGCCAGCGAGCTAAACCTCTGGTTATTTCGGAATACGGTATTCTGATGCCGGCTGATTATGGATTTGATTTTGAACTGGTTCAACAGTTTCTGGTAGAAACTTATCGCTTTATGCTGACGGCTCAAGATGAACAGACGGGCTACCCGGCTGATCATAACCATCTGGTGCAGCGTTGGGCCTGGTATAGTTTGGGGGATGACCGCTATCCCACCGGTAATTTTATCAACCTTGAAAATGGCCGTTTGACCCGCCTGGGACAGGTTCATCAGCAGTTTGTAGCGGGTTTGCGCTAATGAGTTATGCGAGGAAAGGATAAGAGCATGTGGTATTTTAGAAAACAATTCTATCTGGTTTGGTTGATTATTTTCCTCATTGGGTACCCGGCTGGTCTGGCAAATGCGCAAGGCCCGACAAATTTTGCCAATTGCCGCTTGGGCATTGGTAATTCTACCAGCAGCCTTGCCGGGTATGATATTGAACAATTAAATACGGGCCTATATCTGGACTGGACAACCCGCCTCACCCGGCCTGCCGGTTTGCCGGATAATGTGCAATATTATCAGGTGATCCGGGTTCATCAGAACAAAGTGGGCGGCTGGAACAGCGCGTACGTCAGCCCGCCAGCTTATACGGTTACGCCTAATTTGACCAGCCTGGTGAGCCGGATTCAGGCTAACCCCGGCGCGGTATGGTTTATTGGCAACGAAATTGACCGCCGTGATTGGAATGGGGGCGGGCAGGATGAAATTACCCCGGAGTTGTATGCCAGCGCTTTTCACGAGATCAGGGATGTCATCAAAGCAACCGATCCAACAGCCAAAATTGGCATTGGCTCGCTGGTAGAGGCTACTCCCCTGCGGCTAAAATACCTGGACCGGCTCTGGAGCGCTTATTCGGACCAATATGGTTATTCAATGGGCCAGGATATTGATGTCTGGAATATCCATGGTTTCATTTTGCGCGAAGTAAAGAACAGTTGGGGAGCCGAAATCCGGCCGGGTTGAATGATGTGGGCGGATTTTTGTATGGGGCTAACATAGCTACGGTGGTCGCCGCCCATCGTAATATTAATTACTTTAAAGAATTCACTGAAGCGTTACGGGCCTGGATGGCGGCGCATGGGGAGCGCAATAAGCCCCTGATCAATACCGAGTACGGGATCCTGTACAAACAGCTCGATAATTATCCAATTACAGCGGACCAGGTTAACCAATACCTTGTCGATTCATTTGATTATATGCTTACCAAAACGGACCCGACAACCGGCTACCCCGCCGATGAGAATCGGCTGGTTCAGGGGTGGGTCTGGTACAGTTTGAATGATAATGCCTGGAATGGTTATTTGTTCGATCCTACCACTCAGGCGCTTAGTTCGGCTGGAACAACCTGGAAGAATTACGTCACTAATCCGGCCAAACCCCTGGCCTCCCAA
>JAAUSP010000840.1 GCA_012032575.1 Anaerolineales bacterium | reverse complement strand
GGCAGAATTTCCGTGGCCAGATAGGTTTCTATCTGCCCCACCGCCTCCTCAAAACCTTGCAAGCCCTCGCCAAAAAGGCTTTTACGCAGCATCCCGGCCCGGCCTTTAACAAAAGTCCGCCCGGACGCAACGCCCTCTTCCAGATTCAGGTAACAACTGATGACCGGCGCATTGGTCTCGTCCAGCGTGACCAATGTATGAATATGCTTTTGTAAATTCTTGAGTTCCACAGTTTATCCTCATTGACCTTGAAATTTTTAGAAATTAGAAATTAGAGATTGGAGATTGGAGATTATGAATCTCTAATCTCCAGTCTCCACATGCGGCAGACAAACAAAAAGCCGGCACATCCGCTCATGTTCATGAGGCTTGTGCCGGCCTACCTGGCAACCAGTTTTTGCTGGTAAAGCTTGACTCTTTGCTCTGTCCGCCGAGAAATCTTTTATTATTAGACAATATATCATACTCTGCTAAGTTTGTCAAGGTTTTGACCAGTTTCGCTTTTTTCTAACCGTTTTCCTATGGATTCCCCCTTGTTTCCGGCTAAAAATTCGGCTATACTGCAATTTGAGCAATAATTCACTAATAAAAGAGAAGGCCGAGTTGCTCAAACAAGGGGAATAAGACAAAGATGCAAACACCGTTGAGACCTCAATTATTGCAGCAACTACTACGATTGATACCTGCATTCCTCTTGGCTATGGCTTTTTTGGGCTTAGCCGTCCCCATTCTCGCCGCCAACCCCGGCGACCTTGATCCCAGTTTTGGTAATAATGGAGTAGTTACCACAACCATTGACAGTGAAGCCTTAGCCTATGCTATGGCTATCCAAGCTGATGGTAAAATCATTGTCGCAGGTGCAAGCGGTACAAAATTTTTCAATTCCAACTTGGCGGTAAGTCGTTACACCATAACGGGTAGCTTAGATAGCACATTTGGTGGTGATGGAGTCGTTACGACTTCTATTGGCAGTAATTCTTCTAGTCGCGCTGTTGCTGTTCAGCCTGATGGCAAAATTGTGGCCGGTGGTGTCAGCTCCGGTATTCCAGATAGATTTGCCTTAGCTCGTTACACCATTACCGGCACTTTGGATAACACCTTTGGCAACAACGGTAGTGTTACGACTACTGTCGGAACCAATGGATCAATTATGGCGATTGCTATCCAGCCTGATAGTAAAATTATTGCAGTTGGGAGTGGGACAAGCGGTGGCCAAACCGTTTTCGCTCTAGCCCGCTACACAGTTACCGGCAGCATGGATAGTACCTTTGGCTATAACGGTATTGTCACTACTCCGATTGGTAGTAACGCCTCTGGTCGAGCAGTTGTTCTCCAATCCGATGGTAAGATTCTCGTCGCCGGTCGCAGTTCTATCGGTAATCTCCCCCTAACTTTTGCTTTAACTCGCTATACGATCACCGGTAGTTTAGACAGTACTTTTGGCAATAGTGGAGTGGTCACTACGTCTATTGGCAACGGCGACACTGGGTTGGGGGTAACGACTCAGCCTGATGGCAAGATTATTGTTGTTGGGGCTAGCGATTTAAATGCTCTGTCTGGCAGCGAAATTGCCCTTGCCAGCTACACAATTACTGGCACTTTGGACAGTACCTTTGGCAAGAGTGGTATTGTTACTACTTCTATTGCTAATTCAGCCTATGCCACTGATGTCACCATCCAACCTGATGGTCAAATTATCGTCATAGGCGGCAGCCAAAATTCCTTTGCTTTGGTTCGTTACAACAATGATGGTACCCTGGATAGTGAGTTTGGTAGTAGCGGCATTATTACCACTCCTATAGGCACCGATGCCGGAGGTGAGAGCGTTGCCCTTCAATCTGATGGCAAAATCATTGCAGCCGGGCCTAGTTCTGATGGCAGCCATAATATGATGTTTACTGTAGTCCGCTATTTAAGCAATCCATCGAATTCCAACACGCCCCAACAAACCTACCTGCCTCTGGTAATCAAGCAATAATCTTAATTGACCCCTTACTTTTTTGGCCTACAATAATCCGCAATGTTATTCATAGAAACGGTGAGTAAAACAGTGGAAGACGGCCCTGCGTCGTGTAGGGGGGGACATCTGTCCCGCCCCGCGCCTGCCTTTAAACTGATCCTTTAGCCCCCGCCGGCAGGCTTGCTCCCCGCCTCCGGGAGCTGATGATATTATCTCTCGGAGGTGCCCCGTGGAAACCCCTATTTTAAACCATGTTTTAGTTCAACTCCAGGCTGCCCTGGAGCGTGACGATCTCATTGGCGCAGCCAACATCATCGAGGCCCTGCGTCCGCCCGACCAGGCCGAGCTTTTTTACGAACTTGACGAAGAAGATCGAGTCGCCTTGCTGCCCGGCTTAATCCTGCTGACTCGGCTGATATTCTGGAAGAGAAGGCTTGGCGGCCAAACTCAAGAGTGATCCGACCGGGGTCTCCGGCCCAGCTTTAGCGTTCCCGCTGCGTTATCTCGATAATGTCCCGCAGCATCGCCGCGCTGGTTCCCAGTGGCCCCCTCTCCTGAGTAGTCGCTACCGCGCGGCCGTAGATGTCGGTATAATAGACAAGGCCCATTTCGTCCGCTTGCAGGTGGGCCAGAGGGTGATCGGTTGCCAGGGGGGTGGGCGCTACGCTCAAGCGGTAAGCGGGAGCCGGCCCGCCGGTTTGAGCCTCAGCCACGGCCAGCAGCGATACACGCCCCCCCGCGGCTCGCGCGGCCTGTAGTTCAGTGGGACCAACTCCGCCGATGCCGGTCACAGACACATCGGTCAGGGTGGTCGGGATGCCCAGCACAGCATTGGCAATAATGACCAGCTTGTTGGCCGCATCCCAGCCCTCCACATCCAGCGAGGGGTCAGGCTCGGCAATCCCGATACGCTGCGCTTCGGCCAGGGCGGCCTCGTAGCTTTGGCCCTGGCTCATCAGCCACAGAATCAACTGGGTGGTGCCGTTGACTGCCGCCTCGACCCGCTGGATGCGTGCGCCGGCCAGGTCACGCCGGCCCAGATTGATGCTGGGCAGCGCACCACCCACTGCCCCGCTGAAGCGCAGGGCCGGGGCCGCCGGGGTGGTCAGGTCACTCAGGCCGGCCAACTCCTGATAGGCCAGCACCAGCGGCCCTTTGCTGGCCAACACCGCATGCATGCC
>JAAUSP010000839.1 GCA_012032575.1 Anaerolineales bacterium | reverse complement strand
AGTCTTCAGGATTTCGTGGGGTTTGAGTCTGATACGTGAGGCGTGATACGTGATTAGATCATCACGCCTCACGCCTCACGCATCACGCAAAACTATCTTAAAAATTTAGCTTCGGCTCGTTGGGCAGGACCACGCTGATGGTTGTGCCCGACCCCACCTGGCTGGCGGCCTGAATAACCCCGGCATGCGCCTCGACGGCCAGGCGGCAGAAGTACAGGCCCAGGCCGTAGCCCTTGTGATCATCTTTATTACTCTGATAATAGCGGTCAAAAATCTGGGGCAGAACTTCCGGGCGCATGCCCGTGCCGGTATCGCGCACCCGAATTTCAACCCGATCAGCCTGCAGCGAGGGGGCAATGATAATGCTTATTTTACCGCCTCTGGGGGTAAACTTGACCGCATTGCCGACCAGGTTCTGGATGACCCGGCGCAGCAACGAACCATCGCCCCAGATAAGCGGCACGGCCGGGTGGATCTGGCTTTCCAGGGTTAGCTCCATCGCTTCGGTCAGAGGGTGAAGGGCCTGCACGATGTCGTCAAGCCAGGGCTGCGGCTCGATGGCCTGCCATTCCAGAACAAGTTCGCCTTCATCCAGGCGGTTAGAATCCAGAATAAGCTGGATCATCTCGTTCAAGTTGTTAGCGCCCCGCCTGGCCCCTTCGAGGATGCGGGCCTGCTTGGCTGCATCCAGCTTATCGCCGGCCATTTCAATCAGTTGCAACCCGCCGGCCAGCGCTTGCAGCGGGGTGCGCATATCGTGGACCAGGGTAGCCAGCAAATTCTCGCGCCATTTCAACTGCTGGTTGAGCCGGGCGGTGGCGGCGCTGAGACGCTGATGCAGTTCTTCTTCAAAACGGATCATTTCGCTGGTCAGCACCGTGATCAGGTCAGGGTCGGGTGCGCCGGGGGATAGGCCCGGCGGGCGCCCGGATTTGCTCCAGCCGCTCGGGCCGGTAATCGGCTACTACCGTTTCCAGCAAATCGAGAACTTTGTTGATCACCTCCGGGCGAAAACTCCAGAGCGTGTCGAACTGGCGGGTTGCCTCTTCGGCGGCCCCGGTCTGGCGGTCCTGGCCGCACAGCAGCACGGCAAACTGGGGGCTGAGCAGGGCCAGGAACCATTCCTGCCGCAGCGGATCATCGCCGCCCAGGGTAATGTGCAGCTCGCGGGCGCTGCCTTCCGGCGGCAGTTGGCCCCCGGCAAAAATGCAGACCTGCTGGGCAATCTCCGTCAGGGCGCGGTAGCGCTCCGTTTCTTCGCGCCAGTGGGACGACTCCTGAAAGCCGGTAAACAGCACCGCCGGCATCTGGCGGGTTAAAACCAGGTCTTCCAGGGTGTGTGAAATATGGACCAGCGTAGCTTTGGTGCAGCGCAGCGGCTGCAAGTCAGTGCCAAACTGCTGGCGTAACAGGTTGAATAACGAGAGCGGCAGGGCTGGTTCTGAAGACATCTTTGCTCCTTCGAAAGTAAAGACGCGATGAGGCGTGAGGCGATGAGGCGAAAGATTCTTCGCGCCCTCGCCTCATTTTCATTATCGGTGGCGTGCTCTGGCTCGTGAACAACTCGGTCATGTCATTTCGACCGAAGGGAGAAATCTCTGACACCTGGATAGCGCGGCAGGGCCGGCCTCGAAACTTGTCGTGAAAACTTCCCACCCCTTCGGGTGCGCCGAAGGGCGTGAGCTTGTCGAAGTCCTTGAGGAGCAGAGCATCCTCAGATGCGGAGCAGCGCCGTTCGCATCTGAGGATGCTCACTCCTCCTTATTTGAAAAGTATTGCTTTTAGGAGCAGACTCCCTCGGAGCAGTAAAACTGGATGCTGCTACTCCAAATTATAAGGCTGGACGCGGTTTCGTCAATAGTCAATTGCTCCTTGAGAGGGAGCCGGAATTAAAACGATACAGCACGTTTGTGCTAGCCGTTTTTGGCGTTAAGCCTGCTTGTGGTATAATATGGATTCCGCTTCTTATTGGTTCCGCTCAAAGGACACGAACTAATGCCCACCCTCCAATTCAAAGGCAAAAGCATTATTCGCACCCATCACCTCGGCCTGGATTACCACCACTTACAGCCCGACCCGGCCCGCTCCCTGACCGAACAGCCCAGCCTGCAAGACAACCTGATTATCCACGGCGACAACCTCTTGGCCCTCAAAGCCTTGTTACCGGCTTACGGCGGTAAAATCAAGTGTATCTACATTGACCCGCCCTACAACACCGGCAACGAAAACTGGGTTTATAACGACGCCGTCAACAGCCCGGTTCACCAGGAATGGTTGAAGCGAGTGGTGGATAAGGAAGATTTAACCCGCCACGACAAGTGGCTGTGCATGATGTGGCCGCGCCTGAAGCTGCTCTATGACCTGCTGCGCCAGGACGGCGTGATCTTTATCTCCATTGACGACAACGAGGTGCATCACCTCCGCGCCATCATGGACGAAATCTTTGGCGAGCAGAACTTTGTGGCGACGATCATCTGGCAGAAGAATTATGCCCCCAAGAATACGGCTAAATTTTTTTCGGAAGATCACGATTACATTGTTGTATACGCCAAAAGGTTAGAAGAATGGACATTAAACTTACTCCCTCGTACTGAAGAGATGAACCAGCGCTACGATAACCCTGATAATGACCCACGCGGCCCCTGGAAACCAAGCGATTTATCGGCAAGAAACCCGTACAGCTTGGGTACTTATGCGATTACTACATCAAAGGGGCGAGAAATATCAGGACCACCTAAAGGATCATATTGGCGTGTCTCTAAAGAGAAGTTCTTGAAATTAGATAAAGAAAATCGCATTTGGTGGGGCAAAGATAGTGACTCCGTACCCGCTATCAAACGTTTTCTCTCGGAGGTAAAAGAAGGACTTGTCCCTCAAACGCTTTGGTTCTACAAGGATGTCGGCCATACTCAGGATGCCAAGAAAGAATTACTTTCGATTTTAGACTTTGAAAGCTCCGAAGATGTTTTTATCACCCCCAAACCTACCAGTCTCATCAAGCGCATCCTGCAAATTGCCACTGACCCGGATTCGATTATCCTTGACTCCTTCGCCGGAAGCGGCACCACCGGGCAGGCGACTTTGGCCCTTAATGCTGAAGATGGGGCAACCGCCGTTTTATCCTGATTGAGCAGGAGAGTTAC
>JAAUSP010000064.1 GCA_012032575.1 Anaerolineales bacterium | reverse complement strand
GTGATGCCCCCGCGGCTTGGCCCCATTGGCCATTGATCCGCAGATAGGCCGTCTTCTCCTGCGCACCGGCGATGGAAATCCGGAAATCCTCGTCTTCGCCCAGGGCGAGGGGTGCTGTAGCGAGGTTCTTCAGGTCGGCGACCATCTCCTCTTCCGAAATGACGCGATACTGCATGTCCTGATCGGACGGAGCCTCGTCCACCGGCAGGAATTGCAGCGCACCGACACAGTCGCGCCCGAGCACGGACAGCAGAGAGAACACATCCTTGCCCTGCGCCCCGACACGCGCGATTTCCATGTGGAGTACCCCGCGATGCTCGAGGTGATCCGCAAGGCCTGGTTGCAGCGCTGATCCCGCGGCCGCTCCACTCGTGCTCCCGACCCCCAACCCCCAACCCCTGACCCCCGCCCCTTCTCCCGCCAGCCCTTTGAGCCAGAGATGATCCTCATTCCCGCCGGAGAATTTTTGATGGGGAGTGATCCGCTGGCTGACCCGAAAGCCCAGGATGAGGAACAACCACAGCATCTTTTGTTTTTACCTGATTATTACCTCGCTAAAATGCCAGTAACGAATGCTCAATATCGCGCATTCATTCAATCAACTGGCTATCAACCACCAAAACATTGGGATGATGGCAAACCGCTGAATGATAGGCTAAATCATCCAGTTGTTCATATTTCTTGGTACGATGCGATAGCCTACTGTAACTGGCTAGCCAAAATTACCGGCAAACCATATCGCTTGCCCAGTGAAGCTGAATGGGAAAAAGGTGCGAGGGGAAATGATGGACGTATTTATCCTTGGGGAAACGAATGGGATGCTAGCCGATGCAATACCAGAGAAAATGGGCCTGGTGATACTACTTTGACCGGTGCTTACCCAAACGGAGTCAGTCCTTACCAACTTCTGGATATGGCTGGAAATATATGGGAGTGGACAAGCAGTATTTGGGGTAAAGATGCAATAAAACCAGATTTCAAGTATCCTTACCGACCTGATGATGGTCGAGAAAATTTGGGGATCGGTATTCAGGAAACCCGTCGGGTGGTTAAGGGTGGTTCATTTGATTACAATGAGGATGATGCACGCTGCGCTGTACGCTATCGAAGTCGCCCGATTAGTAAGGGTGATTACCGGGGCTTCCGATTGGCAATGTCTTCATTTTAGCTTGAGCCAGAAGAATGATTTTCCTCAATCAAACCCAATTTCTCTCGCACAAGCGCCCGGATTTGCTCGGTTTGAGACAGGGCTTGATTGGCCGAAGGTAAATCACTCCACTCACCCGGGTAGCGAAAAATAACAGCAAATTCGGTCAATCCTTCTACTAAGGACGAAGCTGGTCAAAAGCGGCATCCACTACTGCGCTCATTTCCAGCAGCGCATCAATATCGTGAATTCGTGGTGGCGTTTGACCGGCAGTGAGGAGAAATGCTTTGAGGTACTTTTCGGCGGCTTGTTGGCAGAAGAAGCCAATTGGTCAGGTAGAGGTTGCTCACTCTCGGCCAACAGGTAGGCAGCCGCTAAATCGTTCTCAGCTTTACGAACCCACTCCCGGGTTTCAGTTGGAACGTTCATACAAACCCGACCCTCAGCCAAAATCTGGCGTAGAAAGAAGTTTCCCTGCTGAAGTTGAGTAGTTACTTCCTCCGGCGTTTTGACCAACAAATCCATTGCCACAAAACGAGGCCGGCAAACCCGTTTCACGGCTATAGCCCGTTCGATGGGGGGAACCTCGGCTTCCATAATTACCAGCAAATCTATGTCACTGTCCGGTTGAGCCGTTCCCGTCGCACGAGAGCCGAACAGGATAACCTTCTCCGGGTTAAAATTTGCTACAACCCGGTCAGTTATCTCTTGAAGCAAGGTTTCTGTAATTTGCACAGGATACTCAGTCATAAACGCCTTTTTGCCCTGAAATCAACCGCCCTTCTCCAAATTATACCGAACTCCGGTAGAATAATCAATAGCATTGAAATTCTTGCTGCGGTCTGCTGTCAGCCGTCGGCGGTCGCCTTCTGCCTCAACTCATACAGCTTGTTCAGCGCTTCCAGCGGCGACAACTGGTCGACTTCCAGCGCCTTGATCTCTTCGATCAGCGGGTGGGTTTCCGGCCCCAAAAACGACAACTGCACCCCGCCCGCAAAAGCATCGCGGACGCGGGCCTTTTTCTCCTGAAAGTCGGCGCTGCCTTCCAACTCTTCCAGAATTTCGTTAGCCCGGCTGATGACTGCCTTGGGAATCCCGGCAATCTGGGCGACGTGGATGCCGTAGGAGCGGTCGGCCCCGCCCGGTACAATTTTGTGCAGAAAGACCACCTTGTTGCCTTCCTCGGTCACGGCGACGTTGTAGTTGCGCACGTGGGGCAGATAGCGGGCCAGTTCGGTCAGCTCGTGGTAGTGGGTAGCAAACAGGGTTTTGGCCCGAATTTTGGGGTTGTTGTGAATATACTCGACCACCGCGCGGGCGATAGCCAGGCCGTCGTAGGTGCTGGTCCCCCGGCCCACTTCATCCAGAATCAGCAGGCTGCGCGGGGTGCTTTGGGACAGGATCGAGGCCGTTTCGACCATCTCGACCATGAAAGTGCTTTGCCCGGCGTGAATCTCATCCTGCGCCCCAATCCGGGTGAAGATACGGTCCACCAGTCCAATCCTGGCCCGGTCGGCGGGCACAAAGCTGCCGATTTGGGCCATGAGCACAATCAGCGCTACCTGCCGCAAAAAAGTAGACTTGCCCGACATGTTGGGGCCGGTGATGATGTGGATCAACTCCTCCCGCGACAGGCAGACATCGTTGGGCACAAAAGCAGTCGCCAGCCCGTCGGCGTCGAGCAGCGGCATCCGCTCGACCACCGGATGGCGGCCATTGATAATCTCCAGGGCGTCGTCATCGCTCAGGGTAGGGCGCTGGTAGTTGTGGTGCTGGGCTACCTCAGCCAGCGAGGCGACCCCGTCCAAATAGGCCAGCGCCCGCGAGGTGGTCAGCAAGCGCTCGGCCGCCGCGCCGATGCGGGCGCAAACTTCTTTGAAGATGCGGGTTTCAACCTCAAGCTGCCTTTCATCGGCGTTGAGGATCAGATTTTCGTATTCCTTTAGTTCCGGGGTGATGTAGCGCTCGGCATTGACCAGGGTTTGTTTGCGGATGTAATCGGACGGGATCAGCTCGCGGTTGGCGTGCGACACTTCGATGTAATAGCCGAACACCTTGTTAAAGCTGACCTTCAGACTCTTGATGCCCGTCCGCTGCCGTTCCTGCGGCTCCAGGTTAGCCACCCAGACCTTAGCATCGCGCGAGCTGGCAATAATCCCATCCAGTTCCGCCGAAAAGCCGGGCCGGATAAATCCCCCTTTGGCAATCACCGCCGGCGGTCATCCACAATTGCCTGGGCGATGAGGCTGGAGATGTCGGTGCAAGGATCTAAGCGGAGATTAGAGACAGCGTGCCCATTGGGTATTGGAGATTGGAGATTGGAAGATGAAGTTTCCGATTCATTTAATCGTAAATCGTAAATCCCGCTTCGCTTCGCTTCGGGGACTGCCGTCGTAAATCGTAAAATCCCCAGGATTTGCTGGATAACCGGCACGGCCTCCAAACTGCGTTTGATGGCTAACAGGTCGCGCGGCTGGGCGATGCCTTGAATGGCCCGGTTGGTCAGGCGTTCCACATCGGCGATGTCTTTGAGCCGGGCACGCAGGTCGCCGCGAGCCAGGGTGTCGTTGAAGAACGTTTCGACGGTATCGAGGCGCTCATTCAGCGCGGCTACGTCGAGCAGGGGTTGGTGCAGCCAGGTGCGGAGCAGCCGCCCGCCCATCGGGGTGATGGTTTTATCCAGCACCCCCAGCAGCGATCCCTGGGCCGTGCCGGACCGAATGGTCTCGGTCAGTTCCAGGTTGCGCCGGGTGGCCGCGTCGAGGGCCATAAAAGCGTCGGTGTTGTAGGCTGTGAGGCGGGCGATGTGGGCCAGGGCTTGCTTCTGGGTGTCGGCCACATATTGGATAATCGCTCCGGCGGCCTGAACGGCCAGCGGCTTGCCGCCCAGCCCAAAGCCATCGAGCGTGGCCACCTCGAAATGGCGCTGCAACACCTGCTGGGCGTGGCTGGCCTCAAACCGCCACTCGTCGTAGAGCGAGCGGGGCGTGTTCAACGTTTCAAAGGGTTCCAGGCTGACCGGATTGGGGGCAATGATTTCCGCCGGTTTGAGCCGGGTGATTTCGTTCAGCACCAGCCGGTTCAGGTCGGGGCCTTGCACCTGGGTGGCGGCAAACTCCCCGGTGGTGATGTCTACAAACGCGATCCCGGCCCGCTCGCCGTGAATGACCACCGCGGCCAGATAGTTGTTCTCTTTGGCCGTCAGCAGGTTTGACTCGACCACCGTGCCCGGCGTGACCACCCGGATCACCTCGCGCGGCACCAGCCCTTTGATCGGCTCGCTGCCCAGTTGCTCGCAAATCGCCACCTTGAAGCCGGCCCGAATCAGCCGGGCCAGGTAGCTTTCGACAGCGTGATAGGGCACGCCGGCCATCGGTATCCGCTGCCCCTTATCTACATTGCGCGAGGTCAGCACAATGTCGAGGGCTTTGGCGATGGTCCGGGCGTCCTCGTCAAAGGTTTCGTAAAAGTCGCCCAGGCGGAAGAAAACAATCGTGTCGGGGTATTGTTTTTTGACCGATAAATACTGCTGGCGAACGGGCGTGGTCATGTAGAATTGTGAATAGTGAATTGTGAATTATGAATGGTTGTAACTACTCAGGCATGTCATTTCGACCCGCCAAGCGGGGAGAAATCTTCGAGGCCGATGCAGTGCGGCAGGGACGCTTCGCGTCGGCCAACGGCCTCGAAACCTGTCCTGAACCTGTCGAAGGATGACATGAGGGCTGAACAGTTACAATTTAGGGACAAGTATAGCACGCGGCTGAGTGATGAGCAATAACTCTTTAAGGCTTGCGTTTTCAACTCGAAGTCGTTATAATCCCCCCACTCCCGCCTCTCGACACCCTGGCGGCCTGCACGAAGCTACCTTCAACCTGGACGAAAACGCCCTCCCCATCGGCGCAGCCATGCTGGCTGAAACGGCCCTGCGGTTTGTTAGAGGTGAATTGAAGTGAAAATGATGCTCATCGCGGGGGAGCTTGGTGCAACCGGTCGCTTGGTTTCCGGCCAAAGTCAACCTTCATGTCTATGCTGCAAACAACCCAACTGAACATCCCGGAAGGGATGATTGATTTCGGGGTAGGGCAGCCTTCATTTTCATTATTACCCCTGGCTGCACTGCGGCAGGCCGCCGACCATTGCTTAAGCCAGAATGATCCCTCGCTTTTGCAGTACGGGGCCGAACAGGGCGACGGCTACTTCCGTCAGACTTTGGCCCAATTTCTGACTCAGCGCTACAACTTGCCGGTCGAGGCCGAGGACCTGCTGATTACGTCCGGCGCGTCCCAGGCTTTGGATTTGATCTGCACCCGCTTCACCCAACCCGGCGATACCATCTTTGTCGAAGAGCCGACCTATTTCCTGGCCCTGCTCATTTTTCGCGATTACCGGCTCAATATCGTCGGCATTCCTATGGACGAAAACGGCCTGCTCATCGAGGCGCTGGAGGAAAAGCTGGCCCAACACCGGCCTGTCTTTTTTATACACCATCCCCACCTTTCACAATCCCTCCGCCGCCACCCTGTCCGCCGAGCGGCGCGAACGGCTGTTGCAATTGAGCCGCGAGCACGACTTTCTGATTGTGGCCGACGAAGTGTACCAGATGCTCGATTATACCGTCGCCCCGCCGCCGCCCCTGGTCGCGCCTATTCACACCGATCAGGTTATCTCGCTTGGCTCCTTTTCCAAAATCACCGCGCCCGGCCTGCGCCTGGGCTGGGTGCAGGCCGCCCCATCCCGGCTCGGCCGGCTGATTCACGCTGGACTGCTCGAAAGCGGCGGCGGCCTTAATCCGTTCACGTCGGGGGTAGTGCAGAGTTTGATTGAATTGGAGCTGCAAGATCAATGCCTCGATCACCTCAAAATGGTTTACCGGGAGCGGTCGGCGGCCTTGAGCGCGGCTCTGCACCAACACCTACCCGACTCCATCACCTTTGCCGAACCGGGCGGCGGTTTCTTCATTTGGGTGCGCCTGCCCGATGGGGTTAATGCGGTGGAGCTTCTGGCCGAGGCCCGCCGCCGGAATGTCTCTTTTCAGCCCGGCCCTAAATTTTCCAGCAGCGGCGGCTTATCCAATTACCTCCGGTTGAGCTTTGCCTTTTACGAGATCGAACAGTTGCTTGAAGGCGTTGCTCGGCTGGCTTCGGTCATAGACAGATGAAAATAGAGTCCAAAAGCATAGCTTTTGGACTCCGGCAAAGTTATTTTCGAGGAGTACACTTTTATGAAAACCTGGCGCTACGATCATCTATCCTGGCCGGAGATGAACGAGATTCTGGCCCGCGACCCGCAGCCGGTGGTACTGATTCCCTTTGGTGCGGTTGAGGATCACGGTCCACACTTACCTATTTCGACCGATAACGACATCCTGGCCGGCATTCTGGATGAGGTAGGCCGGCGGGCCAACGGCGACGTATTGGTCCTGCCCACTATCCCCTTTGGCCTGGACGAGCACCACATGGATTTCCCCGGCACCATCGCCGTGGATATTGAAACCTGCCTGGCTTATGTGTCGCAGGTTGCCATCAGTGTGGCCCGGCACGGTTTCAAGCATATTCTGATTGTCAACGGGCACGGCTCCAACCACAGTATCGCCGATTTGGCCGCCCGCAAATGTGTGATTGTGACCGGGGCCAAGTGCGGGGCGATGAGTCCCAATGCCGCCATTGACCCTTCGCTGTGCGCCGACGTGCTGGAGCAGGGCCGAAAAGGCGGCCCCGGCAGTGTGAGCCACGCCTGCGAGTACGAAACGGCCATGATGCTGCACTTGCAGCCGGAACTGGTGCAGATGGATAAGGCCGAGCGCGACATCGGTCAGCAGGCCGGGCAATATTTCAATTGGGACCTGGGCCGGCCCAGCTCGATTATGTGGCAGGATTGGTGGAGTCGCATCAGCCGGACCGGTATCGCCGGCGACGCCGGCGTAGCCACCGCCGAGTTTGGCCGGGGAGTTGTGGGAGATAACCGTCGAGCGCTTTATCGAATTGTGCCGCGAATTTCGCAGCTTTGAGAATCCGCCCCGCGTGGATCATCATCTCGGAGGTAAACCGTGACGCTTTCTCTGCTTGTCAATTTCATCATTGGCCTGGCGGTGCTGCTGTTTGGGCGACATCTGTTTTGGCTGTTTGTGGCGGCGGCCGGGTTTGTGTTTGGGGTGATGGTCGCCCCGCAGTTGCTGCCCGGACAGCCAGACTGGCTCATTCTGCTCTTTGGGCTGGTGCTGGGGGTAGTGGGAGCGCTTCTAGCCCTGGTGTTGCAGCAGCTAGCGATCGCCTTAGCCGGGTTTATTTTTGGCGGCTATGCCTTGTTGTCCCTGCTCCAAGCGGTGGGGGTGGGCGTGAGTCCGTGGGAATGGCTGGTGTTTATCGTCGGTGGAATTATCGGGGCGGCGCTGGTGCTTTCGCTGTTCGACCCGGCCCTGATTGGACTGTCAGCCCTGGTCGGAGCCTCCCTGGTCGTAGAGGCGGTCAGGTTGTCGGGGATGGTCGCGCTGACCCCACCGCTTGACCTGGTGCTGTGGGTGATTCTGTTCGTGGTCGGGATCGCTGTTCAGGCCGGTTTGATGCTCCGGCATCCGCCCGAACAGCGCCGCCTCAGACGGAAGCGTACCCCACGTGACACCTGACACCCCTAAACCCACTGCTCCTTCGCTGTGCGCTCATTCTGCACATTGCCGGTGTTGACCGTCGTTTTCGGCTCGATCAGCACTACGTGGACTTCTTCTTCTGCTACGGGCATGTGTTCGACGCCTTTGGGGATGATGACCAGCTCGCCCTCATCCAGCCACAGGTCGCGGTCCCGGAACTTGATCAGCAACCGGCCTTTGACCACCCAAAAAGTTCATCCTCAGCCTCGTGGTGATGCCAGATGAACTCCCCCTTGAGTTTGACCAGCTTCACATGGGTCTCGTTCAATTCGCCGGCGATACGGGGACTCCAATATTCGTTGAAGAGGCTGAACTTTTCAATGAGGTTGATTTTTTCCATAGTTACGTCGCCTCAACCACCTTTGCCTTCGTCACCCGAATTAAATCCTGCACCGCCAACTCCAGATTAACTCCCCGCTTACCGGCACTGACCAGGATGCGCTCCAATGCCAGCGCGGGCTGGTCAAGGTAAACCGCAAAGTTCTTGTGCAGCAAGGCCAGGGCCGAGATGCCGCCGGTTTGCAAGCCGGTCAGTCGCTCGGCTTCTTTGTGGGCAGCCATCTGCGCCTTCTTCTGGCCGACGGCTGTCGCTAGCTTGCGTAAATCCAGCTCGCGGCTGCCGCTGACCATGACCAGTATCGGCTTGCCCGTGTTGGGCAGCACGACCAGGGTTTTGTAAACCGACTCGCGGGGCAGGCCAAAGTGATCGGCCACCCCGTCGGCGGAGTGAATGGTATCGGGAAATTCCCGGATGATATAGCTAACCTTTTGCTGTTCCAAAATCCGCATCGAATTGAGTTTTTCAGGCATCAGGTTTATCCTGCGAGCTAATCGGTTGAATGTTTAACGTTAAACGTTAAACGTTTCACGCCTTCTTGTCTGCTTCTTTTTTTAATACATCCGCATGGGCCTGGAGATGATTTTGCACGGCCAGGGCGGCTTCGGCGGAGATGGAGCGCCCATGCAGTGCGGCCAGCTTGCGCAGGAGTTCGTAATCTTTATTTTCGACATAAGTAACCAGATTTCTTTTCTCTGGAGTAAATTTACCACCAACAGTGCTCATAAAGCCTAATCTATCCTGTCTTATAAGATTAGGGCGTATTATAGCATCGTTTGAACCAGCCACGAAACCTGCCCAACTTTCGTGGAATTCGTTTTTGAATTATACTATCCGCTGTGAGTGACCCCGTCTTTGGGCGGGGCTTTTCTTTGTATCAGGGTAATAAGGGGGAAGTTACACCATCTATGAGTCAAAAACCGTTAGCCCTGGCGGCGCAAAGCCGCGCTTTGAATAACGCGCCGCTGGTGGTGATTTGCCTGCTGGTGGTAGATAGTCTCCATTTTGTTTTTGCCCGGTTGTTGTTGCCCTACCTGCCGCCGACCCCCGCGGCCATGTATGTGCTGGGCGTTTCCACCGTTCAGGTAGCCGTTTTTCTGGCTATCTGGGATAAGATTGATTTTGGCGTTTTCCGTCGTTTTGCCTGGTTTTTTCTGAGCATTGGCTTTTTGGTGGCCGCCAGCACCGTGCTGAGCTATGGCTCGGTGGCTTTTATTGACCCCGGCACGGCCTCGATGTTGGGCAAAATGTCCACGCTGTTCAGCCTGGGTTTTGGCTTGATCTGGCTGCGCGACCGTTTTACCTTGTGGCAGTGGCTGGGCGCGCTGCTGGCCATAGCCGGCACGTTTACCATTGCCTTTCAGCCGGGCGAATTTATCTGGGTGGGTGTGGTGATGGTCATCGTTTCAACGTTTATGTACGCCCTGCACGCCGCCCTGGTCAAGCGTCACGGCCACAGCATGGGGCTGGCCGATTTCTTTTTATTTCGGCTGGCCTGTACGACTGCTTTTTTGCTGCTGTTTACCATTGGCCGGGGCGAATTGATCATCCCCGGCTGGCAGGCCTGGCTGATTTTGCTGGTAGCCGGCACGGTGGATGTGACCATCAGCCGCACCTGTATTACCTGACCCTGCGCCGCCTGACCCTGAGCATTCACGCCATTATCCTGACCCTCAGCCCGGCGGTGTCCATCGGCTGGACCATCTTTCTCTTCGACATCGAGCCGACCCCCCAGCAGCTTGTCGGCGGTATCGCCGTCATTGCCGGGGTCTTGCTGGTCTCGCTGAATCAAGCACGGGGTTGAATAAGAAATGACACAAAGAAATAGACCCTTCTTGTAACTGCTCACGGACAGGCATATTAAAGGCTAAGATTGATCTCACATGCTCCTTAGCCTTAGACTCAGCCTTAGCCTTGAGTGAGGAAGCAGGTACCCTTTTTTAATTCTTATTTTTGGAGGCATATTATGAATTACCGTCCGTTTGGCCGCACCGGCTGGCAGGTGTCGGAGATTAGTTTTGGCGCGTGGGCTATTGGCGGCTCCTGGGGTGAGGTGGCCGACAGCGACGCGCTGGCCGCCCTGCATACCTCGATTGACCAGGGCATCAACCTGATTGACACCGCCGACGTGTACGGCGATGGCCGCAGCGAGCGGCTGATTGCCCAGGTTCGTAAGGAGCGCTCGGACCCGGTTTATGTGATTACCAAAGCCGGACGGCGGCTTAATCCGCACACCGCCGCCGGCTACAACAACCGCGAAAACCTGACCGGCTTTATCGAGCGCAGCTTAAAGAACCTGGAAGTCGAAGCCCTGGACCTGGTGCAGTTGCACTGCCCGCCCACCGAAGTCTATTATCTGCCCGAAGTTTTCGGGATTCTGGATGACCTGATGGCGGCGGGTAAAATCAAACATTACGGCGTCAGCGTGGAAAAGGTGGAAGAGGCTATCAAAGCCATCGAGTATCCCAACGTGCAGAGTGTGCAAATCATCTTCAATATCTTTCGCCAGCGCCCCGCCGATTTGTTTTTTGAGCTGGCTAAACAGCGCCAGGTTGGTATTCTGGCCCGCGTGCCCCTGGCCAGTGGTTTGCTCAGCGGCAAGATGACCCGCCAGACCACCTTCCCCGCCGATGACCATCGCAACTTTAACCGCTACGGCCAGGCCTTTGACCGAGGTGAAACCTTTGCCGGGGTAGATTACGACACCGCCCTGGCCGCGGTCGAGCAGCTTCGCCCGCTGGTCCGGCCGGGTCAACCATGGCCCAGTTTGCCCTGCGCTGGATTCTGATGTTCGACGCCGTAAGCTGCGCTATTCCCGGCGCAAAAAACAGCCAGCAAGCCCTGGCCAATGCCCAGGCCGCCGATCTCCCACCCCTCAGCGCTGAAACGATGGCCCAAATCCAGGCCATTTATGAGGGTAAGATCAAAGGGCTGGTTCATCACCACTGGTAATAGAGAAGAGGCTGGCCCTGGTCAACGAACTGACCGGGGGCCAGCCGGCCCAGATTGGCCGCTTTCACACCCTGATAGACAAGGAACTGGCCTGGTGGCTGGCCCGCAGCTTTTGGTTTAATTCAACGGCGGGCCGCCTTTCTGCTCCCAGCCGGTCTGCGATCGGCGTTCCCTGCTGGTATCAAAGCCCATCTTCCTCGCCTTGACCCGGTATTTTGGTCAAGACAAGCCCGCATCTCCAGTCCACTTACCCGCAAAGAACCTCCCTTTTTGCCAGAGTTTCGGCCCCTCCTGACCTTTATGTTCCCCCCTTTTGCCCCATACTTTTAATCAAGTCATCCGATAACTTAAACCGAGTCGTCCGATAACTTAAACTGAGTCATCCGATGACTCGATTCGAGTCGTCCAATGACTTGGCTTAAGTCATCCGATGACTCGATTTGAGTCGTCGGATGACTCGGATCAAAGATAAGGGCAAAAGAGTTTCTTCTTGCCCGTAAAACCCTCGAATTTGCCTGGAGTTTAGGTCCGATTTAAGCCGTATCTGCCGGCAAAATACCAGGCAATCGGCTGGCAGATGCGCGGCGCAAGGTTGGCCTGGCCGAATTGGGCGTTGACATCCCCGCCTTTGCCGCCGAATTATTACGCCGCTACGCTGCCGAGGTGCAGGACATCTGGCTGGCCCCGGTGCAAGGTGCGGGCGGTGTAAGTAAAAATTTTAACAGAGCGTTGACACATCGAGCCAAACCCGTTACCATGGTTTATAATCAGCGGGAACAAAGTCAATAGACTTGTTGCTCAATAAAAAATAGGACACAGATGAACACGGATAAACACAGATTAAATCAAAAAAATTAAAGAAAAATCCGTGAAATCTGTGTTTATCTGTGTCCCAAAATGTTATCACCGTTATTCAGCAACAACTCTAATAGCTCTTGAGGAGCAGATAATGGCAAAAGAAATTATATTTATGGTTGAGGAAGCGCCGGAGGGCGGCTACACAGCGCAAGCATTGGGGTATTCCATCTTTACCGAGGCCGATACCTGGGATGAATTACGGGAGGCTGTTCAAGATGCGGTGCGCTGCCATTTTGAGGCTGACGAACTCGCTTTTGGAAAATAAATGACTCCTGAACCCAAACGCCTCTTGATCCTGACTTGCTCCCAGCGCAAACGCCCCGACCCCGGCCTGCTACCGGCGATAGAGCGGTATGATGGGCCTCAGTTTGGAGTTCTTCGCAAGTTTCTACTCGAAGAACCTGTTAAAGCACAATTGCTTGATACATTTATTCTCTCAGCCAACTTTGGTTTGATTTCGGCTAATCAGCCGATTTCCAACTATGATTACAAAATGTCTCCCCAACGGGCGCAGGCGTTACAACCCAAAGTAACTAGCGCACTTGAACAAATTTTACAGGCCAATCCTTATAGTGACCTTTTCATTAGTTTAGGCCAAAGTTATTGGCAAGCCTTAGTTGGTTATGAGCGGCTGGTAGCAGGTGAAACTCAAGTAACCCTTGCCCAAGGTTCACAGGGAGGCCGGCAGGCAGCACTTCGCCGTTGGCTTTATAATGGTTTAGATGTGCAACATAATGCTCCTTCACTTGTCACTCAACCAGGTAAAGCACGAATTCGGGGTAAAGAGATTACCCTTACCCCGGAGCAAGTTCTTGATGTAGCTCGCCAAGCGCTGGCTGAGGGATGCGGTGACTCTACTGGCTATCAATCTGCCTATGTCTTGGTAGAGGGTCAGCGGGTAGCACCTAAATGGCTGGTGAGTCAATTAACCGGATTGTCTGTGAGTTCGTTTCATACAGGAGATGCGAGACGGGTATTAAAGCAATTGGGTATTGAAGTATATAGTGTATAACAGAAAATGAAATGTGTTGTGAGGAGATGAAAGGTGGGTCTTAATAACTTTTCCATAGGTACAGTTACTTCCGATCAAGATACACCGACTTTTGAGATTGTGAGAATTAAGCTAAAAACTGGTCAGGACGTTAAGCCGGGTACTTTAGTTAAAATTCCTGTGTCAAGAACTGAAGCAAGTATTTTAATTGGCCGGATTCGCAGTGCTTATGAACATAACCCCAATGAAGTGCCAGATGCTATTAATGTTCGTGACACATTAGGGATTAAGCCAAATTATCCTACTGAAGAGGATAGTACAATAATTTACCGTCTTGTTGAGGCTGATTTAATTGAGGAAATTATAGAAAATATTAATAAGAAAGGCACGAAATCTACTCAGATTAGATCACCGCAAAATCTACCCAACTCTGGGGCAGAAGTATTTATTGCTAACGAGGATGAGATTATACTTGCCTTGGGGTTAGCAAAAGATAAAACTCATGGCCTGCACCTTGGCGAGACAGTAGGTGGCATGAAAACAGAGATTATCCTAAAACGAGAAGCTATTCAACGACATTTTTTTATTGGGGGAACTACAGGTAGTGGCAAGAGCTATGCAATGGGTGTGATTGTTGAAGAGTTGACTAAACACAACCTGCCTATAGTATTTATAGATACCCAAGATGAGTATTCAAAATTGGCACTAAAGTTAAGTGGAACTGTTGTCCGACCAGGTGAGGACTTTACTATTCGTATTTCATCTTTAACAGAGTCGGAATTATTAAATCTTCTACCTTCCGCTACAACAGAATTGCAAAGAGATATTGCTGCCCGAGCTTTCAGCGAGTTACAAGCTGAGCTTGTTTCGGATAATATTGCAAAATTTTCGATAGATGATCTTTTGGAGCGGATGTCTATTGTTGGTAGTGAACTGACTAATAATGCTGCTAGTATAAGCATGGCGATAAATCGTACAGGATCTTTAAAGCGTAATGAAATATTTGGAGATGGCATTGGTAAAGCAGATTGGCGTAGATTGATGATACCTTGTTTGGTTATTAACTGTAAAGGATTAACCTCTTCACAGCTTCAACCGATTGCAACCGCTGTATTGCGTGAGTTGCAAACTCTTCGGCTTCACAATCATATTCCCCCTTATGTTGCCGTAATAGATGAAGCACACTTGTTTGTGCCGCAAGGTGAAGGTAGCCCGTGTAAACAAATCATTCGAGAAGGGGTTCGTATCGGAAGGCATCATGGGATTTGTATGGTTTTACTGACTCAAAGCCCAGTTGATATTGACAAAAGTGTTATTAGACAATGTAATACCAGGTTGGTATTTGCGTTAGAACCAGATCAGCTTGATGCAATTCGTGGGGTAAAGGCCGATGCTTCTGATGAAATGCTAAATGCTCTACCTAAAATGCCCCGTGGTACGTGTCTCTTATCAGGTACTTATGAAAGTGTTAAACATACTATTCCAGTGAAAATTAGAGAGCGTAGAACCCTTGACTCAGAGGGTGGAAGTACCCCTCCTATTTTTGAGGAAATGACGGAAAAATGGATACCTGAGGTTAATAGATTGAAGCAGAGGATGTAATAATATGCCTCGGAAACAAAAGCCCCAATCTTCTCAAGATCAAAAACAATTATCCTTTGATGATATTATCAAGACTGGTCAGGTATTCAGTCGTGAGGAAGTTGAGGCAGAAGTCAAGCCTGATGATAGTCAGGGCTATGATCCTATCGCTCGAACTGCTGATTACATGCAACGATCAGTAAAGTTTGAAGAAGCTTGGGAAACGACCATCCAAAAGGCGCGAATAAAGTTATTAGAAGTAGATGCAAGAGAAATTTATCTTGACTTTCTAACAGATTTAAAGCAACAGATTGAACAAAATTCACCCAAATCGGCAAGACTGGCGGGGTTACTAAAACAGGTAGCCCAGCGGGGATTGGGGATACCGAGGCAACTTTTAGATACCAAAGAGCCGCCGAGAGGCGGAACACGTTGGAGGGTAGAACCTTTCAAAGCTGACTTAATACAAACGCATCTGGATAATCATATTGTGGGAGAAAATTTCCTCAATGAATTTGTTGCTGATAATAATATTTGGCAAGGCCGTAATCCTATTATTGGAGCGTCAGATGTAAGCCAGCATCGTAGTGCTGTCCCTGTGCCGGCTCGCTTCTTTAAACGCAGTGTTCCTTTTGTGCTTAACAATGCGGCTGGTACCTTATTTACGCTACAATCTGGTAAACCAAAGTATGATAACCTCTTTAATCCAAAGCCGGATGAGGCATTACTTCGATGGATGTTAATTGATCCATCATATCAAGATGACCTCGATCCTGAAGATTATCAACGCTGTCTTGCGTCAGCAATGGATGTTGGTCAATATAAATTTGACCTTGATTATCTATTTAAGTTAGATAAACGAATTGATGTTATTTTTAGAGATGGAAGTTTGTTTCCACAAGATGCCTATCTCGACAATTTTGTAAAGGATAACCGGCGAGGTGAATTTACACGTCAGGCAATAGTTGAAATGTCTGATTGTCTGGGATATGCCAAGAGAAGTCGAATAGTCTACTGTGGGGTAGCCAAGAACGTCCAGTTAAAGGTCTATAGTGCAATAGTTGATTGGTATATTGAGAGAAATATTGATAAGGATTGGGGAATCGCAAATTATACTCTTAATGATGGGCAAGCTATGAGTTTATTGTTAGCTTCCCCGTCATTTTTGGGGGATAACTTAAGTCAGGTTGTCTCTACTTGTTTGATACGTCGTTCATTTACTACCAGAGCTAACCTGAATACCAGAATAGATCTTGATGATTTGGACGCTTATATTGATGGTTATCAAAAAGAATATACTGACCTAAATCTTGATCCTTATAGAGAATTATGTAAAATGGCCCACGTGTATATGTTTTTCATAGGACACTCCAAAAGTCCACAGCAACAATTACCACGTTATGAATTCTTTTGTAGTGATTATCTTGGACCTGTATTAACCGCCACCCAGAAAATACTTTCGGCTTTACAGCTTTGCACTTTAATGAGTGATGAAGATCATTCGTTTATGGCAGACAAACCCGTAACTTACCTTATACCTGCTGTTACTCAGCAAGCCCATCTATTATCAAAAGACGTAGGAAAGTACATAGATACTGCTACTGGACAATGGATTATGGCTCGTTATCGGGGTATGCTTCAGAAAACAACATAAGGAGATGTTCTAAAATCGTGCAAATCGTTGCTGGTCTTAACCTCAATAATCTACAACCGAAGGTTTTCGACGTTTCATCACCCTATTATTTGTCTGGCTTGCAGTCTGTTATGGTTTCTTATGCTGAATTTGACCACAGTCCGACTCGGCATCGGCGAGCTATGGAAGAAGGATTACATGCCTATCTCGGTATCCCTCCACAGGTAGAAATTTATCTGGACAATGGTGCCTTTTCATTTCTCAAAAGAAACAAAGAAGTGCCTCGTCAGCTATACAAGGATTTTGTCAGGGAAGCAAAGCCCAATTGGTATGCCATCCCGCAAGATTATATCCCGGCCCCGTTTATGAGCGATGAGGAACAACTTGACTGCTTAAAGCGAACAATGCAGGTCAATCGAGAATTTCGCGAGGATGGTTATGTACCTGTAGTTCACATCAGCCGATGTCTGGATGAATATTTGCGTCAACTACAAGCCGATCAGCAATTGCAAGCTAAACCTATAATTGCTTTAGGGGGTATTGTGCCTAATTTGCTGAAGATGCCTAAAGCCATGAAGCCTGAGAGCGTGCTTAAGAGTGTGCGACAAGCGCGGGCCGAACTTATCGGCAAGCAGTTGCATGTGTTTGGAGTAGGTGGAACAGCAACTCTCCACTTGGCTGCTTTATTGGGAGTAGATTCCGTTGATTCCTCAGGTTGGCGAAATCGAGCAGCCAGAGGTATTATTCAGCTACCAGGGCGAGGTGAACGGATTATAGCTAATTTAGGGATTTGGCGGGGCCGACAATTGGACGAAGAAGAAAGAGAGATGTTAAGCGTATGTCAATGTCCAGCCTGCCGAAACTTTGGGATGGAAGGTTTACAAATAGGAGGTATCCAGGGCTTTTGTAATCGTGCTACTCACAATTTGTGGATTTTATTAGAAGAAGGACGTCAAATTGATGCACACATGGCAGCCAGAACCTATAAGGACTGGTATCTTGGACATGTTCAAAACTCCAATTATCTCTCGCTCATTCAACAGGCTGTAGCTTGGCTTTAGAAAAGGGAGAAAATGCTTACTTATTTAACGACTAGCTTATTTGACTCCCCCGCCCAAACGCTAGTTAATACCATAAATACGGTTGGGGTGATGGGCAAGGGGATAGCTTTAGTTTTCAAGCAACTTTACCCGGAAATGTACGAACAGTATCGTGAACTCTGCTCGTCGGGTAAATTGGATATTGGTAAATTATATGTTTATCGTACGCCCCATAAAATCATCGTTAACTTTCCCACCAAGAAGCATTGGCGTAGTAGTTCAAAAATAGAGTATATCGAAGCAGGCTTGGGAGAATTCGTTAGAACTTACGAAAAGTATGGTATTTCAACAATATCCTTTCCACAATTAGGTTGTGGTAATGGCGAGTTAGATTGGGAGCGGCAAGTGCAGCCTGTAATGGAGCGACATTTAAAGGATTTGCCAATCCCTGTATATATCCACCTTTATCCTACATCGCCGGACTTCGTGCCAGAACGTTTGGACCCTGAATACACTAAACAGATGCAGCTAGAACGACAAATGATGTCATTCGCTCAGGTTTGGCAAGATTTAATAGCCAGATTACCCAGTCACACATCACAACTCAGTTTATTTACGCCGCTCATTGAGATGGACAATGACAAAATCATATTTAAATCACTTTCCTGGCCGCCAATTGTTATCCATCGTCAGGATATTGAAGATTTATGGAATACTCTACGCCTACGCGGTACAATTACTTCAGAAGATATTCCCCAATCAATTCGCGCCAACGATGCAACTCAACTGGTTTTCGATTTTCTCAGCCAACTTCCTTATATCCAGCCTGTTAATCTAAAACCAATCCGGCGCTCCGAGCCCATTGATGGTTTACAGTATATGCCGCCTCCCCAGACCGATCCCTCTGAAGTAGTGGAGATCGTGATGTGAAGCCTTGGGCTGATGATATCCGTCACCATATCCAAACTTGGTCTGATCGGTTAGGGCCTCTAAGTTGGTGGCCGCGTTATGTTTATCATTTTACTGACGTTAATAACGCAGTTCAAATCATTCAAAGTAGATATCTTTACTGTCGAACTGAAGTCGAGCACCAGAATTTGATGGCGGTTGATAATGCTAGCCCAACCATAATTCAGCAGACTCATCCAGAACATCTAAATTATGTTCGCCTCTATTTTCGACCCCGTACTCCCACTCAATATCGTAATGAGGGACTTCGTCCAATCGGCCAGCGTCAACTCGATGGTGCTCATTGCCCTGTGCCGATCTATTTTTGTTTTGATTCTTTTACGGTCCTAAGTGCAGACGAAACAAGATTCTCCAATGGAAATATAGGTAGTCCGCGAGCTATCCATAGTGCTGAACGTGACTTTTTCTTCAATATTCCTTTTCAACTGGTTTTCCATGATGAGTGGGTTTCACCACAAGAACGTGATGAGATTATTTTTCGGCGAAATGCGGAAGTATTAGTACCTGACAGATTAGCTTTAGAACCTGCATTAAAGTTCATTGCTTGCCGCTCAGTAGCAGAGCGACAAACTCTGCTCCATTTACTGCCCATTGGCTTGGCTAGTCGTTGGGCCCCTCGTATTCGACTAGGTGAATTAGGACTATTTTATCGGCGATGGACTTATTTGGAAGAGGTTGTTACCGTTGATAATCGAGTGATCTTTCGCTTCAACCCCAATACCGAAACTGCTGGTCCATTTCAAGTAAGATTTTCTTATCAAGAACAAGGTGCAGAAACCGTCCGTATCTGGGAAGGTCAAAAGGATCGCCTGGATTCTAAATTATCATTTCAGTTAGCAGAAGCTCGTTGGGGAATTGCTACTCTGCATCTGGATGACTCATTAGCTTTTGCTGGTTTGTTACTATTTGAAGAGATTCCATTCTGAATTTATTGGATATATAATACCAGGCGCAGGCAGAAAAAACGCATGGATACCTTTAAAATAGAAGTGGAACTGCCCCGTGACGTGTTAATTGGCTTAAATGTACCCCTTGCTGAAATTGGGCAAAGGGCCACAGAATGGCTGGCATTAGAATTATTTCGGGAAGGCCATATCTCGGCGGGTAAGGCTGCTGAATGGCTGAGGATGTAGCTGTGGTTGTAGCAGCGGCCAGACAGTAAGGTAAAATTATTGGGTAAGTTAGTTTTATTCGGTCTGCGAGAGATTTAAGTCTATGATTAATACCCCTACCCAAACAAAAAAAGAGGTGCTCTCGATCATTCGGCGGCATCAGGATAAAATTAAGGCCCTGGGGGTTAAAAAACTGGGATTGTTTGGCTCTTTTGTCCGTAACGAACAAAACGCCGAGAGTGATATTGACTTGCTGGTCGAGTTTGAAACAGGCCACAAAAGCTTTGATAATTTCATCCAGTTATCATTTTTGCTGGAGGAGTTATTAAGAGGACCGGTTGAACTGGTCACGGTCGAATCGGTCAGTCCTTATCTTCGCCCCTATATCACGCAAGAGGTAGAATATGTCACTTTCTCCTCTTGAATATTTGCGCCACATCCTGGATGAAACGGATTACCTGATCAACGAAACACAGGGGTTGAGCCACATCCAGTTTATCCAGGATGAGACCTTGAAAAGAGCTTTTGTGCGGAGTATTGAGATAATCGGCGAGGCAGCGAAGAAAATCCCCGATAGTTTGAGACAGAAATATCCCTCCGTTGAATGGCGAGCGCTTGCAGGGATGAGAGACCGGCTGATCCATGGCTATTTTGGCGTAGATTATGATATTGTGTGGGATGTCGTCATCAACAAAATTCCGCAGTTGCGGCAAGCGGTAGAAGAAATCCTCGACAATGAGGGAAAAAGCTAAGTCTGAAAAGTGTAAGAGTCAATTACCCCCCTCACCCTTCGCCCCCGCCACCTGCCGCACAATCTCTACAAACGTCGCCGGATCGCGGCCGCGGCGGGAAGCGCCGAGACCGTCGAGGTCGGTGGTCGCCAGCAAAGCGGCGGCATATTCGGGGGCCACGCTGCCGCCGTAGATAATCCGCACCGCTTCTGCTACCGGATCGCCCCAGCGTTGGCGCAGCCACCGGCGAATAAAGGCGCAGCCCCAGGCCACCTGCTCCGGTGAAGTCGCGCGCCGACGCCAATGGCCGCCTCCGGCTCGTAGACAAACGCTAACATTACCCTTGACTGCACCTTAAAAACCGCATAACTGAAATAATCAGGGAGGGGCGACCTGGATAACTAACCGCCGACCATCCCGCCAGCGCAGATTGGCCGCATTGAAACGACGGCAGGTTTCCGC
>JAAUSP010000838.1 GCA_012032575.1 Anaerolineales bacterium | reverse complement strand
AATCACCATTTAGAAAAATTATGGCTACTAAAGAAGATTTCTATCGTGCGCTCGACCGGGAGTTGCCCCAGTCTAACCTGACCCGGGCTTTGAAAATTTGCCAGGGCTTCATTGCCGGCAACCAGGCCAAGATTGCCGACCTGTACATCGATGAAAACGCCAGGATATTTACTGGTTTGAACCCTACCGGGCCGATTGAAGGCCGGGCGCTGTATAAAGAAGTGATCGCGGGTTTTTCACCAGGTTTTTCCCGATATTGAGCAGACCATTCTGGATGTAGTGGTTTCTCAGGATGGAAAATCGGTAGTGATTACTTTTTCGGCCGTGGGCACTTTTGCCCAGGAAATGTGGGGCGTAAAACCCACTAACGAAAAAATCACCTTCATTGAAAATCACCTGATGAAATTCAACGATGCCGGTAAAATGGTTTTTAATCAGGTAAGCGCCGTCAACCTGGAATTTGAAATGATTTTTGCCCCGGCCATTACGGCGATGCTGTTTCCGGAAAAGGCCTAAGGAGTCGATAGTCCACAGTCGAGAGGCAGAGGGGAGGGATACTAATTATGCTCTAAGATTGAAGATTGCCCCGATAATGAATTTTCAATCTTCAAATAACCACTCAAAGGCGACTGTGGACTGTGGACTATTACAGTGTCACGTAAGTTTTTAGTCCACGGTCGATAGTCCACAGTTGGTGGATTGGGGGGGGAGATGTTGTCCAATTCTTTAAGAAAGATGGAGGATTGAAGATTGAATAATTTTCAACTGTCAATCCTCTCACCTAACCAACAACATCCTACCGTCTGTGGACTAAAACTCAATTCACAAAAAAATTCACGTAATTTGGGCAGTCATATGTTTAGTTGTGCCCAACAGTATGCGTGTGACCTCAGATTTGGCAATATCCCTAAACCCAACGCTGTAACGAAGCCCGAAATCGAAACGCCCGGCCACAAAAGTACCCCCTACCATAACGCCATAGTCAAAACGGTTAAAATCCTCTGGCTCCACATCTCCGCTCATGCCTCCGGCCAGGGCGCTAGTAACATCCGTATTGAGCAAGTGAGCGCCATAAGCGCCGCCGTGCACGGTAAAAGGAAGTATGTCCACACTAAATAGCAGGGGCACTTCAATATAGCTGAAAACCATCTTTACATCGGTGGCTGCCCCGGTTAAGTCCTGCGAAACTTCTATGCCCTTACGGGAGTAGAGGGCTTCGCTTAAAATAGCCATAGTAGGGGTTATGGGAAACCTCAGCGAAAGCCCAGCGTGAAAATCCGGCAGACCGGCCTTGTCAATCACCCGCTCTCCGTAAGGCAGGGTATAATTGCCCCCTACCTTGATGCCAAACTTGGGGTAAAATTCGTAGTACTGGATTTGAGCGTGCGCTGGTAAAAAAAGAGATAGAACCAGTAAACTGCTCAAAATCAACCCTAAGCGGTTAAAAGACCAAAAAGTAGTGTTGTTCATAAAGAATTTATTTTTTTACCTTTGTACGGGCACATAACATAATTGATTCGTGTTGCCTGGTTTATGCCAAAATTAAACCTTTTTACAAACCATTTTCCAAAAAATCCATGGAAACTTTATTAGAAGAATTAAAAAAACAAGCTATTCACCAAATGTCGCTCAACCTACCCCCGGGTTAAAAAATGTCTGGATCAGCTGAGTGAAGAAGAAGTCTGGCGCCGACCCAATGCATCTTCTAACAGTGTGGGCAACCTGCTGCTCCATCTGTGTGGCAACATCCGACAGTATATTATTTCCGGCCTGGGTGGTCAGGAAGATACCCGCACCCGTGATGCTGAATTTACCGCCGACGGAGGGGTCACGAAAGAAGAATTGTACCAGAAACTGGAAATCACCAACCAGGAAGCCTGGCAGGTCATTGAGGCCATCAGCCTGGATGAAATGATGCGCCCGCGAATGGTGCAAGGCTCACCCCACACCGGGGTGGATGTAGTGGTGCACGTGGTAGAGCATTTTTCTTACCACAGCGGCCAGATTGCTTTTTGGACCAAACTGCTCCGTGACCAGCACCTGGGCTTCTATGCTGGTATGGATTTGAATAAAAAAAATGAAGAATAATTATGGCCGAATCGAAAAACGTACTGGGCGGTAAGCTGGAAATTTGCTGTACCTCCCCCCCTCACCGGTTTCTACCGCGATGGCAAATGCCGCACTGGCCCCGAAGACCAGGGCACGCACGTAGTCTGCGCTCAGGTAACAGAAGAATTTCTGGCCTTTACCCGCTCCCAGGGTAACGACCTGAGCACGCCCGTACCGGCCTATCACTTTCCCGGCTTACAGCCCGGCGACCGCTGGTGCCTGTGCGCGGCGCGCTGGCGTCAGGCCCTGGAGGCCGGCATGGCGCCCCGGGTGGTTCTGGCCGCCACCCACGAAGCGGCACTCCAGGTGCTCAATTTCGAGGATCTCAAGAAACACGCCCTCGATCTGGCCTGACGGTTCCATCTTGTCGGTTCGGGCCGGGCCGGTCACGTCGGCTTGCCGTTGCCCAATTGCGTCCCCGCCGCGGGCTGCGCGGCCGGCTGAGCCTTGACCACGCCCGCCTTGGACTCAGCTGTTGAACACCCTGCTGCATCACGCCGGCCGCGCGGAGAAACCCGTCGAGCGGCATGATCAGCGTGCCCTGAACCTCGGTCGCGAGGCGCTCCTGACCGTCACGCTGGCTTGGGACGGCCGTCATAAGGTCGATCCGGACAATGGGTCCGGTAACCGTAAGCCTGCCGAAGCCGTCGGCATAAATCTGGTTCATCGGGGTCTCCCGCGGAAGTCGTCGGCACCCACAATAGGTGCCAGGGCTTTCCGCCGCAATGACCGCCGGGCAACCGCGTCATGACGGGTCTCATGACGCGGTTGTAATACTGGCGTCACGATCCGATCAGCCGTCGGAGAGCATATGGATTGCCATCCCGGTGCCGGTCGAACCCACCGGGAAGCCGGGCACACAGCACAGGAGGACGGCCATGAAGACCAAAGGCGCGCGCTGGCTGGCAGCGGCCATGTTCTCCAAGGCGGGCGCAAGTCCCGAAAGCACGGCGCTCGATGCCGGATGGTTCGTGGGCAGCGTCTTCGTCGCGGGGCATTGCCACGTTCATGCTCAGCCTTCTGATCCTCGAACTTTGACC
>JAAUSP010000837.1 GCA_012032575.1 Anaerolineales bacterium | reverse complement strand
GGCGGTCTGCGCACATCCAGCCGACCCTGGCCGCGATTACCGCCGCTCAACCCGATGCGGTGACGATGCACAAAGGCATGGCCGCTTCGGCATGGTCGCCCTACGCGGCAAAATTCCTCTGATTGTGCAGAGCATCCTCTGCCGTTTCGACGATACCGCTTACGAAGTCGCCGCGACCGCGGAGGAAGTGGTCCGGCTGGGCGGCGACGCGATGGCCGTGGTGGCTTACGTGCGCGGCAGCACCGAAGGGCTTTACCTGCGGATCGTCGCCGATTGTGTTCGGGACGCGGCCGCTTTGACCTGCCGGTGATCTGTCACATTTACCCCCGCGACGTGAAGAATGGGCTAAAAATTTCTTTTACCCCCGAAGACATCGCCTGGGCCGCTCGCTGCGCTGCCGAGGTGGGTGTTGACGTGGTCAAAGTGCCGTACTGCGGAGATGTTCAGGCTTACGCCGAAATCGTGACCGACTGTCCGGTGCCGGTGGTGGCGGCCGGCGGGCCAAAAGCCGACACCCTGGAAGCGGCCCTGGCGATGATGGCCGAAGTGGTCCAGAGTGGAGCGCGGGGCGCGACCATCGGGCGCAATGTGTGGGGTTTTGACAATATCACTGGTGCCGTCCGGGCCTTTAAAGCCGTGATCCACGAGAGCAAATCGGCCCAGGAAGCCCGCGAACTGGCCGGCGTATGACCCCGCGCTGGGATATTCTGGGCCTGGGCGCGGTGGCGGTGGATGATCTGCTGTACGTGGACCACTATCCTATACCTGATACCAAACAGCCGGTCCTGTCCCGGCGGCGCGAAGGCGGCGGGCTGACCGCCACGGCGCTGGTGGCCGCTGCCCGCCTGGGTGCGCGGACGGCTTACGCCACAACCCTCGGCGAGGACGAATTGTCCCGCTTTTCCATCGAGGCGCTGGAGCGGGAAGGGGTGGATTGCAGCCTTATTCAACGCCGGCCCGACGCCCGGCCCTTTCACTCGATCATCATTGTAGACGAAGCCACCGGCCAGCGGACGATTCTCTACACCAAAGAAGGGGTGGCCTCGTTCCCTCCGGCGGAAGTAACCGAGGCGATGGTGTCCAACTGCCGGGCTGTGTTCGTGGATAATCGAGCGGCCGCTGCCGGTCTACGGGCGGCGAAACTGGCTCACCAGCACGGCATCCCCGTAATTGGCGATATTGAGCTGGAAATCGAGCCAGAAGCACGGCAATTGATGGACCAGATTGACCATCTCATCGTCGGGGTGGAACTGGCACGGCGAGTGACCGGGGAAACCGAGGTGGAAGTGATGGTCCGGTCGCTGGCCGGGCAGAAGCGGGCCTGCTGCGTAATCACTGCCGGTGAGCGAGGCTGCTGGTATGCCGAGCGGGGCGGGCCGGTGCAGCACGTTCCGGCTTTCCCGGTGCAGCCGGTAGACACCAACGGCTGCGGCGACGTGTTTCACGGCGCTTATGCGGCCTGCCTGGTCCAGGGCGAAAGCGTGGCTGCCGCCATCGAGGTCGCCTCGGCGGCAGCGGCGATCAAGGCTACTCGACCCGGCGGGCGCAGCGGCATCCCGGACCGGGCGGCGGTTGATCGGTTTTTGCGGATGCAGAGGCAGGAGAATCCATAAAACAGGTGTCCCCTCAATATAACCGTTTAAGCATGTCATTTCGACCGGAGCGTAGCGGAGGGAGAAATCCCTAATACCTCGTCTTGCAAGAGTAGTTCCGGGAGATTTCTCGCTCCCTGCGTAGCGTGTCGCTCGAAATGACATGATCTTGTACTCCCTTTCACCAAAAGACCCAGAAGGTCTCCCAAACCTTTAGGGTCTTTTTGCAGCGGTCAGCCGTCGGCGGTCGCTCAGGCGTAAGCCAGGCTCTCCCGCACGCTGATGCGGGTGGCGCTGCGGGCCGGGACGATGGCAGCCAGCGCGGCGATGATGAGGATAACTCCCAGCCAGATCAAAACCGCTGTGTAGTTGTAGCTGTAATCCAGGTCAATGTCCAGCATGGTCTGGCCCAACTGCCGGGCCAACGGGTAGCCGATGAGATACGACAGCGGCACGGCTACGGCCCAACTGAACAAGCCTTGCAAAACCCCTTCCATCACAAACATGCCCATAATCGAGCGGGAACGCGCCCCGATGGCCCGCATCACCCCGATTTCGCGGGTGCGCTCGACCACGCTGATGGACAGCGCCCCCATCAAACCAATCCCACCGACCACGGCCACGATGAGGGCCAGCATCAGCAGCATATTGATATTGATGGCGTACTGGCTGTCGGCAAATTGGCGATCTTCAAAGGTAGTGCCGGTCCCTTGCAGTTCGACGTCCATATTGCGGCTTTCAAACATGGTTTGCAGTTGATTGGAGAGGTCTGCCAGAAAAGCTTCGTCGTGCTGGCCGGTCTGCACCAGCAGCCGGGTGCCGCGATTGTGCTTGTTGGTCACATCGTACACGGTATCGAGGGGGGCAAAGATGGGCACGCTGCCAAAGTTGTCGTTGAAGGCGGTCTGGTAGATGCCGACGATCTCCCACGCCACGTTTTGGCCCAGGCCGTTCAAATTCAGGGTGACAACCTGGCCCACGCTAAAGCCATTATCGTCGGCGGCGTCTTTGCTGACCACAATGACCCGCTCATCGCCCGGCTCGATCCAGCGCCCGGCAACGATCATGGGGCGGTAGGTGGGTGTGCCGGCGGGCAGGCCGGTCAAATCGGCGCTCACCCCGGCATCGCGCAGGCGCTGGCCTTCCCTGAGAATGGAGACGGGTTGGGTCAGCCAGACCTCGGCCCCTTCGACACCCGGCACGGTTTGGGCCATTTTCACCAGCCGGTCGGCCCGCTGGCGGTCCTCAAAGTTGATCCGCACATCGTAGGCGCGCCGATTGAGATCGTTGGTCACGGTCAAATCGGTCGAACTCGCCAGGCTGACCACCATCAAAAACATGGTCCCGGCGGTAATCAGCACCAATTGGGTCAGCAGCAAGCGGCCCTTGCGCCGGAACAGATTGGCCAGGGCGATGGCGTAAGGTGAGGAAAGGAAGCGCCGCCCCAGCCGCTCCACCGAGCGGTCGAGCCAATTGGAGCCGAAGTCGCCGCCCAGGCCGTAGCTGGCGATGGCCTGGCGCACAGTGATACCTGCCCCGTTCAGCACGGGCCGCAGGG
>JAAUSP010000836.1 GCA_012032575.1 Anaerolineales bacterium | reverse complement strand
ATATACAAATTAATGGACCCGTCTATTAGTTGTTTGAGGGTGGTTTGCTCCAATTTTACTCGTTTGTTGTTTAGATAATCATCGCGCCAGACGATCAGGGTAGAATTTACCCGCTGAGCTTTTATGAGTCGCAATTGTGGTTTCATGAATGACCTCCAAAGTTAGATTTGAATTTTGGCCGCCAATAAAAAGCAGCCATTTTGTAGTCTCAGTCTGCCTAACTTGAAAGAGGATTTATTTATCATCTGCTCAATTTTTGGAAAAGCGATGTTTCCCCTGTTAAAAACAAATAAACGGGCAGGGCACTAACGCACCCTGCCCTGGCTGAACAGCGCCGAAAACAAAAAACGGCCACCCCCGCCACGCAGGCAGGAATGACCGTCTGACAACCTTGAGCCACCATAGAAACTATGGTAGAATAGGCCTCAGCCCTGTCAACTGTCTGAGTCAGTTGGTGGGGTTAGCCGCCGGTGGGTGTTAGCAGCACCTGCCGGCGGTGTTTTGTTTTGCGATATTCAGTTGTTTGTATGATATGAAACCCTACCCGATGTGTCAAGCGGTTTTGACCAGGAGACTCAACGACCAGAAAATTTTAAGATTCAAGAATCGGGTGGTTTTCTCCGTAACAGCTTGGGAAAGGTGTAGGATGTATCCAAAAGATTCAATAACGTGTCCCCTCTGGACTGGCGCAAAGTACAGAATGAGCCTAAGAAATGACGACGTGTTCAAAGGTATGAGGGGGTGGTAAACTGGTCAGAGCAGGGAAGTCCAAGAATTCATTCAAGATGTGATCGAGATAAAACAGGCCAAGTTGAAATATACTAACCGCATCATAGAATTTCCAGGCCAAGGTGGAATAGAACACGGATTCACACAGATTTCACGGATTTTCGCCGATAAAACCAGGAAAAATCTGTGGAAATCCGTTAGATCCGTACCATCTGTGTTCCTATTGAAATGACGATATGGAAATTTTAACGTGCGTTTGATATAGACTATGGTAAAAAGCATCGGTGCGGACCAACTGCCGAAAAACGCCGGAGACAATTGCTTCCACGCCCAGAGTGACCATCAAGAAGTAGGCAATGGCGGCAGCCAGGAGGAGGCGATGCAAGCGGTCGGGTTGCCACAAGCGGGTGTCATCGAGATGGAAGCCGCGGCCTTTCAAATCAGAGAACAGGGTTTCGGTGGTGAACCGCAAGGTATAGAAGCTTTTGGCTTCGGCCGCACTTTGACAATTGGTAACAAAAAACCAATGCTCTTGACGGGCGTGATGCCAGACGGCCAGAATATTAACCAGGCCGACGTTGTTTTGTTCGGTAAAACGGACCTGGGTGAAGAAGGCTTCTTGCCCCTCGGTCAGCGGCAGTTGATGCAAGCCGAGCCACTGCTGTTGGTAGAAAATGCGGTTAGTTTTGTCGGTACGGCAGACATAGCGCCACTGGCTGTCCTGCTCAAACCAGTCAATCACCGCACTGCCGTCGAATTCACCGTCACCCAGCAAAACGACGGGCACCTCAGCCGGCAGGAGGGTTTTAACTCGCTGGAACAATTGGAGTTGCAGTTGTTGAGAACTATGCCCTTTGCGACCTTTGTAAGTGACCCAGGCTAGCGGTAAGGCCCGACTTTTGTAATAAACGCTGACCATCAGACATAGACAGTGACCGCCCAACTTGGTGCTGTCAATCATCAAGACAATCGGTCCCTGACCCAGGGCTTGGAGCACGCGCTGCCCAAAAGGAGTAAATGCTACCTCCACCTTAATGTTCTTGTTTCGGACAAAACGCCGAAAGCGGTCAATCAGGCTCTCTTTTTTGCCCTGATATTGCACAGCGTTGGCCATTTTTCGCAACTGACCACTTCGACCCCGCAATATACCGGTAATCATCATCGCCAGGGTCATCTGGTTTTCCAATAACATGGTCGAAGCCTGCTTTTGAAGATGCCGCAAGACCACTCGATATAAGCGGGCGGCATCACTCATACTTTTCTTGGTTCGTTGGGCTTGCCGTTTTTTACGTCGCGCTTGCTTTTGACCTTGCCTTTTTTCTATGTCACTGAGTTTTTTCGCCATCTGCCCTCCCAAGCAAAGGGGACATCTTGGCTCAATTCTTCCCTCCTTGTCAAGTCGGGAGGGGCCACGTTATTGAATTAAGGTGAATTGTTTTCACATACAAATTTAGGTTCAGATTCCCCTAACTGGCTTTAAAGTTGCATTGCCGCATCGTAATATACTTGTTCGTTTCTGATACACCACAAACCACCGCTAGCTTCAGCTTGAATATATAACTCTCCAGCAGCTTCCGCGAATTCTAAAGCTTGTGTATAAGCCGCTTTATGTGTGAAGTCAGCGTAGGAGCGCATAGCATTATCTATGTTTCTCCCGTGCTGCTTCCCGAACCGTGCGAGCGAGTTTGCTCCGCACACGACTCACCATTGGTGTTACCAGATAGCTTTCCTCTGTTCCATCATTAAAGACCTATGAGTAGTTTGATGACAGGAGGTACAGAGGGTAATTAGGTTTTCCAGGCTGTCATTCCCGCCCTGTTCTTTGGGGATGATGTGATGAACTTGAAGTTGAGTTTTAGTTTGGTCCTGGGCGGGGACACTCTGACCTTCGACCACCCGCCGGACGGTCTGCTCAATGACCTGCTCAATCCGAGGCATAAACGTCTCCAGGGTTTTGACCACTTGTTGAGCCTGGCGAGAGGTATCGGCTTGCAGCACAGTCAGCACTTGCTGGGCCTGGCTCAGGCTGGCTTGGGTCGTTCGGATAAAGCCTCGCCCTGTTTCTTAAAACAATAGTAAACTAACGCGCTTGTATCCGCTCTAATACTGCACGTCCCACACACTGACCCTGACTCAAACCATTTTCGATCCCCATCGGGTAATGAATCCCGCCAAATAAGCGGGACATAGCTGCTTCCTCGGCTGCATTGGTAAAGGAGTTATAATTAAAAGCAGGTAAACCGAGACCAACGTGGGTAGCATCCGTAAAAGATAGCGGCCCCAGGACTTCTGTTAGAATTTCAGCCGCGGCGGCTGAGGCCACGGAGTGACCGGAGGGATACTCCGGGAAAGGCGGGGTGGGGATGAGCGGCTGCCAGTCAGGGTCAATGTGCTGCTGGATATAACTGACGGGCCGCAGCA
>JAAUSP010000835.1 GCA_012032575.1 Anaerolineales bacterium | reverse complement strand
CACCGAAAGCGCCGGCGCGGCTCACGCCATGAGCCAATCGGCCGGGGGTGTCCGACGATGTGCCGCATGGTGCGCTGACCGGCCGGCTGCTCGGCCCGGTGATGGAATACAATTACCTGGGCGAGCCACACAAATTCGCCCGGATTGCCCAGGCCCTCGGCGAGGATACCCGCGGGTTGAGCGTCTGGCAGGCGGCGGAAAAGGCGGTCGAGGCGGTCATACGGCTGACGGAAGATGTCGAACTGCCAACTTTGCAAGCGTTAGGTTTCCATGAGGACGAAATTCCCATGCTGGCCGATATCGCCTTCAAAGACCCGCAGACCATCGGCAATCCGCGCGATTTGAGCGTCCAAAGCTACGTCAACATCTGGCGGCGGACCTTTGAGATGGGGAAAAAATAATATTTCGGTGGCAGAAATACGGGTTGATGCGTGATACGTGATGCGTGTTGCGTAAAAAATCACGTATCACGCATCACCTTTATCCATCAATTGGTTGAAAATTCATAACCACTCAGCCATGTCATTTCGACCGAAGGGAGAAATCTCCGAGGCCGATGCATTGCGGTAAAGATTTCTCGGTCTACGGCCTCGAAATGACATGAGGGCTGAACAGTTAGAAAAATCTAAAGAGGAGGATATTATGCACGCAGACGCAATTATCATCGGGGCCGGAGTCATTGGCTGTGCGACAGCCTTTGAACTGGCCAAGCGAGGCTACAAAACCCTGAATATTGACAAAAACAGCGATGCCGGAGCCGGCTCGACCATCAACTCCTGCGCCATTGTGCGGGCGCACTACTCCACCTGGGATGGCGTGGCCCTCGCTTTCGAGGTTTTAAATACTGGCAGAATTACGAAAGCTGGCTGGGCGTTAAAGATGAACGCGGCATGGCCCGTTTCATGAACTGCGGCACCATACTGCTCAAGAGCAGAGGCCACACCTGGCAAAAAGTGCTGGAGCTTTACCGCGAGCTTGGGGTGGAGTACGAAGAATTGGATGGGCCGGCCCTGAAGCAGCGTATGCCCATTTACGCCCTGGGCGAATTCTGGCCGCCCAGCCGGCCCGAAGCGGGCGATGCCTTCTGGCAGGAACCGGACCAAGAGCTTGAAGGCGCTATCTTTACCCCCGGCTCCGGCTATGTTAACGATCCGCAATTGGCTACCCACAATATGATGGTCGCCACCCAGAGCAAAGGCGGTGACTTCCTCTTTAATAAGGAAGTGGTCGAAATCCGGCAGGAAGGCGGCCGGGTGGCAGGCGTCACCCTGAGTGATGGCACCAAAATTGACGCGCCGATTGTGGTCAATGTGGCCGGGCCGCACTCATTTATCATCAATCGTTTGGCCGGGGTGGAGGAAAGCATGAACATCAAAACCCGAGCCCTCCGCCACGAAGTCCACCACGTCCCTTCGCCCGAAGGTTTTGATTTTGAAAAGGATGGCAAGCACACCTCCGACGGCGATAACGCCATCTATTTCCGGCCCGAAGCCGGCAACACCATCCTGGTCGGCAGCGAAGACCCGGAGTGCGACGTGAAAGAGTGGGTGGAGCACCCCGACGACTACAACCGCAACATCACCGACGCCCAATGGAAAGCTCAGGTTTACCGGCTGGCCCGGCGTATTCCCAATCTGCCCATCCCCAACCAGCCACGCGGCATCGCGGACCTGTACGACGTTTCCACCGACTGGCTGCCCATCTACGATAAGTCGGACCTGGGTGGCTTTTATATGGCCATTGGGACCAGCGGCCACGAGTTCAAAAACGCGCCGCCGGTCGGCTATATGATGTCGGAGCTGATCCACCGGGTTGAAAACGGCCATGATCATGATACCGACCCGGTCAAATACAAGGCCGTTTACACCGGGCTGGAGCTAAATGTCGGCTTTTATTCCCGCAACCGCGAGATCAACCCGGAGAGCAGTTTTTCGGTCAATGGGTAAGGGTTTTACCAAATAATGCCGACTGAATAACGGGTAATTTCGGGGTCAGCGGTTAGAATAGGCCAGCCTTCCAATTGGCTTTGTGCAATGAGCAGGCGGTCAAAGGGGTCCTGGTGCAGATTGGGCAAATTAAAAACGTGCAGGGCGTGGCTCAACTGAATTGGCAGCGGTTGAAGATGATGCAAAATCATACGCCTGGCGATATACTGTTCGGGAGTTTCGGGCAAAATCAGGCGACCCCGCGCTGTTTGATGGCAATCTCCCAGGCGCTGGCTGCGCTCAAGAAAAGTTCGTTGTCCCCGGCAGCAATAAAATCACGGGCTGTTTGGGACAGCCGGGGGTCATCGAGATTCCACCATAGAAAAGTGTGGGTATCCAGCAGCGCTTTCATAGCTCAAATTCCGGCAGCGGCTCATCAAAATCAGGCGCAATTGTTACCTGACCCGCATCATTGCCGGGAACGCGGCGGGAGGGCTTTTCAACAATGGGGGAGAGCAGGGCGATAGGCTGGCCGGACTTGGCAATAATTATTTGTTCACCTTGCATCACTCTTTCCAGAAGTTTGGATAGATGCGTTTTAGCCTGATGAATATTGACCGTAGTAGGCATCCTAAAACCCTCCTTGTAAATAGCCTGGTTCACGTTGCTGCGAGACCGTAGGTCGAAGCAGTCTCCTTCCCTGGCGAGGGGGATTACTTCGGCCTACGGCCTCGCAATGACATTTTCATCAGCGGTGGTGTGCCGTCAGGCTCGTGACGACTCCGCAGAAGAACTATAGACTAAGTCATAAACTAAGTCAAGTGATGCAATGCAGCAAAAACTCAACCGCCTCACCGCACAACTCGGTCTGCGCCCCAGTTTTCAGAACTGGTTTTTCTGACCCTGGGCGCGTTTCTCCAAATTCTCAATGTGGACATTTTTCTGGCCCCGGCCCATCTCTCCCCCGGCGGCGTAACCGGGCTGGCCATCATCGCCAATCACTTCACCGGCTGGCCGATTGGCATGATCATGATGGCCCTGAACATCCCGATGCTGTTCCTGGGCTATCGCTTTCTGGGCGGGTTTCGGTTTCTGGTCAATACATTGTATGTGGTGCTGCTGGTCAATCTGGGCGTAGATTTTATGGCCCGCTGGCTGCCGGCTGGCATCACCGACGATCTGCTGCTCAACGCCTTGTATGGGGCCGTTCTGGGCGGCATCGCCACCGGCCTGATCTATCGCG
>JAAUSP010000834.1 GCA_012032575.1 Anaerolineales bacterium | reverse complement strand
TCTATAGTTACGCAATTGAAGCATTTTGTCTAAAAACTAACCACAGATTTCACCGATTGCACAGAAAAATGAAAAGTATTTTGTGAAATCTGTGTAATCTGTGGTTAAAAATTTTTAAACTGCGTAACTCATATTCTACTTTGGCTGGGCGTGATGCGTGATGCGTGATAAGAATGTTCACGCTGTCATTGACCGGGCTACACTTTACCAGGCATGGTCGGCCGATGTTGCCAGGGAGAGCCGGTCAGGGTTTACCAGGCATAGTCGGCCGGTATTGACCAGGCATCGCCGCCCGGTGTTTACCAGGCATAGTCGGCCAATGTTTACCAAGTGAAGTTGCTCCGTGATGAGGATATGGCACCATTCCTCTGACCCACCCTCGGGTTTGGAGGAAAATCATCATTATTATGGAGCGACTGCATATGAATTACTTACGTGATCTAATCTATCGGTTACGCGCCGGCGAAAGCGAACGGCGCATCGCGCAGGACTTAAAAGTGTCCCGACCCACGATCCACAAATATAAACTATGGGCTGATCGCCAGGGGTACCTGAACCCGGCCCAGCCGCTGCCGGAGTTAGCCGTCCTGGTCGCCGCCCTGGGACCTGCACCGCAACCGCCGCAAATGACTTCAAGCCTGGAACCGTACCGGGAAACCGTCGAGCGTTTGCTGGAGCAAGGGGTCGAGCTAACAGCGATCTGGCAGCGCTTGCAAGAGAACTATCAGTATCAGGGCAGCTACTCGGCGGTGCGCCGCTTTGTGCAACACTTGCGACCGGTCGAACCGGAAGCGATTGTGCGAGTGCAGCGGGAACCGGGCGAAGAAATGCAGGTTGACTTTGGCTCGGTTGGTCAGTTGTTCGATCCGAGCACGGGCCGGCTGCGAGCGGCCTATGTTTTTGTGGCCACCCTGAGTTACAGCCGGCATCAATATGCCGAGTTGGTCTTCGATCAGAAAATCCCGACCTGGTTGGGGCTGCACCGGCGAGCCTTCGAGAGCTTTGGCGGTGTACCGAAACGGGTGGTGCCGGATAACCTGAAAGCGGCAGTGTTGGAAGCGCTGGTCCACGATCCGGTGTTAGGCGAGGCCTACCGCCGGCTGGCCTTGCACTACGACTTTTTGATCAGCCCGACCCGGCCGGCTACCCCCCGGCACAAAGGGAAAGTCGAAAGCGGGGTCCACTACGTGCAGCGTAACTTTCTGGCCGGGCAGGAGTTCGTGGATATTAATACCGGCAACGCCCGGCTAAAAATCTGGGTGCGCGACGTGGCCGGAAGCCGCATCCACGGGACCACCCGCCAGGCTCCGCTGCGTCTGTTTCACGACTACGAGCAAGCGGCGTTGCAGCCGCTGCCGGCTACTCCCTTTACCCTGCACCAGATTAAGCCGGTCAAAGTCCATCCCGACTGCCATGTGACCCTGGACGGCAGCTATTACTCGGTGCCTTACCGTTATATTGGCAAGCAGCTTGATGCCTATGTCAGCGATCACCTGATCGAACTTTATGATGGAGTGGACCTGGTCGTCACCCACGTACGCAGCAGCCGGCCCGGTCAATGGCAAACCCGGCTGGAAGATTACCCGCCGGAAAAAGCGGCTTATCTGCTGCAAACGCCGCAGTACTGCCGGCAGTGGGCCGCCCAAATCGGGACTTCGACCAGCCAGGTGGTCGAAATGCTGCTGAACGACAAACCGCTGGAACGGCTGCGAGCAGTTCAGGCCATTCTTGGCTTGGAAAAGAGCGTCGGCCGGCAGCGTCTGGAAGCAGCCTGCCAGCGGGCTTTGCATTTTGGCGATGTTCGTTATCGCCAGATTAAGCAGATCCTTAATGCTGCCCTGGATCGGGACCCCTTACCGGACGTGGCCCCCCCGCCGGCTAACAGCAAGAGCTTTACCTTTGCCCGTTCCAGCCGGGATTTCTTTCCCACAGAACCGGAGGGCCGGCCATGCTAAGCCATCCCTTGTTACCCAAACTGCGCCAACTCAAATTGGGCGGCATGGCCCTGACCCTTGATACCCGAGCCAGCCAGGCCAGCGAACGCCACCTCAGCCCGCTGGAGTTCCTGGCGCTGCTGCTGGACGATGAACTGGAGCGTCGCAGCCAGCAGCGGCTGGCCCAACATCTCAAATTATCCGGCTGTGATCCGGCCAAAACCCTGGCCCACTTTGATTTTACCGCCGCGCCGGGCCTCAATCGAGCCTTCATTCAAGATTTGGCCAGTTGTACCTTCATCCAGCGTCACGAGAATCTGCTCCTGACCGGTCCCAGCGGCGTCGGGAAAAGTCATCTCGCGAACGGATTGGCCATCGAAGCCTTGAAACGGGATTTGCGCGTCCTGGCTCGTGGCACCCAGCGTTTGCTCCTGGATTTGCACGCGGCTCGGGCCAACGGCTCTCATCCCCGGCTTATGGCCAAAGTTTTGAGTGTGGATCTGCTCATCCTGGATGATTTCGGCCTCCAACCGCTGCCCGCTCAAGCCGCCCAGGATTTGTATGAGATTATTCGCGAACGCTACGAGCACGGCTCCTTAATTATCACCAGTAATCGCGCCTTTGAGGAATGGGCCGAAGTTTTCGGTAACGATCTCCTGGCCAGTGCCGCCCTCGACCGGCTCACCCATCACTGCCACACTCTGGTCATTCGCGGTCAGAGTTACCGCCAGCGCCACCGCCAGTCGCAGCTCGCGCCGGACCTATCAGCCGCGCCCGTTGCAACGCCCTTTGAACCTCAACTCGCTTTGGAGGCTAACGCAACGAACGCTAACGATTAATTCTTGGATTAACCAACCAACGTCACCGGATGATTTTTGGATTAACTCAGAGCCCTTGATCATCCGAACCTTAAAAACACAAGGAGGATCTGAAATTTTAACAACCTATTCCTGTCTTTGATCCATTGAACCTTAATTGTCTCCCGCCATCCTCATTCGGACAGCGCTTCCCCGGGCCGGCCGTGGTAAACTCCACCCGACTATCGCTGGTAAACACCGGCCGCCCTTCTCTGGTAAGCACCGGCCGACCATGGCTGGTAAACACCCGGGCGGCATTTGACATTCACGCATCACGCATCACGCATCACGGCAGTATAGCTGCTACATAGCTGCTACATAACTGCTACATAGCTGCTACATAGCTGCTCCCTTAATTTTCCCCTCATCCCCTGTTCAG
>JAAUSP010000833.1 GCA_012032575.1 Anaerolineales bacterium | reverse complement strand
GCCGGAGGGGGGTTCAGCGAATACGAGCGCCGCCAACCGGCCCGGCCCGCCTCGTGGGAGTCTGATGTTCTGGTCCCGCTGGCCCAATCTGCCGTTTGGGGCGCGGTTGGCGGCCTGCTCTCCATTGGCCTGCCGGTCTTCATCACCGGCTGGCCCTGGTGGACTCCTTTCCCCGCTTTTGTCCTGTCCACCTCGCTGGCCTGGTGGCTGATCTCAGCCGACCATCAGCGGGCCTTGTGGATTGTCGAAAAGATGGTCAATCGAGACTTGGACGGCGACGGCCAAACCGGGCAGCCCGAAACCGACGCCCCCAAGTCCGTGAGCCTGGAAGTGACCCACCGCACCGAGGCCGGCACCTTCGTTAGAATGTTCCGCTTTGATCTGCACCCCAGCATTACCGAGTCCCTTTTTCAGCAGTGGGGCCGGCAGGCTCTAAAAAACGGTGATCTCACTCAGGCCCTTTGGGTCAATCGTCGCAGTTTCAGCCGGGAAGCCTACACCGATCTGCTCGACAAGCTGGAGTCATCCGGCCTGGTCCAGCGCAGCGGCAGCGCCAAAAACGCCCCCTATGAGCTGACCCGCACCGGGCAAGCTACCATCCGCCGTTACCTACTGACGACTCACTCACACTCACTCACTCAGGCCGATGAAGAAATTGATCCGACCAGCGCCGGGCAGGGAAGTCTAACCGGCGGCCACTATCAACACATTAACACCTAACAGTAATTCCCCAATTGGGGAAAAGGAGACTCATGAACAACATTGAACGCATCGGCCTTGACGTTGGCTTCGGCGATGTCAAAGCCGCCAAGCTCGCAGACGGCAAGCTATCTACCATTAGCTTTCCCAGCGTCTTGGGGCAGGCCCAAGACCTGACCAACTTCGGCACCGGCCTGGGGGGAGCCACCCGCCGCAAAGCCACCCGCCTGGTCTATGACGGCGTGTCTTACTACATCGGCGATGACGCCCTGAAGCACAGCCGCACCCAGGCGGGCCGGCAGGACCGGCAGCGCATCGGCAGCACCGAAGAGCGCGTCTTGGCCCTGGCAGCCCTGGCCCGCCTGGATGTATCAGACGCCTACATTGTCACCGGCCTGCCCGTCCTCTGGTTTGACGACCGGGGCAAGCTGGCCCGCTCGCTCCGGGGCAATCACGAATTTTTATGGGGCCGCCAAAAGCGCCGCATCACCGTGCATGGCTGTATCGTTTTGCCTCAGCCGTTTGGCGGCTTCTATGCCCACGCCCTCGACACCACCGGCCAGGCCACCATCGGCCAAGCCGAAATCATGCGGACCTATGGCTTTTTGGATATCGGCTGGAACACCACCGACCTATCAGCCATTCAAAACCTGGCTCCCGTTGAACGCTGGTCCGGCGGCGAGCGGGTGGGAGTCCGCAACGTCATTGAAATTGTGGGCGATGCCCTTAGCCGGCGCTTTGGCCTGGCCCTGGCTCCCCACGAAATTGATACCGCTATCCAGCAGCGCCGGATCGAAGTCTTTGGCGATTACCACGACATCGGCGACCTGATTGACTCCGCCATCACCAGCCTGGCGCAGCAAGTTGTCGCAGCAGCCACCCGGCTTTGGGGCAATGGCGAGCGTATGAGCCATATTCTAATCTTTGGGGGGGGCGCTGCTGTGCTGGGCCAGTCCATCAAGGACGCCTTCCCCCGGAATGGCGTCCTGCTCTCCACCCCGGCCCTGACTAATGCCATCGGCTTCAGCCGCTTTGCTCAGCGTGATATTTTTAGTAAGACCAAAAGCCAAAATGGAACCAAAGACAAATAAAAGTAAAACCAAAACCCCCCCTCGCCCTTTGGCAGAGGGGCCGGGGGAGAGGGCCAAGCGAGGCGCCCCCGGTCAGAGGGTGAGCAAAACTATTCTGTTTCAAGCTGCGCCGGGGCCGCTCCGCAGAAGAAGACGCCTTGATAGACCGCCTGGAACAACTCAACGGAACCGGCCAGCGCAGCCGCTTCATTCGCCGCGTTCTCACCACCGGCGATATTGACCCTATCTTAGAACGTGAATTTGCCCGCGAGACTGAACAAGTCACCAGCGCCCTGGATGCAATGGCCAGCTTGTGGGCTGAAGACGAGGAGGATTAAATGGACTATGATACCCTGCTACAAAAAGCAATGAAGATTTACAGCGACACCGAGCGCGTCTGCTGGCCATCTCACCTATCAGCAAAGATTGATCACAATCTGAGGATCATCGTTACCGAGACGTTTCAATTTTCCTATGAGATTAAAACTCACTCACAAGCGTATGGTCAAGAGTGGGTGCGCCAGGCCCAACTTTTCTACATCACCGGCGAATATGAGACCGCCGAGTTAGACTGTGATGGCCAAGAAGATTATTGCCTGAACGACTTTAAATCATTTGTGTGGGCACTCTCAGGGGATGCCGCCCTGTCAAACCTGCCCCCAAAAGATTGGTGTCGTGGCCCTTACGTTGAACTCATCGAGCTAGATAGATTTAATTTTCTACAAGGTGAGTTACCGCTACCCCCTAGAAGGGATGCAGGCCCGGCTTGCCCCACTTGCGGCAGCGCCAATACCAAATGGCTCAACCCCAATGCCGGCACCGGGCCGGCTGACTTCAAATGTTTGGATTGTGGCCGCGAATGGGATGACGGCAGCTTAGATCAAGAATTTGAGGAGGATCATCATGACTGACTTTATCATCGAACTAACCACCCTCATCAACAGCGACATAGAGACATTGTTACCCGCCAAAAAGGTGACAATTGAGGTTGATGAGGTCAAAAAGCTGGTCATCGCCGCCGCAGACAACACCCTCAAAGCGGCCGTTGCCGGCGGCCACCGTGACGCCACCCTCACCAAAACAGAGATAGCTTACATTGTGGCCGCCCTCACCGTTGGCATTAATCCGAGTATACGTAAGGGCCTCAAGCCCAAGAGATAAGAAGATACTTTGATTGAGGAAAGGCTAACCCATGACTGACCCCGCCCCCACTTACACCCTTAATGGCGAATTGAACCCGGTCGAAGCCCTGGACCTGGCTATTTCCATCATGGAAGAAAAGGCCGAACCTGACCGCTTATTAGTCAAAATGATCGAACTGCACCAGCGCTGGGGCCGATCGCCACGCCCTGGCCCGCTACCCGCCGCTATCTCAAAGCCATCGACCGCTTGAACAAATCAAGC
>JAAUSP010000832.1 GCA_012032575.1 Anaerolineales bacterium | reverse complement strand
TTGACTGTTGCTGCAAACCTGTCCATACGATGCCTCGGCCTCAGCCTGAACAGCTACATCAAATGGGACAATCACCAGAGCTGTTGACGCGCCTGTCTGCCGGGCTTCGTTTGCCAATTGCTGAAAGATGTAGTCCGTCATCCGATAAGCGTATTGGACGGTCGGGTCGGCCAGGGCCTCTTCGAGCCAGGTGGCATAGGGGCTGTAAAACAGCGGGCGTTCAAAGCCGCGCTCGATCACCGGCTCCAACTGCTGATACAGCCGCGAGTGCTGATAGAGCCAATTGAGCCAATCGCCCCATAATTTTCGGCCGGGCGGGCACTCCCCTTTTAACAGCGGTATCCCTGGCGCAGAAAACCAGGGTTCGGGGTCAAACTGGTCATGGCAAATATTAAAATTGGGAAAATAGCAATTAATACCCGAACCGGTGAGCCGCTTGTTGGGCAGCACATCGGTCAAATCGTTGGCCGGCAGCCACATCACCAGCACCAGGTCCGGCTGGTAATGCTGCCCCCTGGCGCGAAAATAAATCAACTCCTGGGGCGGTCCCCAGGCCCGCATGCCCCCGCTGATGACCTCAAATTTGAGACCCGGCGGAGCCTGGGCGTTCAGGGTTTCCTGCAAAACAAAAAAACTGGTCTGCTCGACCGACACCTCGGAGGCTTCAACAAAAGAGTCGCCCAGGACCAAAATTCTAAAAACGCCGTCGGGTTTGGCCAGGGTGTGTTCGACATCGTGAAAACCGTCGGCGTTCCAGCTTACCTGGTGTTGGTAGCCGTCCGTTTCCACCGTCATAGTTATCCCAGGCCAACCTTTCCAGCCCAGCATCCGGTCACATTGATGCAAATCACCCCCTTGATAGGGTGGATCAAGCTGCCGGGCGGCTATTTCGGCAACCCCCAGGCCGAAGACCAGCCCGGCCACGATCAGGCCCATCTGCGCCAGAATTAAACTGAACCGTCGTTTAGGGGTCATGCCGGGCGCTTTGGCCGTCCTTTTCGTAAACCACAATCTTGCCGCTTTCGGTGTAGACGGACCGCCAGCCCAATTGTTCAGTCAGCCAGTTACCAAGAACGCCATTGTGGTCAATAATGTAACGCACCTGGCGTTGGGCCAGGCTGTCGTTGACCATTTGCCGCCGCTGGGCTGGGTCTGTTGGGGTAGCCTGTCCGCCCAGCAAAGCGGCTGAGATGACTTGCTCCGGGCTGCCCTGGTCGAGATAGGCCGCCTGCGCTTTGGGCATGCGGGCCAGCCAGCCGCCTAACAGCGGTTTTTGATGCACCGTTTGGGCGTGCAGCAGATAGTTGGCGTCCCATTTAAAATCCAAAACGGCATAAACGGGCGCATCGGCGGCCAGTTGGGTGTAAAATTGGGGCAGTCTGGTACTGGAACCGGCGACCGGGGCCGCCCAAAATTCCAGGATCACCAGTCCGCCGGCGACAATCGTCAGCCATGAAGTGTGAGGCGACCAGCGGCGGCTCAAAACGGTCAAGCCGTAGCCGGCCAAAACCGCACTGACCAGCGAACTCATTACCACAAAACGGCCCGGAATGCCGCTGATGGAAAAGCCCGGCACATAGGCGTCGAGATAGTAATATGGCAATTTGGTCTCAAAGATTTCTCCGGCCACCTGCAACTGCGGTCCCATCGCCACCATAATAAACCAGCCCCCGACCAGCAGCCAACCCCACGTTTCGCGCCAGCGTCCCACCAGGCCGGCCATGCCGAGCAAAATAACGCTGTAACCCAGGTAAGCCGACGCCCCCGGCTCGCGGTGTTGAGCGGCGTAGGGCGACCAGAGCGGCTCAAACCAGCCGGACCAGGCCGAGGGAGGACCGGGCAGCCAAAAACTCAAGCCATCCACCGAGTGACGGAGCGGGTTGTGCTCGCCCATCCATTCGGTGCTGTGCAAAAGCTGGAACATCGGCCCCATCAGCGGCGACAAAATCAGACCCACCAGAACCAACACCAGCGCCGTTCGTCCCACCCGCCGGTACAGCGTTGGCGAACCGGCCACTGGCAGAAACGGGATTGCCAGCGAGACCATGCTACAAGCAATCACGTAATACCAGGAACACCAGGCGTTCAACAGCATAAAAAAGACGGCCAGGACCGCCCAGCGCGTTCGCCCTTCCCGGACGAATTTGAGCAGAAAAACCAGGTAAAACGGAATCCACTGGATGCTGGCTAAATTGAGATGGCCCAGTTCGAGCCGCAAAAAATGATAGGGTGACAGGGCAAAGATCAGCCCGGCCACAAAAGCGGCCCCGCGCTGCCGGGTCAAATGCAGCGCCAGATAATACCCACCCAACCCCGCCAGCACAAAAGAAAGCAAGACGATCAGGTTGTAGGACACGTCGCCGCCGGCCAACCCGTAAAAGGGCAAGGCAATTAACCCATCGGTGAGGTCGAGCGGGTGAAATAACAGGGTGATACCTTCGGGATAGAACAGGTAGCGAGTAAAAAAGGGCGACTCGCCCTGCACCAGCAATGCCTGGCGCGTCCACCACAAGGCCCAAACGTTCTGGCCCCAATCGCCAAAACCAGGCACCCAGCCCTGCAACTGAGTGACCAACGGCCAGGTGACAACCAGGCTGAGCAGCGTGTATCCAATTAACGGGGCAATCCGGTGTAATTTAGGCATAGCGAATAGGCGAATGGCGAATAGCGAATAGCTTGATTCGCCATTCGCTCATTCGCCATTCACGCATCAATACTTCTCTGCTCCCTTTATCTGAACAGTCCCAATTTCCACAAAATCCTGGCCCGCTGCGGTGGGCAGCCGGGTGAGAGTGGTCGGGTCGTACCAGCCGGCAATCAGGCGATAGGTTCCGGGCGGCGCGTCGGGGCTAACCTGAAAGGCGTAATCGTCGGCAACCGGTTGGCCGGGCTGCCACCAGGACAAACTGTACCGGCCGCCCTGGGGCTGATTGTCCCGCTGGCCCCAAACCTGACCATCCGGGCCGAGAAGCTGGGTAAAAACGGTCAAATCCGTCCCAACGGCCTGGTCTGCCTGCCAGACCAGACGGAAACGCAGCCAATCGCCCGCTGTTACCTCCGGCTGGTCAAGCCCCTTCACCAGCCGAATGGTTTCGCCAAACACAGGTTCGTCCGGTTCAGCCGCATAGCCGGTCGGCGGGGTCGGGTGGACCAGCAGCGGCGAGCGGGGGAATCTGATTGGTCG
>JAAUSP010000831.1 GCA_012032575.1 Anaerolineales bacterium | reverse complement strand
CATCTCCGCCCGCATGCGGCCCATCACCTGATCATCCAGCACCGCAACCGGGGCCAGGGCGCAGGAGCCGAGGCAGTAAATAACCTCGACGGTCAATTGGCCGTCGCCGCTCGTTTCGCCCGGCTGAACCTCGAATTCGCCGGCGACAGCAGTGACCAATTTCGGCGTGCCTTTGACGTGACAGGCGGTGCCGTCACACAATTTGAGCACGTGCCGTCCGCGCCGTTCCAGGTAAAACTGGGCGTAAAAGGTGGCGACGCCATAAACTTTGCCAATGGAAATACCCAGCCGGGTGGCAATCAATTTTAAGACTTCGGGCGGCAGATAGCCGTAGAGGGCCTGCGCTTTTTGCAGCAGGGGGATCAGGGCGCCTCGCTGACCCTGGTACTTCTCGAAGACGTCGTCCATTAATGAGAGGTCAAATGCGTCCTCGTTATTTGCGCTCATTGCCGTGACTCCTGGTGCGGTTATTCGGTTTTAGTATAGTAAGGTTATCTGCGACGCCTGGTAAGTGTCATGTGTCATGAATGAGGGTGACAATTGTAATTTGCTATGCTCAGTAGATTCAATTTTTGAGGAGCGAGGCATCCTCAGATGCCGAACGGAGCCGCATCTGAGGATGCTGGCTCCTCAATTTTGGATGTACTGATGCTCAGTATATCCAATTTTCAAGGACGTGAACTGGCAGACGTGCGTGCCGGCTCCTCAAATTTGGATTACTGATGCTATTTGGCAATTATAGCCAGGCTTGCGTTTCTGGGAAACAGGGTATAATAGGCAAATGCGTTTCACCAGAGATGTTATTTTTCCTATCCTGCTGGCCATAATTTACTTTACAGTTGTCTACTTTGCAGTAATGGCCCTTATACCAGGCTTGGCTTTACAAGCTGGCTTATTAGCGATAATTCTGGCGATGTCAGCCTATCTCTTTTTACGGGCAACCGGCAGCGATGAAACAGGTATCCCCATCGGGATACTCATCATGTTACCCTTTACCTGTTTTGTGGCCGGGGTTATTTGGTGGTTAATGCGGTGGGTAGGCTTTTGGGAGAACTAACGCAGGGTATACAATAAAAGCAAGGCCGCGGCAATAATAAGCCCAAAAGCAGTAACATCGGCGGCTCGCTTACCTTCAGGTGTTTTGGGACGCGCCCATTGACCTAACTGTTCAATTAAGTGAACAGGACTTTTTGAGACTCTCATAAGAGCATTGTACCATGAGCCAAAGTAACGCCAAAATGTTGGAGCAATGATTGATAGGTTTAATGCTTTCGACCAGATTGGTTAACGCAAGAGACGCAAAAGGCGCAAACGCTTTTGAATTTGCCCCTTTTGTGTCTTTAGCGTCGTTTGCGTTTAACCCTTATCACTTTGACAAGCGCACACTGAGTATAATTTTCGCCCAACATTCTTTCATCAGTTGGGTAGAACACAACTTACTCGACCGTGCCCAACGCTTCGATCACGGCTTTGGGATTTTTTGCCGCTACCTGTAGCAACGCCCTGGCCGGTCCTTCCGGTTTACGCCGGCCCTGCTCCCAATTTTGCAGGGTTCCGACGCTGACCCCAATCATATAAGCAAACTCGCGCTGTGATTTATGAAACTGCTCCCGGATCGCTTTTATATCTAATGGGCTAAATTCAAATATCCGCCCCGGCGCGAGTTCACCCCGTTTTATCTGTCCGGCTTGCTTAATGCTTTCCACCAGATTGGCAAAGTCCGTGTCGTTCATTCCAACCATTCCTTTACTAAACTACGTAACATTTTTAATTGAGCCGGGGTCAAATCTTCCTGTTTATTCTTGGGATAAGGGAGAAGTATATAAATTGGGCGCTAATTCTTGGATGAGTTTAGTGAAAAGAGGAGTTTCGATAAAGAGCATACCTTAATTATGTGTCAGTGACGGAGAAAGGGCAAAGAGCAGTTTTGTATCTTACTTTAAAATTTTTACCTCCACTTTATTAAATGGATAGCCTCAAATATAAAGACGACTTTAGCATAACAAGGCACTGTGTCGTAATCGCTGACCCAGCTAACCTCAATTTTACTCAATTCTGCCAGTACAATCAACCTAAATTAAAGAAGCCATCGTGTCTATTTCTTCTCTTTCAATCAATAACTACAATGTACATCCAGGCCAATCCAATTTTACTTCGGAAAAAGTTGTCAATATGCGAGGATGCCCTTTTCCAAGTTTAGGACGCGACTTGGTAAGATTTAGCATTTCAGCGTACCCATCATCTCCTGGCATTAGCAAAACATAATTGAATTGTCGAGTTCCGATTTTCTTTAAAACAATCACGGGAGGCGTATTCTTTGGATAAGCCTCACCGTGTCTAGCCGAAACTTCTATCTTGTAGTTCTTGTTGGCTATACTATAAACAAGTGGACGGATTTCCGCCTCGTCAATTGTGCCGTCTGATCGGACTTCAAATAATTGGACACGTTGAGAAGATTGAGGTTCGATTCGGAAAAATTTATCAACAACTTCTTTGTTGTAATGTATCTGTCGCCATCGCCCACCAGCTTTAGGAACTTGAGCTACTAAAACTTCTGTCTCTGGTTCTGCTTCATGGATTTCTACCCCTACATCTTCACCAACTTCCGCTTCTTCGACTTCTATTATTTCTTTTTCTTTGGGTTTTCTCGGTTTTCTTCTTTGTTGAAGCCGTTTCTGATTTTCACGCGCTATTTCCAAAGCCCGGTCATTTATCTCCAAAATATGTTCTTTGTGTAGTTCAAGAAAGTGATCCCAAGCAGATAACGAGGCAAGTTCCTCATCCGTGCCACTAACGACAGCATAAGCTTCAACATTTCCCTGCAACCCTCCAGTCGTCAAATTACCTGAGCCTAAAATCAAAACAGACTTGCCATCATTGTGATGAAAATGTGACGCTTTTGGGTGAAAGAGACCAGACTTTCTACTCTCGTCCAAGAAAACTTTTGCTTCAAAACCTTGATAAGCGTTATTTAGCTTTACGAGTTCTTCCAAAGCAGAGACATTTGTCACAGCATCAATTCCAACCAGCAAGCTAGTTCGCCCCGTCTTAATAAATGTGGTTCTTCGGTAATTTCCGTAAAGCATACTAGATATAGGGGTGCCACTTCCTGAGTGACTGAGCGGTGGTAAAATAACCTCAGCACAAATCAGAAAGGGGTCAGTCAAAAAATGTCAACTAAACTT
>JAAUSP010000830.1 GCA_012032575.1 Anaerolineales bacterium | reverse complement strand
AGAAAGTAGCGGTCTTGTTTTTCTCGCCGATGGTCATGAGCAGGTAGAAGCCGAAGATGAAAGGAGGATGAGGGGGAGGTAGCGGGTGAAGGCGGAAAGGCGGAAGGCGGAAGGCGGAAGGGTTGGAAGGCTTGTCCTGAGCGAAGTCGAAGGGTTGGAAGGTTGGAAGGTTGTCCTTTGATAGCTTTTGGCTCGAAGGTGGGGCTGGCTGGCTGATTGGCTGTTCTGCTGCTTTGCTTTTTCGCCATTGAAGAGGCCAGGCAAGCAGGGCGCTGACTACTCCGACCAGCACCAATGGCGAGGTGCGATAGAGCCAGGTGGCGGGATAAAATAGCGCACCAGGGTCCTGGGAGATTTCGCCCAGGAAGAAATTGCCTTTGGCATGGCCGCCGGTGGCGTATTTGCTGCCAATAAAAATGACCGTCTGCACGGTTTCCAGGGGAGCGACCCACATGGCCGGCCAAAAGGCAAAGACAACGGCTGCGGCAACGGCAAACCAGAGCAGACCATCGGCAACTAAAAGGATGAAGGATGAAGGATGAAGGATGAAGGATGGTTTTTTTTCGCCTTCCGCCTTCCACCTTCCGCCTTTCCAGAAGAACCAAAGACCTGTTAAAGCGATAAAGGGCATGAGAAACAGAGAAGGACTTTTGCTCAAAAAGGCCAGGCCGGCCCAGAAGCCGGAGAGTAATAACCAGAGGCGGTCACGAAAAAAAACGCCGGAGACGGGAGACCGGAGACCGCTATCTCCTAAATTCTGATGACTGACTACTGACTTCTGACTACTGGCCACTTCCCCCCAATAAATTAAACGCGCCCAAAACCGACAGGGTCATGAAGGTTGTACCGAGCGCATCGTGGTGGATGACGCGGGAGAGGGCGACGTGAAAGGGATCGAGGGCGATAAGGGCTGCACCGAGAAACGCAATGGCCCCCCCGAAGAGACGGCGGGCCAGCCAATAGACAGCCACTACCCACAGCGAGGTAATCAACACCGTGCCCAACCGCTCCGGGGCGATGAAGGAGGCGTCCACCGGGTTGGTGGCTACAGCAACGACATAATCGTGCAGAGAGCCGGGGCGGCCATCCCACAGCCAGCGCAGCAAAAAGCCAAAACTGCCGGTCCACATCGTGGTCACACCGGGATGACCGGTGCGCAGGGTGCAGGCCAAGCCCTGGGCCATAAACTGCCACTGTTCCACAACTGAGTCGCATTGGAAAGCCGGGTTGGTCAAACCGGCCAAAAAAGTTGCGCGAGCGGTCAATCCAGAGAAACTCGTCGGCGGTGAGGAAGCGGCCCAAATCGGGCAGGCGCGGGATGAGGGCGAGGAGGAAGAGGAAGAGGGAGGCGAGGAGGCGTGAGGCGTGAGGCGTGAGGCGTGAATTTTCGGTTGATAAAGGTTTAGACTCGACTTCGCTCATTCATTCAATCCAGAACAAATCTCTTTACTGCTCCGAGCCAGGCGAACAGGTCACTTGCGGATGAAGGTCCAGGGCAGCAGCCAGTAATCCTGCCCGTCGGCCAGGGTGAGACGCTGGCCGGTTTCGGGCTGGTAGAGGCCGACGATCACCAGATAATGGCCGGGCGGAAAGCCGGGGGGGATGGCGACCAGGTATTCATCGGTCACGACTTCATCTTTGACCCACCGGCTGGTGGGCCACTCACCTTTGAGGGGGGGCGTATCCACGCCGGCCACGCGCTCGCCGGTATCGGCGGCCAGAATTTGCACAAATACGGTGTAATCGGGCCGCTCGACGGTTTGGCCTTGCCAGGCGACAGTCACGCCCAGGTAATCGGCAGTCGGCTCGAACTGGTAGCCGGTCAGGGCAATTTGCTGCCCAAAAACCACATCCTGCACCTGGTTTAGCTCTGCCGGAATTTGGAAGTTGCGCAGTTCAATTTCGCCCAAAAGCTGACCTTCGACCCACAGCGAATAAGGCCCGCGAGCCAGGTCAGCCGGCAGGGACAGGCGATGATGACTGACAAGCAAATCGGGAGCCAGGGCCGTTAATTGACCCTCTGCCTGGGCCAGAGCCGGTATCTGGCTGGATTGTTCGCCCGAAGCGGCCAGGCTGACCACAACGGGCGCAACCGGCAGCGCTTCGCCTGCCGGCCAGACTACATCTATTTCAAGGGGTTGTCCAATCTGTCCATACGAGGTGAGGGGGCGGAAAGCAATGGGCTGGGGATCGGCGGCCTGCCCTGAGCCTGTCGAAGGGGGCAGCAGTTGCAGCGCCGGGCCGGGGTAAACATCGGCGTAGTGGAGGCCGTTCAATTCGACCGAAAAAATGGGTCCGGTCTGCTCAAAATAGCGAATGAACTCCGGCGCAGGCTCGCCGGATTGGATTTGTTTTAAATAAAGGACGACATAATCCAGGTTCGATTCGGTCACTTTCGACAGGTCGCCCTCAAAATAGGGGGCCACCGTCGAAGCGTAGGCCGTACCCACCCGGCTGGGGCGGGTAGCGTCCTCGCGCTGCAAGAATCGCCCCACCTGATCCAGTCCCTCGCCCCAGCCGATTTTGACGAATCGGGGCGCGGTAAATGGTCCACCCAGAAGCGGGTTATAAAAGGTGAAGTAATAGGGCGCATAGGGCAGAAGAATGACAACCGCGGCCACTAAAAGCACAGCGGTGAGCGCGAGAGAACGTGAGGCGTGAGGCGTGAGGCGTGAGGCGTGAGGCGTGAAATGTGCTCCACCTCCGGCTAACGCCAGCCAGCCCCAGGCGGCGATGATCGTCAAAGCCGGGAAGACAGGCAAAATATAGCGCGGGCTGCGCTTGTCGCTGGCAGTCATGAAGAGAGTGAAGAGTACGGCGAAAATGAGAAGCCAGAGGATGGAAGAGGCGAAGAGGCGACGCGAAGCGGGCGAGGAAGCGAGGGCAGTTTGTGACTCCGAAACTTCGCCCCGATGCGTGATTATTCTGCGATCTTTGACCACAAAAAATACAGCCAGACCCGCGCCGACCATGACCAGCGGGCTAAGTTTGAACGCGCCGTTGACCCCGTAGTAAAGCGGGCCGAGATCGGGGACGCGCCAAAGCCTTCCTCGCTGGCCTCCTCCTCATCGGTGGCGGAGATGAACGCATTCTGGAACACGGCGGCGGGCCGGCCCAGCGGGTCTACCCAGGCTGCCGGCCAAAAGGCCACGAAGGTGAGATAGGCCGCGACCAGCCAGATGAGGAA
>JAAUSP010000829.1 GCA_012032575.1 Anaerolineales bacterium | reverse complement strand
TAGAAAATGTTGGTATCGAAGATGTGGGCAATAGCCTCCGGCCCGCTCAGGAAGGCCCGCGCATTCCACTGCATCCGCCAGGCGTTGAGCAGGGGGTCGGTCGGTTCGGGGACCATGTTGGTCAGGTTGAGGGAAAGGGGATAGAGCATGACCAGGGTGAGCAAAAAAAGAGGCCAAGCACGGCCCATTCTCTGAGAGGAAATGCGAGGCGTGAGGCGGGTTTCAATAGTTCCGATTGTGACATTTTTCCAGCCGCCGCAAAAGTAATTCTTTGAACTCTGCTTCTGACAAATCAGGGAACCGCCGACGCAGGCCATGAATAAAAAGCTGCCGGGAAAACTCAGATAACTCAAAAGCCTTTGCCAACCGTTGTTCAGGGGTCATCCGGCGCAAAATTTGAAGATATAATTTGTGGTTGGGACGTTGTTTGATATCCATTTCAAGTTAGTCAACGCGATTGTAAATGGTCAATAATCAATTGTCAATTGCCAACGGTTAATTGCCCCAACACCACGCTGTCCCCCGGCGATTGGCCGGCCCAATTGTCCCAAATAGGCAAGCGCTGGGAGGTGTTGGTGTCGTAAAGGCCGAAAACTATTTGATACTCACCAGCGGGTGTGGTCAGGTCAACCGGCAGCCGGAACTGGCGCGAGGAATGTTGGCCGGGGCGCATTTCGGTGGTGAGTAAACGGCAGGCCGGGTCGTCGTCGTGCTGGCCCCAGCGAGTATCATTCGGTCCAACCAGGTGAACGAAACCTCGATAGCGGGTTTCCATCGGCGCGAGACTCTCCCAAAAAACCGTGACCGGCAGCAAATCCCCGCGATGCACGGCTGTTTGGGGCAAATCGTAGCCGCGTAACAGCAGTTTGTCGCCGAAGTTAAGCGAGGCCGGGTGGCTCATCACTTCATCCTGGGCCATGCGCACCGGCGTCATCAGCCGATCAAAGGCGTTGCGGTAGGCTTCCACGTCCAACGTCACCGGCTCGCCCGGCGGCGCGTTTTTCTGGTAGAGGTGCAGCATCGGCTGCTGGTCTATCAGGACGACGTGAGTGAGGGTATAGCCCTGCCCCGCCAGCGCCTGCTCCTCCTCCGGCCAGCCTTTCCAATCGTTGCGAACCCAATAGTTCTGCGGGTCATCATAGCATGAACGCGGGGTTTGAAAGGTATACCAGATGGGTACAGCAAAGGACTCGTTGATGCTGCGGAAATCGCCGGAGAAGCCGCCGCTGGCCCATTGATAACCGACCGCCTTCCAACCGGACAAGCGGGGATTGGAAATGGCCCGGCGCGGGCGGGGAATATCGCCGTAGAGCAGGTTATAGATAGAACGGGGATTATTGACCGAATCAAGCTTGGCCTGCCAATAGGTTGTCACCAGGGCGTCGAAGGAGAGGTACTGGTAGAAGAGGATGAGCGGGACGGCGAGGGCAAGGTAAACAACAATAGCGCCCTGTAGTAGACGGTAAACGGTAGACGGTAGACGGGGGAAGAGTTTTTCTGTTGTCAGCGATATTTAGATAGTTCCACAAATCAACCAAAGCCAGTGCGGCCAGCAGCGCCCATCCGGTGTAGGCGATTTGGATATGGTTGGAAGCATCTTTCGCCAGAAAAACCAGCGCCCCCAGCGGCAGGCTGAACCAGAGAAAAATGGTTTTGATCTCGACGCTGGTGCGAGGCAGAGCCATAAAAGCCAGACTGAGCAGAGCATAAGGGACAAAAGCCAGGTTGACCTTGGCGATAATCCAGGCAGCGGGAGCCGCCACCGTGCTGATAATGGCGAGGCTCAAACCAATCAGCAGCACCCAGCCGCGCCAGCCCCATTGGGCAAAGTGACGACCCAGCAGCCATGCCAGCAGCGCGACCAGCACCGGGGCGTGATAATAGGTGGTGTAAAGGGTATCCTCGACAAAGATGTTCCAGACCAGGTTGTAAAGCAGCGCCTCGCCGACGCGCTCGCTGGCAAAATATTGGTAGACCAAGCCAATTTCCGGGTCGGTCAGATAGGGCACATAAAACAGCGCGGTCAAACCGGCGAAAATCAACCCACCCGCAGCCAGCCAGGGCCACTGCCGCCGCCATATCTCCGGCTCGGCCCGCAGTTTTTGCCAGATCAAGTAAACAAAAACGGGCAGATAGAGCAGCACATTGGGATGAGCGATCAGGCTGACGGCCAGGGTCAAAGCGGTGAAAAATAAAAAGCTGAACCGATTTTCTTTGATGTAACGATAGCCAGCCAGACCGCCAGCGCGCCCCAAAAGACAATCAGGGCGCGGTTTTCGACATGGCGGGCCAGGGCCACAAAAAAACCATTCACGGCCACAAAACCCGCGGCCAGCAGCCCCACCGAGTCCCGTCCCCCGCTCATGCGCCGACCCAGGACAAACATGAGCGGAACCAGCAGCACCGCCGTGATAACAAAGGGTGTGCGGGCGATCCCTTCGTTGAGCCAGCCGTTGAGATACCACAACGCCGCCGGCAGCAGCCAGTGAATCGGGCCTTTGCTATCCAAAAACGGAGCGTACTCCTCGCCCTTGTAAGCCCGCACGATGAGCCGCATATTTTCCAGCTCATCTTCATGAAATTCGGCGTAGCCCAGGCGGGTGACACGGGTGAAAGCGGCAATGGCTACGATGAGCAATAGGATCAGGAGGATTTTGGATTTTGGATGGGAGATTAGGGATTGGAGATTGGAGATTGGAGATTGGACACTTTGCGTGGAGATGGGAGATTTGCTCAACAGTCTCGCCATTCGTCCATTCGCCATTCGTCCATTCACCATTCCCCAGGCGAGGCCGGTTAGCGTGGCGAGGTTGAGGGCTGTCAGATTGGGCGTTTCGGTGAAAGGGCCGGGCAGGAGCAGGGCAATAAGCAGGGCCAGGGCGGACAGCACCGACGACAGGCCGATCACCAGAACGATGCGTTCGATGAGGTCGTCGGTGTGCAACCAATGGAGGGCTAATAACCAGGCCCAGCCGGGCAGAACAAAGATCAGGGCCAGCGCTGCCGGAAACCGCAGCCAGGTCCAATCCGGATTACTGTATAAAACAATGGCATTGCTCAGAAGCAAGACCAGGAATAGGCCAATAGAGGAAGGTTTGGACATGTCAGGTAGACGGTAGACAGTAGACGGTAGACGGGGGTTGGGGGTCGGAGGCCAGGGGTCGGGGGATTAGGGCTTTGGGCAAAGCAGA
>JAAUSP010000828.1 GCA_012032575.1 Anaerolineales bacterium | reverse complement strand
TCTGGTTATCGCCGCGGATGGCGGAGAGGGTCAGCCCCAGTCGGCGGCGGGGTAGAGGTCTAAAAAAGGCCGGGCCAGGTCTTCGCCAGGACCGGCGGGCAGCAAATCTACCTTATTCAAGGCCAGGAGCACCGGCGCAGCCTCCGGGTTTTGCCGGAGCGCTTGCGCTACCAATTCATCTTCAGCCGTGGGCGGTTCAGCCGCATCCACCAGCCAGACAATCACATCGGCGTCGGGCAGAGCGGCCAGGGCGGTTTCAACCAGAAACTTACCAAGCTTGTGCTGCGGCTGATGGATTCCGGGGGTGTCTATAAAAATCACCTGGGCCGGCGGCAAATCCGGCTCGGTTTCGGGCGAGGTGGTTAAAATGCCCAGAAGCTGGTTGCGGGTGGTTTGGGGTTTGGGGCTGACAATGGCAATTTTTTGGCCCAACAGCCGGTTGAGCAGGGTGGATTTGCCCACATTGGGCCGGCCCACGACCACCACATAACCGGAGCGATGATCGGGCGGCAGCGTGTCAGCGAGAATTTCGCCTTCATCGTCCAGCATATCATCATCAAAACCGGTGGGCCAATCAGTAGGATTTGTCATCATAAAGGTTGAAAGTTGAACATTGCAGGTTGAACGTTCAACTTTCAACATTCAACTTGCAACGTTTAACGGTTCAGTTCTCCCGGAATCGTTTTTCCAAATCTTCCAGCATCATCGCCGCTTCGACCAGCTTATCCAGCGGATTGTCGTCGCCGCGAAAATAGCGATAATCGCATGGCATAATATCCAGGGTGCTGACCAAATCGGCGTGATTGCTGCGAATAATCATCTCGGAGGTATGATACCACCTGGCCAGTTGTTCGAGGGTGGTTTCCTGAAAATTAACCTTGCGCACGGTGTAATCCAGAGCCGCCGCCCAGGTATCCGGCTGGCTTAAATCGAGATAGCGTTTGCCAATTGTCACCCGGTATTCCACCCACATTTGAATGGCCGCGCCGACAATCTCCAGGCGCATGCCTTGCTTGGGCATGATGTTGGTCAGACGGGTTTCTACCGGATCCAGCGCGTTGCCAAACAGGGCTTCAAAGCGGCTGACCAACATTTTGTCTTTTTCGGTGCGGATATAATCGGCCAGGGCGTGCAACATGAGTTCATAATCACCCATGCGCACCTGGGCGCGGGCCAAATTGAGATGATAATCCGCTTCGGCGTCGTCCAGGCGCACCGCCTCCTGGAACAGGGTGATGGCGCTTTCCATTTCCCAGCGCTCGTAATGTTCCAGGCCGGTGCGGTTGAGCGATTGGGCGCGTAATTTGTCAGTGGTAGACACAAATCTGGTATTCATGCTGGTCAAGCATCCCTTTTTATAGGAAAGACTGGAAGACTGGAAGGCTGGCTGAAGTAGTGTTTTCCAACCTTCCAATCTTCCAACCTTCCATGAATTTACCAATTTTGAATATCAAAACCCCTTACCTGCCGGCAGAACCAGGCGCGGTTAAGGTTTCGCCGGGTTCAACCGTTTTCACTTCGGTAGCTAATTGCTCGTCGGCCAACAGCTTTTTGAGCGCAGCGATCGAAACTTCGAGCATGCTCAAATCGGGTTCGCGGGTGGTCAACCCTTGCAGGGCCAGACCGGGAGCAATCAAAATACGTATCAGCGGATTTTGCTGGTGGGCGGCGCTGAACTTGAGAAACTCATAGGCAATCCCGGCAATCACCGGGATCAGCACAATCCGGGAAACAATCTTGAGCCACAGGGGCGGGTCGCCCACCAGGGCAAACACAAAAATCGAGATGACCATCACAATCAGCAAAAAGGCGGTGCCGCAGCGAGGGTGGACAATGCTGCACTGGGCCACTTTTTCCGGCGTCAGCTCCACCCCCTGCTCATAGGCGTTGATGGCCTTATGTTCCGCGCCATGATAGCCAAAAACCCGCTTGATCTCAGCCAAAAAGCCAATCCCCCAGACATACCCCAGAAACAGCGTCAGCCGGATCACCCCTTCAATGATATGCTGGACCAGAATCGAGACATCCACAAACTGCTTGATTAAGCTAATCAACAGCAGCGGGCTGACAAAAAAGATACTGATTGCCAGCAGCAGCGAAAAAGCGACCGTGCCCCAGGCCATCGGCCCGGAAAACTCCGCCTCCTCTTCGCCCATCGCTACCTCGGCCGAGAACATCAGGGTTCGCATGCCCAGCACCAGCGCGTCCCACAAGAGGGTAAAACCACGCAAAAAAGGCACTTTATTGATAAAACTGGCATAAATTCGGGGGTTGAGCGGCTCGCTGTGCAGCACAATTTCGCCTTTGGGGTTACGCACCGCTACAGCCATGTGCTTGCGGCCGCGCATCATCACCCCTTCGATGACCGCCTGGCCGCCGTAATTAAATGGTTTATTCATGCAGACCTCACTCACGGAGTTCCGAAATTTAAATCATCTCCCACATCACGTATCACACGGTTGGGACAATTATTTTTTCGGAACTGCCTCACAGGAATTCTTTCTTAATTGTACCCCACGCGCCCAATCTGGACAAGCTCAGTCAATGAAGTGACTTCTGGATTTGAGCTTCAACCTGAGCTTCTATTTTTTAACAGGGATATGTCAACAAAATATACAGGTTTTTACGTATTGACATACCTGTTACTAGGTGCTATGCTGATTCATGTTGATTGCCTGAATCTTCCCCTGGCGTGGAAGATAACGCTTGCCTGATATCCGCTTATGGAATCATCCAACTATGTTTCATCTCGGATCCACTTCCTATGCTAAATTAACCATATCGCCACTCCGTCAGTTCTGTCTTAAATACTCCCATCTTTCGGCCAAATTTAATCACACAAATTTCAAGAGAGGGACTTTGCCCAAATTAGTTTGGATAAAGCCAGTAACCCCATGGCGACCAAATCCAAATTGGTACGCCACCGATGATGAAAATGTTTTGCCGGCGCTGACCGGAGACCGTTGACCGGCTGCTTGCTATCCTTCGCCGGTCTCCCGTCCCCGGTCCCCGGTCTATTTTCGAAGGAGTGTTCACGGGCGTCGCGCACGCCACCAAGAATGAAAAGTGTGGGAACTCGTAGGAACTCATAGGAACTTACCCCACGAGTTCCCTTGAGTTCCCCTGACGTTCCCACGAGTTATTTTCGAAGGAGTGTTCACGAACTTGAGCACGCCACCGATGATGAAAATACCCCCTCCCCAAC
>JAAUSP010000827.1 GCA_012032575.1 Anaerolineales bacterium | reverse complement strand
TTATGTGCATAAATCAGGCATATTGGTTCTTCCCACAGGGGCAGGAAAAACGTTTACCTCAGTGAACTGGATTTGCAGAAACGTTCTTCCAAAAAATATCAAGGTTGTCTGGCTGGCGCATACCTCACATTTGCTTGAGCAAGCCTATGAAACGTTTACAGAGAATCTGTTAGAAGCACATACACGAGATAGAATAAATATACGTATCGTCTCAAGTAATCCTCTGCATGAAAATCCTTCTTCCATTGAAGTAACTGATGATATTGTTATTATCACCACCCAAACCGCGATTAGTAATTGGAATACCACCGCGTTAGATGGCAAGGGCAATAAAAAAATTACCGCGTTTGAAAACTATATCACCAACTCCAAGAAAACAGGATTATTTGTGGTTTTAGATGAGGCGCATCATGCGCCTGCATATGGGTGCAGAAATCTTCTCGTCGGTGGAAGTAAGGACAAAATCGGTATTCGAGACATTATGCCAACCGTCTATTTCTTAGGTCTGACAGCAACGCCGACGTATAATGATGAACGAAGAAGGGGGTGGTTGTTTGAAATCTTTAATACCGAAATGTTTACCAAAAAAGGTATTATTTATGAGGTGGATAAAGCCGATTTAACGAAACAAGGAATTTTAGCCGTTCCTAACTATATTCAAAAAAATACCGGGAAAGAATTTGAAGTTGATGATAGGGTATATAACCATGTGGTCAGAGAGCATAATGACTTGCCGGAAGAGTTAGTTGAAAAATTGGCGAAAGATTCAGGGAGAAATGACTATATTATCAATGAATACCTCCAAAATAGAAAAGAGTATCGGAAGACCATCATCTTTGCAGATCGATGGTTTCAATGTGTATATATCAAGGAAAAACTCAACGAAAAAGGTGTCAGGGTGGATGCCATCTATACACATGTCGACGCCACGCCGAATTCTGCTGAACAAAGAAACAAACGAACTTCTGCTGAAAATGCGGTTATCCTCAAAAATTTTAGAAACAATCAATTGGATGTATTAATTAATGTAAAAATGCTGACGGAAGGCACAGATGTTCCAGATGTCAATACCGTCTTTATCACACGGCAGACCACCAGTCCGATCTTGTTAACCCAAATGATAGGCAGAGCCTTACGAGGGAAAAAAGCCGGCGCAGGTCAAGATAAAGAAATTGCCAATATCGTCTTCTTTGCGGATAACTGGAAACGCTTACTGAATTTTGCAACTCCCAACGAAGGAGGGATGGATGCGAGAGAAGGTAAAGTCAAAGGCCATTATCCTCTGCAATATATCGCTATTAAATTGGTCGAAGACCTGTCGCGAAAACTAGATAGCGGCCTTGTGTTTGCTGATAAGCCGTACTTGGAACAAATTCCAGTCGGCTGGTATGAAACTGAGGTACTAATCAATGTTGAAGATGAAACGAACTTATTTAAGGAATTCATTATCGTCTATCACAATACACAAACTAAATTTGCGAAGTTTATCAAAGATATTTCTCAGACGCTATCCCCCGAATGGGAAAATGAAAGCTTAAACCTTGAATTGGTACAGCTTCAGGTAGAAAAGTGGATTGCGACGTATTTCGATACAGGGCAAGATAATGTAAATAAAACGCTTGATTTAGATGTCATCCGAATTGCTCGGCACATTGCTCAGTCAGGAAAGCCCCCAATGTTTTATACCTTTGAAGAACGCGATAAGCATAATTTAAGCCAAATCGCCTTTGAAGCCGTACAGCAACGTATGGATGATTTAACCATTGATGAATTATTGGTTAAGGAATTTCATTCGTCGGATAAATTATGGCAATCGTTTTATAAAGATTACAACAGATTCTCAACTGCGTTTGATGCAGAACGACGGCGGCAATTCATAAAATAAAATATAACAGTGAACCAGTAATAATTGTTCCACCGCCAGAGATTACAGAAACCAAAAGGGAATTGACGGAACTAGAGAAGGAACAGGTGTTTATTCGGGATAATTATACTTGTTTGTGTTGTGGAAAAACCAGAACAAAAGGGAAACGGGTAAAATTTGAAGTTGACCATATTATCCCGGTCAAATTTGGTGGACCGACGACAATTTGATAATTCACAGACATTATGTAGTGTTTGTAATAAAGCTAAAGGGGTTAACGAAATTAATTTCAGAGTCTACAGGACGCGGCTATCCTCACCAAAAAAGAGTTTAGAATTTTTTGATTTATCCAATTATGAATATTTGGAATGGGCGCTAAAAAGAATTGTTAATTTCTTTTATCATTGTCACGCGGTTTCAAGCCTCAAAATAGATGATAGACCAAGAAGCAAATATCGGTATCATTGGGAGATTCAATTATATGAAGGGAATCATCCTGAATGGTTAAATATACACAAGAAAGAATTAATAGATTTTATTCATAATGTGTGGGGATACGACTTGCTAGAAGAATTAACAATAAAATAAAGGCAGGAGGTCGTAAAGTGAGGGTCGTGGGGCATTTCCACCTCACCTTTCAGCGGGGCCGTGCCTCCCAAGCAGTCCGTAAAAGATGGGTTGCTTTCCGTTAAAATGATCCGCCCGGATTATGGGGGCCAAGTTACAGTCGGTGGGCCATCGCTGACCCCGCCGCTGCTTCAAAACCGGACTTGCGCCTTTTAACGCACCCAGCTCGGTAAATTTCGGGTGTTCTACAATGTTGAAGATGAGGTGTGGATTGTCAGCATTGAGGCGGTGGGGTTCAAAATCGGCAATCTGTTATTTATTCGGGGTGAAAAGAGGGAATTATGACGGTTATTACAATTCCAGTCGAAGATAATAGACTCAATGAATTGTTAAAACAGGCTCAACAAAGCGGTTTGATCTTGGAAACGGCGAATGGGCAGCGTTTTATGTTAGTTTCCCTTGAAGCGTGGGCAGGCTTTGAGGTAGGGGAAGAAGAGGATTTTGAACGCGAGGTTGAATTAACGGAGCAAAACCAGGAGTTGATGGAATTTCTGGAGAAGCGGCGGAGTCAGGGCAAAAGGATTCCCCTGGCGGAGGTCAAAGAGCAACTGGGGCTTGAATGAATGGGTTTTGTTCTGTTCACAAACAAGTTGGGCATTAGCGGCGGCCAAAAGCGCGAGGCTGAAGCCGTCGCGCTGAAAGGGCCAAGCTCTGCGAGCTGTAATTTAGCCCGGCGGGCTTTGCGCTTTTACGTCCGACGGCTTCAGCCTCGGAC
>JAAUSP010000826.1 GCA_012032575.1 Anaerolineales bacterium | reverse complement strand
GTAACCTTTGGATTTTATTTTGACCACCAAAACCGGCACCGCCGCCCGGCGCACCACTCGCTCGGCTACGCTGCCCAGGTGGAGGCCCGGCAGTCCCCCGCCGCCGCGCGATCCGATCACGATCAAATCGGGTTGATCCGTTTCTACAGCCTGCAAAATTGCCTCCGATGCCGCCCCTTCGACCACCAGCGCCGAGGCTATTAGGCCTTCATTCTGCAATTGAGCCGCCACTTCGGCTACCAACTCCTTGGCTTCTTCTTGCAGCGAGATTTTGAAATCTTCCACCGCCGCAGTGCCCCGTCTGCGGAATACGGGGATATGAAAGGCATGCATGACAATGACGGTCGCACGGGTCAATTTTGCCAAATCGGTAGCGTACAAGATGGCCTTTTCGGAATGTTCGGAGTCGTCAATGGGTAATAAGATTTTCTGGATCATTGAGATATCCTCTTGAAGTATCTACTGCCGAGAGGCTAAGGCTTAGCCTTAGCCTTAATCTATCACACTTCACGCTGCCGCGCCTGCTTCCTCAACCTCAATCTCCACCGGCACATCGGGCTGGTCTTTTTTGACAAATTTACGCAGGAAGGGATATAGGATTGGCCCAATGGCAATAGCGGCTATGGAAAGATACAGCGCTTCGATGCCTTCCTCCTGAATGGTACTGACAATAGCCAAAGCCACAACCCCTGCCGGCAGCAGGCAGACCAGGGCAATCCCAATCCAGCCACCCGGCACCCGGACAGGCCGCTTCATGTGGGGGTGGGTGATCCGCAAGACCACCAGCGCGGCAAATTCAAGGGACAGCGCAGCGGAATAGAGAATGACATCCACCACCACCAAACTGGCAAAGGCGCTCAGGGTAAAGAAAGAGTAGATAACGGCGCAGATAATAATCGCGACGTAGGGCGTACCATAGGTCGGATGCAGTTTGGTAATGGCTTTGGGCAGATAGCCGTCTTCAGCCATTACAAAAGGCACCCGCGAAATAGACAACAAAATGGCGCTGAACAGGCCGACCGCACTGACCAGGCCGCCAATCGCCAGCCATGCCCCCAGCCACGGCCCGGCGATAGCTGAGGCCACTTCGGGGAAATAGCCGGCGGTCCAGCCGGCCCAATCCGGCGAGGCGCCAGCCGCCCACCACCGGCAGCAAATAGGCCAGCGTCACCAGGGGAATGGTGATGGCCAGCGCCCGCGGATAAATGCGCTTGGGGTTGTCCATCTCGCCGGCCACGGTAGACACTCCATCCCAGCCCAGATAGTTCCACATGACCACAAACAAGCCCACCCCAAACGCGCCCAGCATGGTGCTATCGGGCGGGACAAACGGCTCCCAAATGGCCACCGGATTCATGATAAGCTGGATAATCCCGATGAAAGACATCACCGCAAACGGAGCCAGAATAAACAGGCTAAACAGGTTGGACGAGTCGCCGATACTTTTGACCCCGCGAATATTCAAATAGGAAAAAACCCAGATAATTACCAGGGTGACGCCCCAATGGACCAGTTCATTTTCCTCAATCAGATGAAAATCAAACTGCTGCACCAGCAGCGTCGAAAGATAATCGGCAAAAAGCACCGGATAAATCGCCATATCCACAAAAGAGGTTGACCAGCTCCACCAGCCTTCCAGAAAGCCCCAAAACGGCCCCATCGCCTTTTTGACCCAGGCATAATAACCGCCCTGTACCGGCATAGCGGTTGACAGTTCAGCCACCATCAGGGCAGTGGGCAGGCTCCAAATTAGGGGCGTGACCAGGATGAGCAGTAGGGCCATCCCCGGCCCTGAGTAACCAATCAAATCTTCCAGACCGTAAGCTCCGCCGCTGACCGTAAAAAACAGGATCGCCACCAGCGGCAAAAGTTTGAGCTGCTGGCGCACAACCCGCACCGTGATATCGGCGGGGCGAACCGTTGTTTCTGGGCGGGTTATCTCGGTCATTCAGCTTGCCTCCGGGTTACTGGAAAGTTGGAGATTAGAGATTAGAGATTCAGTCTATAATCTCCAAATCTACCAAATGAGCAAATTATTTAATTCTCATTGCTTAGCGGCTGGCTTTGATTTCAGTCCAATACTGCTCATACAATGCCGCGGCTTCCGGGCCGACATTTTTGACCAAATGCGCGCCGGCCAGCGCATCCTGAGCCGGATTTGAGGCCGCGTTGCTCATATAACTGTCATACAAAGCCCGATCATTAGCCTTCAAATATTCCAGCGCCACCTGATTGGGATTGGAGTAGGGAAACTCGCGGGTAATCAAAACGCTGTGTTCGGGGGTCAGCACATAGTTGATAAAGGCGACGGCAGCATCGGGGTGAGGGGCGTCGGCGGGAATGACCATATTATCGAACCAGATGCCGGCTCCTTCTTCGGGCAAAATGTAAACCAGATTGGGATTTTTGGCCAGGGCGATGGCCGCGTTGCCGTTAAAGACAACCCCGGCCCAGGCTTCGCCGGAAAGCAGATAATCCTCCGGGGTTGCCGAATCGAAGGCGATGACGCCGGGGGCCAGTTCCTTCAATTTATCTCGCGCCTCGGCCAGACGGGCCAAGTTAGTCTCATTTTTCTGATAACCCAGCGACAGCAACGCCGCCCCAATCAACTCACGCGAGTCGTCCAGCACCACTAAATGACCGGCCAGTTCAGACCGCCACAGGTCAGCCCAGCGGGTGATGGGGTCGGTCACTTGGGCCGGGTCGTAGAGGATGCCGGTGGTCCCCCACTGATAAGGCAAACTGAATTTGGCATTGCGCAGCGCCGGACGGCGGCCCTGAGTATCACCGCCGGGGTCAAAATAGGGCGACAGAAACGCCGGATCAATATTGTTGTAATGAGGGATTGCCGCCAAATCGAGCGGGCGCAGCGCATCCCGGCCGATCAAAATTTCAACCGCGTAATCGCTGGGAATAAGCAGGTCATAGTAACCCGGCTTGGCAGACAGCCCGGCCAGCATCTCTTCATTATTCGAGTAAGTCTCGTAAGTCACCTTGACCCCGGTGGCCTGCTCAAAGCCGGTCAAAAGGTCGGCCGGGACATATTCGGAGAAACCATACAAATTGAGTTCGGTTGAGGTGAGCCTGGGTGAAGCAGATACCCCCATACAGCCCGCCAACAACAACACCGGCACCCATGCGAGCAGACACCGCAATAACATTACTCCTCCTCGAGTCAACTGCCACATTTTTTTACTGGAGATTAT
>JAAUSP010000063.1 GCA_012032575.1 Anaerolineales bacterium | reverse complement strand
CACGTGCTGGAACTGGCCGCGCCGCTCAACCTGAAAAGGTTTTCTTCACCAGCTCGATTGCCGCCTGTCCCTTCCCCAAACCGGGCGAAGCCATCACCGAGGCTACCCCGCCCACCGCGCCGCCGCCCTATTCCCAGTCAAAACGGGTCGGCGAAGAGATGCTGCGGGAGTATCGGGATCAGATCCCCGCGTGCATTGTGCGGCTGGCAGCCATTTTTAGCGATTGGTGCGAGTACGAACCGCTGGATAATTTTCTGCGGACCTGGTGCTCCAATCGTTGGAATGCCCGTATTTTGGGCGGCAAAGGACTGTGGGCCATTCCCTACCTGCACGCCCGCGATTTGCTGGTGTTTTATCTGCGGGTGATCGAGAAGTACCGCGAATGGGAGCCGCTGGAAGTTTTGCAGGGGTCGCCCAATGGCGCGGTTACGCATTTGTCGCTTTACCAGGAGACCATGCGCAGTTATTATGGCGCACCTCGCCCCCCCATTTGTATGCCCAAACCCCTGGCCCGAGTGGGTATCGCCATGCGCGAGGCTCTCGGCCGAATGACCGGGCACATGCCCTTTGAGCGCTCCTGGATGGGTGAATACATTGACCTGAGCCTGAACGTAGACGCCTCGCACACCCACCGCCGGCTGGGCTGGACCCCCAATCCGGAGCTGGAAATTCTAAAAAGAATCCCCTTCATGATCCAAAATATGCTTCATCATTCCGACGAATGGCGAGAGCGGCACGACAAGTGGAAACAAGCCAGAGGCCGGCAGTATCAATTTGGAACCGCTTTTCTGGATAACTCATTCGGAAACGACACCGGCGCTGAAAATGGCGATGTTGTCCCGCGGTCGTGTGAATAAACGAAGCCTGAATAAAGGCGGTCGCAGACCGCCTCTAAGAACGTGTTTCTTAAATGAGAAACCCGGTTTTTGAGCTATGATTTTAAGGCTAAAAACCGGGTTTCTGGGTCTAAATTGGCAAACAAACTGATTTAAGAAACACGTTCTAAGCAACTATAGATATTCAGAAAAACATTTTGAATTGGGTAGGGGCGTACCCTTGCGGTCGCCCCTGGTGGGCAGGCGCAAGGCCGTGCCCCTACCCAAAATATTATCTGAATAGCTATATATTTATGCAGCGGCAGAGGCCAAACTCAACTGCTCCCGCACCAGCGACAGCGTTCCGGCGGATTGCAGCTTCTGGCTTTTGTGGACAATAAAATCGGCGTATTCGTCCACCAAAATCTGGCCTGGCTTGCGAAAATCGAAGCCGTCGGGGCAGTCGCGGAAATACTCGCGGTGAACACGGGTCCAGACCAGGCGGCCGTCGGTGTCAATATTCACTTTGGTCACGCCCAGCGGGATGGCACGGACAAATTCGTTGTCATCCACGCCCCTGGCCGAAGGGTCGAGTGAGCCGCCGGCCTCGTTGATCCGCCGGACTTCGTCGGCGGGGACGGAACTGGAACCGTGCATCACCAGGGGCACACCGGGCAGCTTGGCCCGAATGGCGGCAATCCGGTCAAAGTGCAAGCCTTGTTTGCCGGCAAATTTGTAAGCGCCGTGGCTGGTGCCGATGGCCACCGCCAGGCTGTCACAGCCGCTTTCGGCCACAAAGGCGGCGGCCTCGTCGGGGTCGGTCAGCAGGGCGTGTTTCTCGTCCAGGGCGATATCCTCCTCCACCCCACCGAGCATGCCCAATTCGGCCTCGACGCTGAGGCCCTTGGCATGTGCCCGTTCGACCACGCGCCGGGTGATGGCCACGTTTTCGGCAAACGGGTGGTGCGAAGCATCAATCATAACCGAGCTGTAAAAGCCGGAGTCAATACAATCGTAACAGGTAGCTTCGTCGCCGTGGTCCAGGTGAACGGCAAAGATGGCTTCGGGGTACATCTCTTCCGCCGAGCGCAGCAGCGCCTCCAGCATTCTGACCCCGGCGTACTTGCGCGCCCCCTTTGAGATTTGTACGATGAAAGGCGCCTGGGCTTTAACGTGGCCCTTAAACAGGCCCAGTGTTTGCTCCATATTGTTGATGTTGTAAGCGCCTATCGCAAATTTGCCATAAGCTATTTTGAACAATTGGTCAGTGGTTACGATCATATAAAAATCTCCTTTCCTTGATAAAATTTAACGATAAACCAGGATGGTCGGGTCGAGTTTGGCCTTTTCGATAAAATTTCTGACCGCCTGGGTCATTTCCAGAATGAAATGAGACTGGTGGGCAAATTCCTCCTGCCAGATGTCTTGCAGCAACAATCGGGCCTGCCCTTTCAGTTCGGGCGGGATCGAGATATGCACCGTCGCTGGAGTAATCATTATCAGCATCACGACACCTCCATAGATTGAAAACATAAGTTGCGCAACTGTTGCACATTTTGCTGTACGGAAGCGCGTTGATTAAAAATGGCCGAACCTGCCACCAATACCGTCGCCCCGGCGGCCACGACCTCACCAATCGTGGCGGGATTGACTCCCCCATCCACTTCCAAATCGGCTTGAGACCCAATCGCATCCAGCATTGCCCGCAGCCGGGCAATTTTGGCTGTGCTGCCAGGAATGTAGGATTGGCCGCCAAAGCCGGGATTGACCGACATAATCAGGACCAAATCTACGTCCGGCAAAATTTCTTCCAGCAGTGACAGCGGCGTCGCCGGGTTGAGCGTTACCCCGGCCTTGACCCCCAACTCCTTGATCTGCTGGATGGTCCGGTGCAGGTGGGGGCAGGTTTCGACGTGAACGGTCAGGATGTCGGCTCCGGCGCGGGCAAAATCGGCCAGGTAGCGCTCCGGCTGCTCAATCATCAGATGCACATCCAGGGGCAGCCGGGTGACGGGTCGCAACGCCTGCACAATCAGCGGGCCGATGGTGATATTGGGCACAAAATGGCCGTCCATCACATCCACGTGAATATAATCCACCCCCGCTGCCTCAGCATCCTGAACCTGCTGGCCCAGCCGGGCAAAATCAGCCGCTAAAATAGAAGGGGCAAACTTGATGTGTTTCATAGTGTTCCGTCCTTCTGACAAGGATAAGTTAAATGGAGTAAGAAATCTGCTTCTCCCCCTACTCCTTACTCCCGTTCACACCAGGGACATATCGCGCACAATATCCGTCATTGACACGACGCCCAGAGGTTTTTCCTTACCCTGGCCGTTCATCTCGGTCACAATCAGGCGGTGATATTTGCGTTCGGTCATAATCTGGGCGGCTTTCGTGGCCAGTTCGTTGGGGGCGATGGTGGCTACTTTTGTAACCATAGCCTGCTCAGCCGTTAAGTGGGGCCACATCTCCTGATAACCGTAAAGTACAATCATATCGGTCCGGGCAATCAACCCAGCCAGGTGGCCTGACTCATCGGTGACGACAATAGCGCTGATGTCGTGTTTAATCATCATCCGGGCCACTTCGGGGATAGGGGTGTGGACCGGGCAGGTAATAAGCCCTACATGCATCACATCCTTAACTGTTTTCGTTGGCATAAACCCTCCGCTGTGAGCTACAGGCCAGCTTTGGCCTACCTTAAGAATGAGAATAGCATCCTGAGTAGCGCGAAACGAAGTGGAGCGCGTATCGAAGGGTGCGAGTTTCCTAGCCGCGCAGCACCCTTCGATACGGTTCGCTTCGCTTACCTACTCAGGATGCTGCTTAACTTAAAGGCATTGATTCCATAATCAGTAGATCCAATTTTTGAAGCGGAGCAGGCTCCCACGCCTGCGTAGCGGCGGCGTGGGAGCCGCCACTGCTGGCAAATTTGGATCTACTGATAATCCTTAATTAGTGGGCCACCAATTGAACCGCTTCCTCGACATTGACCCGCCCGAAAGGAAACTCCCGCTTGAGCTGATGGATGCCCTTGATGTAGCGCACCGAGCCGGACAGGGCGCGAATAACAATACTGTGGGTAGTGACCCCGCCCTGGCGGTCATAGTGGACGCCTTCCAACAACGGGCCGTCGGTGATGCCGGTGGCGGCAAAGAAAGCGTCGTCGGCTTTAATCAGCTCATTCAGAGTCAAAACCTGGTAAACTTCATCGCCCATCGCGGCTTTTAAGCGCTGACATTCAGCCTCGCTTTGGGGAGCGCGCTGGCACTGCATGCCGCCGCCCAGCGCTTTGACCGCTGCCGCCGCAATGACTCCTTCCGGCGTGCCGCCGGTCCCCATCAACACATCAACCCCACTGCCGGGAATAGCGGCCATCAATGCGCCCATTACATCCCCATCGGTGTGGAGCGAAATCCGCGCCCCGGTATGGCGTATTTCGGCAATCAGCGCTTCGTGACGCGGTTTGTCGAGTACAAATACGGTTAGCTCGTTAACTCGCCGGCCCAACGCCCCGGCAATGCGGTGCAGGTTTTCCGTGGGTGAAAGGGTAATATCAATGGCTTGCCGGGCGTTTCGGTCCACCACAATTTTGTTCATGTAAAACGAAGGGCCGGGCTGCCACATGCTCCAACGTTCAGCCACGGCAATCACCGAAATGGCGTTGGGCCGCCCCAGGGCCAGCAGTCGTGTGCCTTCCACCGGGTCAACGGCCACATCTACCGCCGGAGGATGGCCGCCGCCCACCAATTCACCATTGTAGAGCATCGGGGCTTCGTCTTTTTCACCCTCGCCAATCACAATCACCCCATCCATTTCAACCGTGTGCAAAACGGAGCGCATCGCATCTACAGCCGCCTGGTCGCCGGCCTCCTTATTGCCCAGGCCCATATAGTGGGCCGCTGCCAGCGCCGCCGCTTCGGTTACACGCACCAAATCCATCGCCAGGTTTCGATCAGGTCTCTCTGTCATAGCTGTCTCCAAACTCGCAATCAAAAATTAGATAACTAAAGAAATTCAGGCCGCAGTGGCCGCCAGTTCTTCTTCACTTTTGCCGTCACTATTGCTCCCATGGCCCACCGGAACCGGCGCGTAGCGCATACCTTTCTTTTGACTGCTATGGCCGGGAAAGATACGGGATTTGGGATAAATAAACTGATTGGCCAGGTTAACGGCCAAAGTAGCCTGGCCAAACCCGTTAGCAATCAAGTTCATTTTGACCGAGTCGGCGGGCTGGGTAATATCGCCGGCAGCGTAGACGCCGGGCAGGTTGGTTTCCATTTTGCCATTGACCAGGATGGACCGCTTTTCCAGGGCCAATCCCCACTCCATAATCGGGCCGGGGTCGGCCTTGAACCCAATACAAACCAGAACATCGTCAATCCGCAGAGTGTGCTCGCCTTCGGTAATGTTGTTAAACACGGTTGCTTCCTGAAGGCGCTCGTCGCCGGCCACCAGCCGCAGCTCGTGGCAGGGTAACACGTGAACTTTGCTGCGATGAAGCGCCTGGACACTGCGCTCGTGGGCTTCAAAATGGTCAAAACGGTGGATCAGGGTAATTTCTCTGGCCCACTGCTGCAATTCCAGCGCCCAATCTACGGCGGTATCACCCCCGCCGACAATCAACAGCCGCTTGCCCAGAAAGTCCTCTTTTTTATGGACTACGTAATGGATGCCGCTGTTTTCAAACACATCCGCGCCTTCGACAAAAATCTTGTTGGGGCTAAACGCGCCCAGCCCGGTGGCGATAATCGCGGTTTTGCTGTGGTAAACACCCGAGGCTGTGATCAGCCGCAGCCGGCCCGGTTCCAGAACCTCGAAGCGCACCACCGGCTCATTGAAACGAAATTCTGCCCCAAACTGGCTGCCTTGTTTCCAAAGCTCCTGCACCAGATCACGGGCCAGCACAGCTACGTAACCACCCACATCATAGATATATTTTTCGGGGTAGAGAGCAGTAAGCTGTCCGCCGGGCCTGGGCAGGGCTTCCAATACCAGCGTATCCAGATCGCGCATGCCGGCATAAAAGGCGGCAAACAAGCCCACCGGCCCGGCCCCGATAATCGTCACATCGTACAACTTATCTGACATCACTACCCCCTTACGAAATTAGATAAGGCAGTTCCTAAGATTCAAAGCATCCCCGTTAATTTGCTCCGGGTAAGGCAAAACGTAATGGGCGACCTGTGAGCATTTCTATCCCCGCCTCATCCGTATCACGATCCGTTATCCGGCAGGCACAAAGCCGCCAGACGGTCCAGATCAAAATACTCCAGACTGCGGGCCACCAAAGCGGCCCCGGTAAAATTCTGGCCGTAAGTGTAGTCATTGTAAATCACAGCACAAGGTAGTCCGGCGGTCTGGGCGGCGCGAAAGCCCACTTCGGAGTCCTCGATCACCAGGGTTTCCGCCGGGCTGGCCCCCAACAATTCCAGACAGTGCCGGTATAAGGGCGAGTCGGGCGCAGTTTTTGGCCCGACCAGCTTGCCCAAAACGGGATCGAAGCACGTTTCAAATTCCGGCAGGCGATAACGCAGCAGCGCGTAAATTTGTGGCTCGTCGGAACTGGAGACGATGGCTAAACGAATGTTACGCCCTGCCGCCTCGTGGATCAGACGGCGGACTCCGGCCCGCAAAGGCAAATGGGGCACAAATTGTTCAATATAAAACTGCTGTTTCAGCTTGACCAGGTTGGCGACCACGCTGTCCAACTCGACCGGCGGTTGGGGCAGTTTTTGCAAGGCCAGACGCATGCGCTGGGCATTACTACCAATGGGCAGCATCGTTTTAAACTCATCCCAGGTCCATTGAATCGGAATGTCCAGCCGGGCAAAGGCCTGGTTGCAGGCCGGCAAATGGCCGTCACGCTCGGTATCGGCCATTGTGCCGTCCACATCAAAAATCAAAGCTTTCAACGCCATCGCTGCTCAGGAAACGGGTACCGCGCTGGGCTTCACCCGGCTCAGGGCGGCCACCGGCGGGGCAAAAGGAATTTGGGCGACATCACTGTATTTGCGCAGCAGATGATAGGTGATGAGCAGTTGGGTCAGGGCCAGGGGCGAGCTGTGGCGCACTTCCATGCGGTCCTGATAATCGCCAAATTGATCTTCCGGCAAAGCCCGCAGGTCGGGCAGGTGCTGCCAGATGGCCGCTTCTAACCCGACGGCATGCTCAGGAGTCACGTGGCCGTCAATTTCCAGAATGTCCACCGGACGGCCTTTGTCCCGGTCCAGGCCCAGTCGAATGGCCGAGTCGGCGTTATCGGGGCTTTCCGAGAGATAGGTCAGATCGGGGTGAGGAATGGTGGGCCGCAGCACCAGCCGCACGTTGAGCGTAGGACCGGCCTCTGCCGGGGGGACGCCCTGCGGTGGCGAAAAGCGCACCACAATGTCGGCCTCCTGGCGCTGGGGGCGGATGAAGTCTCGTGAGTCCGGCTCACGCTTCTCCAGTTCGGCCAGCACCTGTTCGGGGACATAACCGCGCTTGGCGGTGTCTCGTTTGATTTTCCAGACCCGGCGTAAATCTTCGGGTGGGTCCAGGTAAACTTTGACATCGTAAAACTGACGCATAACCGCAGTGTGAAAGCCCAACAACCCCTCGACGATGACAAACTCGGTTGGCTGGACATATTCGGGCCGGACCAGGCTGCCGGTGGAGTGGTCATAAACCGGCTTCAGAATCGGCTGACCGTAGTGCAGCCGTTCCAGGTGCAGTTCCAGGACATCCAGATAGTTGCAATTGGGGTGCAGGGCGGTGATGCCGAGTTCGGCCCGCTCCCGCCGGTCGTACTTGTGGTAATCATCGGTGCAAACATGGGTGACCCGCTCCGGGCCAAGAATATTGACCAGCCCGCTGGTCAGGGTTGTTTTGCCGGCGGCGCTGTCGCCGACGATACCCAAAATGATGGGACGCTGTTTGTTCATAGTGCTCCTCCTAATTCGTGGCTTGTATGCTCTCACCTTCCAACCCACCTCGGAAAACCCGACTTTGGCGAATGTCGCTCTCATCAAAACGGCACAACTCGGCTGGCGAAATGGTTCCGCCCTGCTGGACCAGCCGGTTGGCCTGGCGAAGTTTGGCCCGGTCAAGCGCGTTGCGCACGCTGCGGGCATTAGAGAAATGAGGCTGCTGCATCCGCAAAACCAGGTATTCCTTAAAAGCCTGCCGTGAGGCTTCGTCAAACATGTAGTTTTGCTGCCTGACCATCAACTCGCTAATCTCCAGCAGTTCCTCCATGGAATAATCTGGAAAGTGGAGGTGATGTCCCACGCGCGAATGAAAGCCAGGATTGGCCTGAAAAAAGGTATCCATGCGCTCTTTGTAGCCGGCCAGAACCACCACCAGGTCTTCGCGTTGGTTCTCCATCGCCTGAAGCAGCATTTCGATGGCTTCCTGGCCGTAGTCCCGTTCATTTTCGGGCCGGTAGAGATAGTAGGCTTCGTCAATAAACAACACGCCGCCAGCAGACCGCTTAAGCACATCTTTGGTTTTGGGGGCGGTATGGCCGACATACTGGCCCACCAGATCATCGCGGGTGGCAACGACCAGATGACCCCGCCGCACATAGCCTAAATGATGCAGGATTTTGGCATGCGCATGGCCACGGTGGTTTTGCCGGTGCCCGGATTGCCGGTAAAGCTCATGTGCAGGGTCGGTCGCTCAGTGGCAAACCCCCGATCTTCACGCAGGCGGGCAATCAACAGCAGCGAGGCGATTTCCTTGATCCGGGTTTTGACCGGCTTTAACCCGATCAGTTCCTGATCCAGGTCGTTCAGAAATTGCTGGATGTTCGCCTGGCTAAAAACGGCGTCAATATCTATCAAAGGGGGCGTTTCGACTTGGTTTGTCATAATTACAGTTCGACTCCATCTTGTGAGGCGTGAGGCGTGAAGAATTTTTACGCCTCACGCCTCACATCTCACGCCTCGTACCGTTTGCCCGCCGGTTTGTTAACGGCATACGATTTGAGGGTGTAGCGAATCTGACGGTCAGCCCCTTCGGTTCGCTCCAGCAGGAAGCCGGGTTCTTCGGGGGGGCGGTTGACAATAAAGCTCAAGGCGGTGGTTTGCCGGCCCAGGCTGCGGTCGTAGCCGTTCACCCGGATGTAGTGGTTAGGAAAGGCCCGGCGGCAGGATTGGACTTCCTCCATCACCGCGACGGCATCCTTCATATCAAACAGCGGCAGGCCCCACATTTCCCAATAAACATTGCGCGGGTGCGGATCGTCGGTGTACTCCACCGAAACCGGCCAGCCGTTATCCAGGCAGTACTGCACCTGAGCCTTAATTTCTTCATCGGTCAAATCGGGCAAGTAGGAAAAAGTTCCTTGAGTAATGCGCATAGTTTATCTCCATAAGTTCATTTACGATTTAAGCTCAAAGCGGGTCTACGACCCGCGTCAGTCAGGGGTCACAGACCCCCTCCGAGCAATAAATCTGAAATCTGAAATAATTAAAAGGTGGGCGTCACCACGGCGTCCGGGGTGTCGGTGGAGGTGTAGTTGAAGGTTACGTCCTTCCACACTTCCAGGGCTTTGCGTAAGGCGGGCGACCAGCGGGCGGCTCGTTCCAGAATCTCCGGTCCTTCGGTCAAATAGTCGCGGCCTTCGTTGCGGGCCTGGATCATGGCTTCGGTGGCCACCCGGTTGGCCGCTGCGCCCTCGGCAATGCCGTCGGGGTGGCCGATGGTACCGCCGCCGAATTGCAGGACCACGTCTTCGCCCAGGTAGTGTAACAATTGGTGCATCTGCCCGGCGTGGATACCGCCGGAGGCCACCGGCATTACCCCCGGCATAGACCCCCAATCCTGTTCAAAAAACAGGCCCTGGGTTGGGTCCGGCTGAAGCTTGCTTTCACGCAGGGTGTTGTAGAAACCACGCACCGTATTCGGATCGCCTTCCAGCTTGCCGACCACCGTTCCGGCGTGAATGTGATCCACCCCGGCCAGGCGCATCCATTTGGAAATGACCCGGAAGTTGATCCCATGCGTTTTCTGGCGGGTGTAGGTGCCGTGACCGGCGCGATGCAGGTGCAAAATCAGTCCGTTTTTACGCGCCCATTTAGCCATTGACTGAATAGCGGTATAACCAATCACCAGGTCAATCATGATGATGACGCTGCCCAACTCTTTGGCAAATTCAGCCCGCTCATACATATCTTCCATCGTGGCGGCGGTAACGTTGAGATAGTGGCCCTTGACTTCGCCGGTTTCGGCCGAGGCGCGGTTAACGGCCTCCATACAATAAAGAAACCGGTCGCGCCAGCGCATAAAGGGTTGGCTGTTGACGTTTTCATCGTCCTTGGTAAAATCCAGCCCGCCGCGCAGGGCCTCAAAAACCACCCGGCCATAGTTGCGGGCCGACAAGCCCAGCTTGGGTTTGACTGTGGCCCCCAGCAGCGGGCGGCCATATTTGTTCAGGTGTTCCCGCTCCATCACAATGCCGAAAGGCGGTCCCTGGAAGGTTTTAACGTAATGCAGCGGCAGGCGCATATCTTCCAGCCGCAGCGCCTTCAAGGCTTTAAAGCCAAACACGTTGCCGATGATCGAAGCGGTCAGGTTGGCAATCGAACCTTCTTCAAAGAGGTCAATATCGTAGGCAATGTAGGCGATAAACTGGTCGGTTCCCGGCACAGGGTCAACCCGGTAACATTTGGCCTGGTAATGTTCGTGGGTGGTCAAGCGGTCGGTCCAAACCACCGTCCAGGTAGCGGTGGAGGACTCACCGGCAATGGCCGCGCCTGCTTCCACCGGGTCCACTCCCTCTTGGGGCGTCACCCGAAAAGCACAGAGAATATCTGTATCCTTGGGTTCATAATCATCCCGGTAATAGCCCATTTCGGCATAAGGGGTTACCCCTGCCGCCCAACGACTTTTTTCTTTATTATTTGTGATCGCTGCCATCTGGCGTCCTCCCTGAGTAAATTTAATGCCTGACTAAAGGCCATTGTTCAATCAAGATAAACTAAGTATAGCAATATCTTGTGAAAATTGTAACACTCCAAAAGGTAAAAAGGGCTACTTTTCCGGGTAAAAAAAACTACCCGTTTGGGTAGTTGCCGGGGGTCAGGGGACGGGGTCGCAGACCCCCTCCGGGCTGAATATTTTTACTGCGCCTAGCCGGTCTGCGACCGGCGTTCAAATTTTGGGGCTGTTTTGCAACCGTCCTTTACGCTCCAGAAAAACGCGGGCGGCTTCGGTGCGATTGGTAAGCTGAAGTTTGCGGTAAATGTTTTTAAGATAATACTTGACGGTGTTTTCGCTGAGATGCAGCGTGGTGGCGATTTCCTGATTGGGTTTGCCTTCGGCAAGCAAGGCCAGAATTTCCTGCTCCCGGTCAGATAAATCGTCGCTGTGGACGGTGGTATCGGGCGGCTGCTGGCGGCTGGCCCGGCGTACCAACCAGTTATGGACCGCACGAGGATAGACCACCTGACCGGCGGCAACCTGCCGGATGGCGTCAACCGTCTGGCGGGGCGGTTCGGTTTTGAGGACAATGCCATCGGCTTCCAGTTCGATGGCTCGCTGCAAAGATTCACCATCGGCCAGGGCGGTGAGCACCAACACTCGCACGGCCAGCCCGCGCCGGCGTATCTCGGCCAGAGCCGTAAAACCATCCATGCCGCCCATCACCAAATCGGTTACGGCCACATCCGGCCGGTAAGCTTCGATGGCTAATAACAGGGCTGCCCCATCGGTAACGGCAGCCACTACCTGGATATCTTGGGTATCGGTCAGGTGTTGTTTCAAGCCGTCAAGCACCAGGGAATGATCGTCGGCCAGTACAACACGAATCGGGTTAGCCATGGCCGGGTACCTTCACACTAATGCGGGTGCCTTTGCCGGGGCGGCTGAATAAGGCAAAGGCCCCGCCAACCAGTTGGGCGCGATCACGCATACCGCGCAGACCGATGTGCTCAGCCCGTTCGGTCGCTGTCGGACCGGTCAGGTCGGGCGGTTGAAAGCCGGGGCCAAAATCAACCACTTCCAGGTGAATGTCGGCCTGCTCGGCCCAGAGGCGCACAAAATGCTCATCTACCCGGCCATGGCGCACCCCATTGGCCAGTGCTTCTTGCAAAATTCGGTACAGGGCAATTTTGACCGGCGGGGCAACTTCGGGCAAATCCAGGTTGGCTTCGAGATGAACGGTGGTTCCGGTCAACTCCTCGTGCTGAATAATCAGGCCCTCCAGCACGTCCAGCAGGGAGCGCTGGTTGAATTCGGGCGGGCGAAAAGCGCCCAGAAACGTGCGAATTTCAATCAGCGAGGCCTCGAGGAGGGCGGCTACCTGGGCCAGATCATGACGATAACCGGCGAGTGAGCTGGTTTCCTGGTCAGCAAGCTGCCCGGCGACGTGCTGCAAATGGTTAACCCGGCTGAGGGCCGAAAAGATTTTTTGCACCGGGCCGTCGTGAATATCCAGGACAATCCGGCACAGTTCTTCTTCGGTCACAGGCAGAATGCGCTGCGAGGCAGTAATTTGCCGCCAGTCAATCTCGTCCTCGCCGGTGCGGGAGAGGTGCTCCAGGCTTCGGGCGGCGGCTCGAATCAGGCTGCGCTGGGTGGCGTCCCAATCGGTTTGGGAGGCAGTGTAAACAGCCAATAGGGCCGTCATTTCGCCGGTAGAAACCAGCGGTTGGATATACAGTTCGGGCGGACGCTCTTTGAGCAGGCCGGCCCAATAGGTGGGGGCTAACTCGCCGGCCTGGGCCAGAACATGGGGATTTTCGGTGGCGCTATCGGCCAAAACCAAAACAGCAGCAGTGGCCTGCGCCTGATCCAGCAACCCTCGCAGTATGGCTCCATAGGCACGATGCAGTGTTTGAGGCATAGCTGTTCTTCCCGGTTTTGATTACAAAAAAGCCGGCGGCGAAATCGCCGTCGGCCTGGATGAGCCTCCCGAGACTCGAACTCGGAACCCACTGATTAAGAGTCAGTTGCTCTGCCAGTTGAGCTAGAGGCCCACGCAAGATTATACCGACTCCTGTTTTTTTAGCAAGTTAGCCTGCAAATTTGTGACAGTTCGATCAAGCCGCCAGAACATTCATCCACTTTAATAGAGGCGGCCCCAAAATGAGCAGGCCCACAATCACGGCGGTAATGGCCGCCGTTAAGACGGCTCCGGCGGCCACATCCTTGACCACTTTAACCTGGGGATGAAAATCGCTGGTGGCGTAATCCATGGCTGCCTCGGCCACTGTATTGAGCATTTCGGCGGCCAGGACAAAGCCGGTGGTCAGGGCCAGAACAGCCCAATCGTGCAGGGATAAATTGAGCAGAGCACCGATAATGACGATGATCGCGGCAATCGCCATGTGAATCTGGGCGTTACGCTGGGTTCGCAGGGTGTACCAAATTCCGGCAAAGGCGCACTGGAAACTTTCGAGACGATTTATTTTTCGAACCATCAGAGCAAACCTTCAACTTTCTGTCGGTTGGACGTGGCCCAACCCAAGCTCAATCATAACCTGATGTTGAGTCTGCCACATGTGCGCTTTGTTTTCCGGGCTGTCGTGATCAAACCCCAGTAAATGCAGAAAGCCATGCACGGCCAGCAAAACAATTTCATCCTGGGCTGTGTGTCCGGCGGCCTGCGCCTGAGCCTCGGCCACGGGGTAGGCGATGATAATATCACCCAAATGGCCTGCCTCCAGCTCATCTACCTGGGGGAAGTCCGGGGCGGGCGTATTTTCAAAGGAGAGAACATCGGTGGGCGCGTCAACCCCGCGATAGTCGGCGTTGAGCTGCCGGATGGTGTCATTATCAGTTACCACCAGCGTCACCGAACTGGCTGGGCTGGTATCTGAGTCAGAGGTTTGGTTAAAGCGATGGAGCGCCACCTGAAGCGCTTTTTGGAGTGGTTCAGGCTCAATCCGGGCTTGAAAAGGATCATCTATTTGAAAGTTGATTTCCATCATAATCTATTCCCGTCGAATCAGGGTAGCCGGGCGGGGTGAGGGGTCAAGCGATAGGCCGGGACGGGGACGGGCAGGAGCGGGAGTCTCTGCCGGAGCGCTCTCCTGAGCCGGTTGCCCCGACTGGGCTTGATCTTCCAGTTTGACTTGTTCGGGATATTTGATCCGGGGGTGATGTACCCCTTGCAGAATATCCACAAACGCGCTGCGGATATGATATAAATCGGCCACGGTCAACTCGCAATCGTCGAGTTGACCCGTTGTCAGTTTATCGGCAATGACTTTTTGCACAATTTCGTCAATTTCATCAGCCGAACTCGGTTTCAAAGCCCGCACGGTTGACTCGGAGACATCGGCCAGCATCAAAATTCCATTTTCTTTGGTTTGGGGTTTTGGCCCCGGATACAAAAAGTCAAGCGGGTCTACCTGGGCGTCCTTGGCTTTGGCTGCTTCAACCGCCTGGTAGTAAAAATATTTGACCAGACTGGTTCCGTGATGCTGGGCCATCCCATCTTTGATAGCTCTGGGCAGCCGATATTTTTGGGCCAAATCCAGCCCATCTTTAACGTGACTGATGATGATTTGGGCGCTAATCTGGGGGTCAAGCTTTTCGTGAACGTTGATGCCCTCCGGCTGGTTTTCGATAAAGAAATAAGGCCGCTGCATTTTGCCGACATCGTGATAGTAGGCCATTACCCGCACCAGCAAGGCATTGGCCCCGATGCGTTCGGCGGCCTGTTCACCCAGGTTACTCACCATCAGGCTGTGGTGATACGTCCCCGGCGCTTTGAGCAATAACTGGCGCAGCAGGGGATGAGTCGGGCGGCCCAGGTCCAACAATTGAATCGAAGTGGTAATGCCCACCAGGTTTCCGATGACCGATAAGCCGATAGTCGCCAGACCAGCCGAAAAGATACCGTTGAGCAAACCCACCAGCAGCAAAATGCCCAGGTTGGTAAAATCAGATAGGAGGGACATGTTTAGCGCAAAAATTACCCCAACGTTGATAATCCCCACATAAACCCCGGCCCCCAACAACGCATTCACCCGCTGGTCTTTGCCAATGGCCAAAGCCCCAGTCCAGCCGCTCAGGATCAGGTAAATCACAATGGCCGAGGGGACATCGGTGGCGATATAACCGGCCAACAGCGCCAGAACGGTGGTTAAAATAAAAACAATCTGGGTATTAATCAGCACCACCACCATCATGGTCAAAGCGGCAATCGGATAGAAATAAGCAATATAACCTCGATCCGGGATCATCAGCTTGGCAATGGCAATAAAGGTCAGGAGCAGAAACGCCAGCAGGATAAGCCGCCGGTCGTCGGCCAAAATGCGCGGGGCATAACGCGCCAGGTAGACGCTGATAACAATGGTGGTTAACAAGACCAGAACGGCGGGGGTAGCCAGACTATCAAACCAGCTAAACTCGGGCTGGGTGGCATTCAGGGCTTGCAGCCGTTCCAAATCTTTAGGGCCAACAATGCGCCCCGCTGAAATCACCAGCTCATTCTGTTCGATAGTGGCCTGCACTGCCGGAACGCTGTTAGCCGCGGCCTGGCGCTCGGCTTCGGTGCGGGTTTCATCGGGGAAAGTGTTGGGCAGAATCAAATCTTCCGTCAGGGCCACAATCACGCTCGACTGATTATCCGAGGTATCCAGAGCCACTTTGGTGGGCAGTTGGCGGCGGGTAGCCGCCACCTGGGTCTCCCGGATTTCGGCCCGCATGGCCTCGTCGAGCACGGCCAGGGCTTCCTGACGGGTTTCGGCCCAGTCGGTGTCATTCATAATCAGGATTTGATCCACCACCAAATCGGACAGGGTCAAATCGGGAATTGCGCCAATCCATTCCGATTTCTCGGCCAGTGAAGCATACGAATCGGCCCGCACCGACTCCAAAAAGTCAAATAGTTTGCGCAGTCTGTCCACCTGTTGGCGGGCAACTTTGGGGTCGGGAGGGCTGTAAATAGTTGAAACCGTGCTGCGGGCGCGTTCGCGGGCAGCATCGGTTTCAATGGTGCTGGTGTAGACCACCTGGCGCGGTGCGACAATATCTTCGGGCACCACATCGCCCAGTTCCAGCTTAACCACGTTGGTGGGGACTATTTGGTAAATCAGGATCACGGTGCCGGCACTGGCAAAAATAAGGGCAATCAACACCGCCCGCAGCATCTGCCGAAAAGAGGTAGGGCGCACGCCGCCGCTCCTGACTTCTCCGGTTCGTTGTAACATACAGTTCTCGTGAGACGCTTACGCTAAAAGCCGGCGGACAACTTGATTAATTACGCTGCCATCGGCCTGGCCTTTAAGCTCGGCCATAAGCTGTTTCATCACCTGCCCGGTCCCTTTGGCATCGGTCACGCCCAAAGCGGCAATAACCGCTCTGGCCTTCGCCTCGATTTCGGCTTCAGGTAGTTGCGCCGGGAGGTATCGTTCCAGAATGGCCAGTTCAGCCGCTTCTTTTTCAATCAGATCAGCCCGGTTTCCCTTTTCAAATTCGGCCATCGAGTCACGGCGTTGTTTGGCCTGCTGCCCGACGACTCCCAGCACCCCGCTATCGTCCAGTTCATTGCCGGCTTGAATTTCGGCATATTTAATGGCCGATTTTAAAGAGCGCAGGGTTTCGGTGCGGATTTTCTCGCCACTTTTCATGGCAATTTTTAAATCTTCATTGAGTTGATCTTTGAGACTCATAGGATTATTCCAATCTTTTCTAAAAATCTACAAAAGCGTAACCGCTCAGCTATATCATTTCGACCGCAGGGAGAAATCTCCGACACCTCACTTTTACATGGTGCACCTGGGGATTTCTCGCTCCTGGCGTCGCTCGAAATGACATGAACCTGAGAAGTAATACAGGATCAATAATTATCCCGGCGGCCAGGTGAGCCGCCGTCCGGCCAGCAGGTGCAGATGCAGGTGAAATACCGACTGCCCCCCATCCGGGCCGGTATTTGTCACCAGGCGATAGCCGCCATTGGCCACCCCTTCCGCCTGGGCCAGTTTGGCCGCGGTCAACAGAAGATGTCCCAACAGGGCCTGATCCTCGGCGCTGGCCTCGCTGAGGGAGCTGATGTGTTTATTGGGAATAAGCAGCACGTGAACCGGCGCCTGGGGATTAATATCCCGAAAAGCGGTGACATGCTCATCCTGAAAGAGCGGCGGGCCGCCAATCTGTCCGGCGGCGATTTTACAGAAAAGACAATTTTGATTCATGATACCTCTCCTATCCTTTGACCGTATGGTTCTGCTGCGCCTGCGGATCATCTTTGAGTAATTCCAGGGCGTGGGGCAGCGCCGGCAAAATAGTTTCCAAATTTTCCCGCACCGCTTTGGGGCTACCCGGCAAATTGACAATCAGGGTTCGGCCGCGGATGCCGGCGACCATGCGGGAGAGCATGGCGTGTGGTGTCACCGCCAGGCTGTCGCGCAGCATAGCAAAAACTAAACCGGGCGTTTCCTTTTGAATGACCAATCGCGTCGCTTCGGGGGTGACATCGCGCGGGGCAAAGCCAGTGCCCCCGGTGGTCAAAATCAAGTCCAGGCCGTCACGGTCAACCCATTCCAGCAAAATATCCCGGATTTGCCCAATTTCATCGGGCACGACCGCCGTTCGGTCCACCACTGCCTGAAGGCGCTCAGTTGCTATCTGGCCGATGAGTGGGCCGCTTTTGTCTTCGTACAGGCCGGCGGCGCTCCGGTCACTGATGGTCAAAACCCCAACTCTGGGTTGCATTCTACGCCTGCACCTCGCCTGTATCAATCAATTTTTGCCAGGGGCCATGAATCCCGTCTTCGGTAACGCCGTAATAAATGCGCAACAGATTGTCGGGATCGCGCTGGAGCAGGTCAAAACGCACCTGGCCGCCTCGTTTGTACTTTTTCCACAACCCAATATCACCCTGCCATTCCACTTTGCTGGCATCTACTGTATGCGTTTCGTGTTCGGTCAGGGCGTACTGCCACAATTTGCGGGCCGACTGCCGGGTGACATTATGGACAATGTTGCCGTTGCGTAAATCGCGCAAGGTATAATAATTTTTACCTTTACGTTCTTCCACCGAGATAATTTCAACCCCGGTTTTGGGTTCGGGCGAACTGCCGTTTTGCTGAACCGGCTGAACCACCGCTTCTTCCAGCGGGTTGTCGGCGGGCGCAACCAACAGCTCCGGCTTTGTCTGCAAGCTACGCTTGACCAGGGCCACAATTTCATCCCGGACGGCCAAGTTGCTGTCGGTTTCATCCCGAATATAAATTTTATTCTCGTCAATCACATAAGGTGGATCGCTGCCCACCGGCACGGTAATTTGCAGGACTTTTTTGTCCTGGGTTTCGTGGATATCAATGCCAATATCCAACGGCGGAGTGATTCTCTTCTCGACTTCGTTGCGGATAATCTCAAGCGCTTCCTGGGGTTTGGCGATACCGGCCACCGGGTTTTGGGCGTTATCAGATACGCCCACAAAAAGGGTGCCGCCGTTGGTATTAGCAAAAGCGCAAATATCACACAATACCTCGTGCAGATGACCACCACGCTGGGCCAGAGACTCGTGGAAGGATTGGACGATATTGGCTCCCCCTTGCCGGGCCGCGGCCACATGGTCAAAAGGCGCTTGTTTGGGGCGGAAAGGACGGGTACGGGAGAAATCGTTATCCAGGAACAACTCTTTGAGTGCGGCAAAGGATGCTTCCGGCAGAGCCACCTCTGTTACCCGTTCGCCCACGCCCAGCCGATTTTTGTCATTCGGGTCGCGGTGAATCCGGTGGGCATCGGACCCCTGGATGCAGTGCATGCGGCGGGGGTATTCGGGTTTGGAGCCGTTGAAGAAACTGGCTGTGGTGCGGCGGCGCTTCACTTCCAGGTCGGTCACTTCCAGAGCGTGCAGATGAGGGTCCTGAGTGTAGGCGATTTTGGTTTGACCACCAAAATCAAAGCCCTGCATCGCCACACCGTGGGCCGAATTAGCATGGGCGGCAATTACCAGGCCGCCGGCCTCGTGGATAATGCGGTAGGCAGTCAGCACATCCACTGTAGCCCCCACTTCGGTCGAGCCTTCATCCAGACGGTCGGCGGGAACGCGCAGGTTGAGCAAAATATGGTCCAATTCACGCGTGCTGGTTTCGGGGGGGAAAATACCCAACACATGAAAGCCCAGGGTGGCGGTTAGCTCAAAGCCGGGCAGCAATAAGATTTTTTCGGCCAAACGGCGATATTCATTCAGGTGTTGTTGCTCGTCGGGCCGGATGCGCTCCAGTTGTTCCAGCAGCATCAGGTCCTGTACTTCTTTGCGCAGCGCCCGCAAACCGGCTACGGTATTATGATCGGTAAAAGCGATAATATCCAGGCCGCAGTGTTCGGCTCGTTTTAGAATGTCCAAATAACTTGTGCCGGGTTCCAGATAATCATTTGAACCAGGCGTGTGTAAATGCAAATCAACGCGATACCAGTTGAGTTTATCGCGGTTGTTTCGACGTTTTCGGGTCACAATAGTTAACCTCGTTTTGAAGTAGTCTAATAGGAAAGTTTAAAAACGAGGGTTTCGGGGCAGCGGGTGGGCGGGCTATTCATCCAGGAGAGTTCACCAAAAATATTCCCAAAAGGTGATAAAATGTCTCGGCCCTGATAATAAGAAAACGCGGCAACACCGGAAATAATCGCGCACTTCGCGGGGCACGAAAGCAAAATGGACTATGAGTTTTTGATGACTTAGCTAATAACTCGCAACAATAGAGCGAAAAAAACGCCGCTCAAAAATACTAAGGCAAAGACGTTTTTCTTCTACCCCCAATTAGTTGTCCGCCAGCGCCAATAATAAGCCAACAACGAAACCCCTCATTAATGGTTAGTTGAGTGCTTGCACCTCCTTAGGTTTTTAGGTTTTTCGCGAAGCTTGTTGACGGTTTTGAGCATGTCTTGCCAATTAAACGGCTTAAGGATGAAGGCATCGGCGCCGGCCTCCAGGCAATCCTGGCAGCGGTCTATAGCCGATGTCATCACGATAGACAAATGCTGCCAACCCCGATGAGCGCGAATGAGAGGTATTTGCCCCAAAGTTTCACTGCTGCCCAGGTGAAAATCCAGAATTAAAATATGAGGTTGTTCTTTATCCAAGAGGGAAATAATATCACCAAAACCGGTTGCTGAAGCCGTTTGATAATTTTCCATCTGCAAAATCGTTTCCAGCAAACTACAGGTCATGGGATCGTCATCAACAATGAGAGCTTTTACCATTTCATGAATCTACACAAGACCAGCCATCAAAATTGTAACAAGAACAATTAATTAACGCTGAAAAATTATACCATTTCCCAATCTTATGTGCAATGTGTCATCGGCAAAGCATTTTTGGGCCAGAAGCGCAAAACCCCTAATTTGGCTTTCCCAAAAGTCAACAGAACCCTTTCTCAACAAAAATTGACCACTAAATCAACAAATTGGAGGTATTTTTAATCTTAACTTTGCATAAAGCCTATTGCATCTCGGCATAAAGTATGTTATACTACTTGACATATTGTTGTATTTGTCCATGTCGGCTCTTTAAAAGCAACACTTCAGCAAGTCTAAAAAGCAGGGTCAATATACTGCCACATCTCATTTTGAGCAGAACATTTTTCAACCCGACTCTTATTAGAAAAGTAATTTTTGGTAAAAGTTGGGTTTAGACCTCTGTTGAAGGGTGGTTTTAAAATCGTTCGCTGTGAAGTGCCACAAAGCAAGTGGTTAAACTGGGTCAAAAGTCTTCAAGTATTAGGAGGAAGGCATTCGCCATGTTTCCAAGTCATACTTCTTACGCCAGCTCCCCAGGACGGTTTGGTCAACTTTATCAACAAGAAGATCAGGATTTCTTAGAGCAGGGTCATTTTTTTGACCCCTATGTCGGCAAAGATGATCCCGACCAGGTAGAAACTTTTTATTTTAACCTGGAAGATGATGGCCCTCCGCCAGACCCGGATGACAAAACTGAAGAGTCTGAAGATTTGTTATTTATGCGGCTGATGACACAGATACGGATTTTGATGTAGACGACTCCATCGCCCTGTATCTGAAGGAAATCAGCCGCATTCCGCTTTTAAAGCGCTGAAGAAGAAGTCCAACTGGCCAAAGCCATCGAGCGGGGCAAAAAGGCGTTAATGCGGCTGGCGCAAGT
>JAAUSP010000825.1 GCA_012032575.1 Anaerolineales bacterium | reverse complement strand
GGAATGAAATTGTTATTTGGGGGGGATGGCAGCGCCACCCGCGAATTTCTATATGTCGAAGATGCTGCCGAGGCGATTGTCCTGGCGAGCGAGCGATACAACGACGCGGCCCCAGTAAATATCGGTTCAGCCTTTGAGATTTCCATTCGAGACCTGGTGAAGAACATTGCGACCTTGTGCGGCTTTCACGGTCGCATCGTATGGGATACAACTAAGCCTAACGGCCAACCTCGCCGTATGTTAGATACTAGCCGGGCGACACAGGCATTCGGATTTGTGCCACAGGTCAAATTTGAGGAAGGGCTACGACGGACGGTGGAATGGTATCTACAGCAAGAAGCTAGTCTGATTGGTGTAGAAAGAGTAATAATAGGAGCGGAGTCTTCGCTCATTGAGGTATGATCAGGTAGATAGAAACAGGAACTAATCTGGTACATCTTTCAGAGTCAAATTCTTATGTATTTCACGAAGATGGTCTTTTACACAGGTTTCTTATGAAGCTTGTCATATAATCTCTGCGCTTACCTGTAGATTTAAGAATAATCTTCACAGAGTTGATGATGCCAAGATTATTAGTTCTTCCCATAGAGAACCTGCACAAATAACTCAAAGATTAAATGACCAGACTAGAGAACAGGAACCAGTTTTGATGTCCGAAATGTTTAATTTGCGTTCTGCGCCAGAATTGCCTCAAAAGCCACTACGTTTTATGCAGATAGACACTTTTTATCCGAAACCGCTTGAGATACTCTATGGGCGTAACCCAAACCTTTCTAATCTCACCTTTTCTGAACAGATGGATGCTATTCTAAAGGATGGATTTGCCGCTATTCATACAATAGGACCTTATATGAGCGATATTGGTTATGACGCTCAATGGATTATCGGAAATTGTGTACCGACGCAAGTACAATGGGCCCACGAGCATGGTTTTCAATTCAAAGATAACAATACGGCAATGCACGATATTGTTCGAGCCCAGGTGGATACCTTTAAGCCTGATATCCTATACACGACTGATTCGATTCTATTCGATAGTAAATTCATCCGTACCTTAAACCATCATCCGAAACTCGTTATTGGCTGGCAAGCTGCAGATATTCCCCCAGGCGCTGATTGGTCAGGGTTTGATATCATTTTGTCACCTTTAGAGGGAGTCCGGTCAACAGCCCTTGAATTGGGTGCGAGATATGCCGAATATTTCCTGCCCGGTTTTCCAGAGTGGATACATAAGCAGGTTCAAAAAATTGAGTCCTCAGTTGATGTATCATTTTGTGGACAGTGGAACCTTCTTCAACACCAGCACAGAAATGATCTATTACAACAGATTGCCCTTGCAGCCTCGGAGGAGCCGTCATTTTCCTGTGGCTTCTATCTGAGTGGGCAAGTGAATGCTATTCCTCCGGAGGTGGCGAGGTACAATAGAGGAGAACGATATGGAATGGACATGTATCGTTCCATTCGTACTGGAAAGATTGGGTTGGATGCCAGGGGGAATATTCGCCTGTTTCGTCATGACTCCGGTAAAGGGGTTGGGGATTCAGATATCGCAGGCAGGGAAACTGCAAATATGCGTATCTTCGAAACCACTGGCTGCGGTGTTTTTCTCTTAACTGAACATTTTGACAACCTGAATCAATTTTTTGAGCCTGGTCAGGAGATCGAAACATTTAGAAATGAAAAAGAACTTATTGAAAAAATCCGTTATTATTTAGTTCACCCTCGGGAGCGTGAGGAAATTGCCCAACGTGGCTATGAACGGTGTAGGCGTGATCACTCGATACAACAAAGCACTCGCCTCCTCGATACCATCATTCGTAAACATTTAACCGTAGAAGCTTCTCATTCGAGCCAGACTGTTCCCCCTCTAAGTCACGAGGCATGGTCAGTCATAGAAGCGAACAGAGACTTATTGAATATTAAGAATATAGGACTTCATTCACGGTTTGGACGTTGGCAAATTCACCTGGAGGACCTGACTGTTTATTGTCACGATCTTGTCTCCTTTTATTACTCAGCCCGGGATATCTTCCTAAACCGGATATATGATTTTGAGGCCACAAATCCGCAGCCGACCATTATTGATGGCGGTGGTTTCATTGGTTTGTTTACACTGTACGCGAAAAAGAAATATCCTCAGGCTCGGGTAACTATATTTGAACCAAACCCTGAAGCTCTTCCCTTGCTTAAAGGAAACTTGGCTGTAAATAATATCCAAGATATAACGCTAGTTGAAGCTGGTTTGTATAACCATAATGGAGTAATACCATTCGAGTCAGATGGTTCAGATGGCAGTTCTGCCTACACCCATCAGGCTACCTCTCGTATTAAGGTGAACCGCCTAAACGACTTCATTAATTCCGAGGTTGACTTTCTGAAATTAAACATCGAGGGTGCAGAATGGGCTGTTATTGCCGATATTGAGCCCAAGTTAAAATTCGTCCGAGAATTAGTGATAGAATATCATGGCTTTCCTGAAACCGGTCAGAACTTACACAAAATTCTAGCAGTTCTGGATCGTGCCGGGTTTCGTTATTTTATTCATGATTTTGATCGTGAGTCGAATCCAACGACAAAACCACCCTTTAAAATTGCTCCCGAGACACGTTTTTTCCAGCTTATTTATGCCAAGCGTCTGTTTTCACCAGTCGAATCCGAAGTTGTAGAAACAGCCTCCTCTGTGACGGCCCCAAGTTTGCAGCCAGTTAGTCGCCTGTTCGGCTTCGATCGTGGTATCCCGCTTGATCGTTATTATATTGAACGATTTCTCGAACAGAATTCAGCTCTTATACAGGGCCGGGTACTTGAGATTGGGGACAATACCTATACTCGTCGCTTTGGTCACGATGTCACCCGAAGTGATATATTGAGCTATACTCCCGCACCCGGGGCGACAATTATCGGTGATCTGGTTACCGAGAAGCGTCTCCCGGAGGTTACCTTTGATTGCATTATTTTAACGCAAACGCTCCAGATGATCTATGACCTAAAAACGGCTTTACAAAATCTGTATAAGGCGCTAAAGCCGGGTGGCTCATTGCTTATCTCTGCCTCGGGTATCAGTCAAATATCTCGCTATGATATGGATCAATGGGGCGAGTACTGGCGCTTTACTGACAAATCGCTCAAAATGTTGCTGGCTGAATTTGTACCTGAAAAAGGCTATTCATGTGGAAAACCTTTTGGAAACGTGGCCGTAGCCAAAAGCTTTTTTTAGATGGC
>JAAUSP010000824.1 GCA_012032575.1 Anaerolineales bacterium | reverse complement strand
TCCCCACCGCCACCGCCACACCCACCCCACCGCCGCCCACCGACACTCCGGCCCCCACGTCTATCCCCCTCACCCCGACTCCCACCGAAACGCCCAAACCGGCGGTTGATTTCCGCATCGCCTCGTGGCGGCTGTGGCCGCTGGCCCTTAACAGCGGTTGTGCCAAAGGAATGCATATTATCTTTATTCACGTCCTCGACGCCGCCGGCCAACCCCTCGACGGGGTGGTTGTTGGCGATAGCTGGAACAATGTCGAAATCACCACCGGCAACAAAGGGCCGGGCCGCACCGAAATTGACCTGTGGACCAACACCATGGAAATCATGGTCAAGCGCGACGCCGCTACCGGTCAGCTCTACACCAGCGAAATCAGTTTCCCTTTCAGCTCCTATTTAACCACCATCCCCGATGACCAGATGATCCAGGCCGGCTACTGCGCCAACGAGATCGAGTGTCAATGGAAGCGGCAAAACGACTCGTATTACTGCGGCGGCCACTATTCATGGGAGGTTATCTTTCAGAAGACGTGGTAAACCAGTGTGAGGAATAGGCTGAAGAATTCATCAGTAATTTTGAAAATCAATAAACAGCTTGTGGAGACCAAATAATGACAACTTTTACCATCCCAACCATTCCGAGTGAATTCCAGTGGTATATTCCCCCTGTGGAGTGGAATTATGATCCTGCTAAAGGGTTGTTTATCCAGGCCGGGCCTCAGACGGATTGCTTCAATGACCCGGCCGGGACTTCCACCAAGGATAATGCTCCGTGTGCCCTGGCCACCTTACCCGACGAGCCGTTTCTTCTCAGCGCCAAAGTCTCCGTAGAATTTGCCTCCGCTTTTGATGCCGGGGTTCTCCAAATTCGTGTGGCCGATGACCGCTGGGCCAAATTGTGTTTTGAATATTCGCCGCAGCAGCAACCCATGATCGTTTCGGTGGTCACGCAGGGCGTCTCGGACGATTGTAATTCGGTGGACGTGGATGGTACGGAGATTTATCTGCGAGTAGCCCGGACGCCCCAGACACTGGCCTTTCATTATTCGCGGGATGGGCGGTTCTGGCATTTTGTGCGTTATTTTAGCCTGGGGCCAACCGACTCGCTGCGGGCGGGGTTCTCGGCCCAATCGCCCACAGGGGAGCAGTGTGGGGTCATCTTTACCGAGATGAATTATCGGCGAGGGAGTCTCCAGGATAATCGCAACGGGGAATAGCGTCATGGCAGAATACAAGAGACCCATTTTTATCAATCTGCAATGTCCCACCTGTGGGGCCAATCTGCAAGTGGCCGGTGCCAAAAACCAATTTACCTGTGACCACTGTGGCAACAGATACCTGTTTGATCGCAAGGTGGAAGATTTTGACGCGGCGGAACGGGAGCACATCGAGCCAAATGTAACCTACACCCAACACATCGAGCAGTGGCTGCGGGTGGCCGAGTATGAACTCTTCCTCCATAACATTGCCGTGGAAACCGTCAAAGAACAGCGGGTGCTGTATATTGACGTGTCCTATCGTAACCAATTGACCGCCCCGCTCACCTGCCGTCACGATCAATGGATTGTTTTTGACCGGGACGGATATACCTACGAGCCGGTGAAAGATTATAACTCGCCGGAACTATACGAGGGGAATAGCAAACGTTATATGGGGCTGTCGCGCACGCTTTCCCCCGGCATGCGTCTGCGAGGCTGGCTGGCCTTCCTGGTTCCCGGTTCAACGACGATTGAATACCTGCAATTTTCAGGCGGCGTCCCCGCCAAAACAGTTGAATTTGCACTTCAATCTCTAATGGACAGGTAGTGAGATGACCGATATTCTTATAAAAAGGTTGACCCTGGGGGAGCGGGAGACAGCCAGAAAGCTTTTCTCGATGATGGCGGCAGTATTTAATGAAGATTCCTTCAGCCTGACCACCGCCAACGGGGCAAGCAATAACCGGGCAAATGAACTGCGGTGGATGTCAATAACGTAACTCATTTGGACTTGACCATATCACGATTGGGGTTATTATAGACCCAGCTTTTGAAAGCAAAATCCAGGCGGGGACTTCACACCACTGATCGAAATTCAAGGTATTTCCAAACGCTTTCCCGGCGTGGTGGCCAATGATAACCTTTCCTTGACCATTCACGGCGGCGAAATCCATACAATTCTGGGCGAGAATGGCGCGGGCAAATCCACCCTGATGAACATTCTGGCCGGGATGCTCCGGCCCGACGAGGGCCGGCTGCGGATCAACGGCCAGGAAGTCACGCTTGAATCACCCCACGCGGCGCATCGGCACAGCATCGGCACGGTTTACCAGCACTTTACCCTGGTGCCCAATCTTTCAGTCATCGAGAATGTGATCCTGGGCCTCGATCTGGGCTTTGTGCTTAATTTGGGCCGGGCCGAACAGCGGCTCCACTCGTTGTTGGCTGATTTTGGCCTATCTGTTTCGTCCCGAACCGAGGTGCGTTATCTCTCGCTGGGCCAACAGCAGCGGGTCGAGATTATCAAAACCCTGTTTCGCGGGTCGCAGATGCTGCTGCTGGACGAGCCTACCTCGGTGCTGCCCCCGCCGGAGGTGCGGGAGCTTTTTGCCATTCTCACCCGGTTAAAGGCTCAGGGCATCGGCATCGTTTTTATTACCCACAAATTAGATGAGGCGCTGGAGATCAGCGACCGTATCACCATTTTGCGTGCGGGCAAAAAAGTCGGCGAGTTCGGTCCCGGCAATCTGGCCCAGGCAGAGCCGGACGCACTGACCGGGCAAATTGTGGCGGCGATGTTCGGTGGGCCGGCCCCACCCCTGTGACCGAAGCTGGCCGCTCGATCCATGAATTACAGGAGTTACGCGGCCATGTCATTTCGAGCGACGATAGGAGCGAGAAATCCCTTCCAACCCGTCTGGCAAGCATAACTTTCAGGGATTTCTCGGCCTCTGGCCTCGAAATGACATGTACACCGCGTAACTCCTATGAATTAGGGCCGCCTGTCTGTACCCTGAGTCAGATTAGCGCCCTGGATGATCGCGGCGGGCCGGTGGTGCAGGAGGTCAGTCTCCAGCTTCAGGCCGGTGAGATTTTTGGCATTGCCGGGGTAGACGGCAACGGCCAGAAAGAGTTAGGGGAAGTGATCGCCGGGCAGCGGCGGATAGTGCGCGGACAGATGATGCTGGCCGGGGTTGATCTGACCAATCCGGGGCGTGGCGGTCGCAGCTCAGGCCGGCATTGGCTAC
>JAAUSP010000823.1 GCA_012032575.1 Anaerolineales bacterium | reverse complement strand
CACTTTACCCTCCCGACGGCCCTCTCTGAGGGCCTCGTATTTCCCCCCGCTTTCGGTCGGTCGAGTGGGCAGGTATAGCGTCCTTACGCAAGCAGGTCGCCGGAAAGTACACTCGACCCGGCAGCCAAAACGGTCCGTGGCCTCATTCACCTGACACTGAGCCGTGTTTACGGCCCGGCTCGAGGACCGTTTTAGTATATGCCCGGCAGAGTATTTGTTATCCTTCTTTTCCTGCTCATCCTTCTTTTTCTGCTGACCCAACCGGCGCTGCTGCGCCCCCTGTTGCGTCTCGAAGCGCCCCTGGCCACCTCAACCCCACGCCTTACCCTCACACCCACACCCACCCTTGATCCGCTGGCCGCCCTGCCCAAAGTGACCCCATCCGGCGCAGGCGCTGCCGCTTTCAGCCTGCCGCCGGTGGCCTCGCTAACCCCTTTGACAGAGGCAGTTCCGGTCAGCCAGCCTGACAGCCGCCTGCCACTGGCTCCTCCCCCGCCCATTTCTACCGCCCCGGCCCTCATTCCCTCACCGCCCACCCCGGCGGGCCGCCCCCGACCGGCTGGTGATCCCCCCGCCTGCACCTGGATGCCCCGGTCGAGCCGGCCGGGATGGTCCCGGCAGCGAACCTGCCCGGTTTGGTCGAGTGGACGGTCCCGGACCACCGGGCGGCCGGCTGGCTCAACACCTCGGCCGCCTGGGAGGTGCCCGGCAATACTGTCCTGGCCGGGCATCACAACATCAAGGGTGAGGTCTTTCGGAACCTGTGGACACTCCAGGCCGGGGACGAGATTGACCTTCTGGCCGGGGAGCGGGCGCGGCATTACGTCGTCAGGGAGGTACTGCTGGTGCCGGAGAAAGGCCAGCCGGTGGAAGTCCGGCTGGCCCACACCCGCTACATCCAACCCACCACAGATGAACGGCTGACCCTGGTCACCTGCTGGCCCTACGAGAACAACACCCATCGGGTCATTGTCATTGCTTTCCCCGGAGACCCGAAATGAAACAAAAGGATGTACCGGACCGCAGCCCAACACTCGGAGGCGTCGCCATATCTTTCCCGCCTCCTTCAAATCACCCACCAGGAGCAAAGAATTTGATCAGCCCCCCGCTCTTATGTTTGGCCGCGCCGCTGCGGCCGCAGCCAGGAGGGGCAGGCCTCCCCTGGCTGAGTTTCAACCGGGTCTGCCTGGCCCTGGCCGGCGCAACCAGCCCGGACGACCTCAGCCAACGGCTGGTTGGCGAACTCGGCCGCCAACTGCCGGCCGACCAGGTCTGCCTGCTCCTGACCGATGCTGGCGGCGGCCTGCACCTCCGGGCTGAACACAGCCGCCCAGGCGAACCCCGGCGGAAAGTTGTCCCGGAGAGCGTCTGTGACCTGGCCCTGGCCGGGCACGCCTTTGTGGTCCCGGAGGCGCTCAGCCACCCTCTGTTTGCCGGTCGTGAGGGCGTGCGCGAGCTGAATTTACGCAGCGTCATGGCCTGCCCGGTGGGCAGCGACGTGCCGCAGGGAGTCCTGTATGTTTGTTCTTATCGGCGCAGCAACCTGTTTCGCCTCGCCGATCTGGAACTGCTCCAGGCCTGCGCCGCCCAGGCCAGCCTCCACCTGGACCGGAGCTATGCTCTGGTCGAAAACGAGCGGCTGCGGCGAGACTTGCAGGCGGCCGACAGCCGCGGCCAGGTGGCGGCAGCGGCCCAGCACGAACTGATCAACCCGCTCCAGGAAATCTGGCTAGCCCTGTCCCTGACCCAGAAACAGGCCGGTCTGCTGGCCGAACGTCTTGACCCCACGGCAGCCCCGGACCTGCGCGAAACGGTTGACGGGCTAATCGCCGGGTTAGGTCACATCGCCCGCGGCTCTCAGGGGATCAAGGCTCGCTATATTGACCCGCTGCGCCGCTATCACCAGCTGGAACTGCGGCTGGAACGGCTCAAGCCAGCGCTTCTAACCGCTTCTTCCCTCAAAAAATGAGCCGCAATTGGCGCTGGCTGGTCCGGGACCACCCGTTGGCGCTGTTTGAAAGCCTGCCGGCCCCGCTCAGGGTGGACCCTGACCTGTTTGAGCAGGCGGTGGCCCACCTGATCCAAAACGCAGTCAACTACTCCGCCGCCGGGTCGCCGATCCGGGTAACCATCCAACTGGATAAAGATGAGCTGGTCATTACCGTTGAGGATGAAGGGATCGGCATTCCGGCCGAGGATTTACCCTTCATCGGCCTGTGGCTGTACCGGGGCCGCAACGTGGCCAACCAGACCTGCTTTCCAGCCGGGCTGGGCCTCGGCTTGCATACAGTCAAACGCATCGTCGAAGCGCACGGCGGTCAGGTGCGGATCGAAAGCGAACTGGGGCGAGGGACACGGGCGGCTCTCTGCCTGCCGGTCCGGGGAGCAGAAAGATGAAGAATTTAGGCCTTTTACGCCCCGGACTGTTGCTGGCCTTCGTGATCAGCGTTCTCTTGACCGCCGGCCTCGCCCTGGCCTTCAGTACCCACTGGAGCACCCACTTCACCAGCTCTGGCGACCTGGGCCAATTTGACGAGCACCTCATCGGCGACTGTGCCGGTCAGAACCATTCGGTCTCGGGCAGCGCGGTCCAGATGCGGGCCAATTACGGGACCGACTGCTTCGGGGCCTATTACCGCGACAACAACAACCACCCCAATACGTTTCCCACCGACCAGGATGTGCGGGTCACCTGGCGCTGGCGCTACAACACTTATGAACTTTACGGGACTCAGGCCGGGCAGGTGACCAGCGCCTACGGCGTAGTCCAATATTACGGCATGTCGGGCGTGGATACGGGCGGCAGCACCAACTATCCCCACGCCATGACCAATGGACCGTGGGGGGCTTACCAGGTAGACAACCCGCTGTGGCGGGGCAGTGTGCACGATACCGGCTGGCACACTTCCACCTTTGATTTCATCTGCGATGGGACCCAGTTGACCTGGTGGCTGGACAGCGGCCAGATCCACCAGGCGGCGGGGCCGGCCCGGCCGCCTGGCGACCCTTACCGGCCCTGGCAGTTCTGGTTTGGCAACCTGTTGACCGGCACCCCGGCCAATGGCGACTGGACCGGTTTTGACCTGGACAATGTCCATATCTACGCCGTCGAGCGGCCGCAGATGAACACCCCGGCGCCGGGCAGCGGCGGCACTCAGGCCGTGACCTGGAATACCGTGCCCAACACGCCGCAGCCGGACGGCTCAACCTGGGGGGGTTGAGT
>JAAUSP010000062.1 GCA_012032575.1 Anaerolineales bacterium | reverse complement strand
TTTATGACTCTAACCTCGGTCAGTTCGGCGGGCAGATCGAAGATGAGTTCGCCGGTGGGCACGGCGGGTGTTGAAAAACCAAGCTGGAGCTGGTAAAGGCCGGGGGGTAATTGGGCCGGGATGGAGATTTCGTTCGCTCGATCATCAGTTGACCCAGGGCCAAAGCGTGATCGGTTTCGCTGGGTAGCAAAACTTCGATGGCCGGCTGGCCGGTGGCATCCTTGAAACCCCGGCCAGGCGGCCCGGCATCTGACGCTTGTAGACGTCCCGCGTACTCATAAACGCCGCATGGGGACCGCCATAGCCCATCGGCACGCCAAAACGCTGGGCGCTGCCAACAACCACATCCGCCCCAAATTCGCCAGGGGGACGCAGCAAGGTCAGGGCCAGCAAATCGCCGGCTACCACTACCAATGCCCCGGCAACGTGGGCCTTTTGGCAAAACGACTCGTAATCGAGAACCGCGCCATCGGTGGTGGGATACTGAACCAACACGCCAAAGGTGGGTTCGGCAAAGTCGTACTGCTCATGGTCGCCTACAATGACTTTGAAGCCTAACGGCTCGGCCCGGGTTTGTACCACTTCGATGGTTTGGGGGTGGCAGCGCTCGGAGACAAAAAAAACATTGGCTGTAGATTTGCGGTCCTGGGCGCGGCGGCAGAGGGTCATGGCCTCGGCGGCGGCGGTGGCCTCATCCAGCATAGAGGCGTTGGCAATCTCCATGCCGGTCAAATCGCACACCATCGTCTGGAAATTGATCAGGGCTTCGAGCCGGCCCTGGGCAATTTCGGCCTGGTAGGGGGTGTATTGGGTGTACCAGCCGGGATTTTCCAGGATGTTTCGCTGGATAACGGGCGGGGTGAGGCAACTGTAATACCCCATGCCAATGAAGGAGCGGTAAACCTTATTTTTGGCCGCCAGGTCACGCCAATCGGTGCGGGCTTCCAACTCGCTCAGGGGTTCGGGCAATCTGAGAGGGCGCTCCAAGCGAATGTTGGCCGGGATAGTCTGGTCAATCAGCTCAGCCAGCGTGGCTGCGCCGGTAGCGTCCAGCATCCGGCCTATTTTGTCACCTTGAGGCCCCAAATGACGCCGGGCAAAGGTGTCATTGGGGCTGAGCAAATCTAAATAATTCATAAGAAAACCTCCCTTTGCTTATTCGGCGGCTGTCTTTTCGTAATCCTCGCCGGAAAGCAGGCTGTCCCACTCGCCGGGATTGGAGGGTCTGATTTTTATCATCCAGCCCGAGCCAAAGGGGTCTTCATTAATGATTTCGGGGGTGTCCACCAAGGCCGAGTTGATTTCCACAATCTCGCCGCTCATGGGGATGTACAAATCACTGGCCGCTTTGACCGACTCAACGACGCCGAAGATTTGTCCCCGTTCAAAGGTACTGCCGACCTCTGGCAGTTCGAGGTAGACCACGTCGCTCAAACTATCCTGGGCGTGATCGGTGATGCCACAGACGATGAGATCGCCTTCCTGGCGCGCCCATTCGTGGCTCTCCTGATATTTGGCATTGGCATCTAATTTCATTGTAGTGTTCTCCTTTCAGTGTCCTTGTAAAAAATTAATTACTACAGAAGCGATGACGAGTGAGGCGGGGAGGCGAAATTCATTTCCCCACCTCCCACCTCATCGCTTCACTTGCGGTAGGCCGGGGTATAAAAAGGCCGCTTGACCACTACTGCCGCTTTGGGCTTGTCGCGGATGATGATTTGCAGCGGCGTGCCCACCGCAGCGTATTCGGGCGGGACAAAGGCGTGGCCGCAGTATTTGTCAACGCTGGGCGCGTAGAGGCCGGTCACAACGGTGCCAATTGGCTGGCCGGCAGCCGTGGCGACGGGGTAATCCTGGCGCGGAACCCCTTTTTCGGTCAGTTCGAAGCCGACCAGCTTTTTGACTGGGCCAGCTTCCTTCTGTTTCAGCAGCGTCTGCCGACCCACAAAGTCACTCTCGAATTTGCAGACCCAGCCAAGTGCAGCTTCCAGCGGGGTGATGTCGGCATTGATTTCGTGGCCGTACAGGGGAAAGCCCGGTTCAAAGCGCAGGCTGTCGCGGGCGGCCAGACCGATGGGTTTAACCTCGATACCGGCAGCCGGCCGGCGGTGAGAATAGATTCCCAGAGCAGCACCGCTGCCTCAGCCGGAAAAAAGAGTTCGACCCCATCTTCGCCGGTGTAGCCGGTGCGGCCAATAATTGTCGGGACGCCGCTGAGGTCAGTCTCGACAGCGCTAAAGCGAGGCACGGCGGCCACGTTGGCCGGGGTCAACGTCTGCAAAAGGTCTATGGCTTTTGGCCCTTGCAAGGCCAGCATGTAGGTTTCAACCGAAACATCGGTGAGAGTGACGTTATAGCCCTGAGCCTGGTCCTGCATCCAGGCGAAATCTTTGTCCACGTTTGAAGCATTGACCACCACAAACCAACGCCCGGCCAGTTTATAAACAAAAACGTCATCCACCACCCCGCCGTGTTCATAGCACATGAGGGCATAGTGGGATTCATTTTCGGCCAGCAGGCCAATATCCCAGGTCACAAGATGGTTCAGAAAAATTTCAGCATCGGAGCCGGTGACGGTTATCTGGCCCATGTGATCAATATCAAACAGACCGGCGGACCGGCGGGTCAGGTGATGTTCTTCGATGGGGCCGGTAGGATATTGCACCGGCATTTCCCAGCCGGCAAAGGGGACCATCCGCCCGCCGTGGTCCACGTGCCACTGATAAAGTTGGGTTCGTTTGAGTGCTTCGGTCATGCTTGCTCCTTCGGAGGTGATAACAGGTGAGGCGATTCTTCGCCTCCTCGTCTCATTTTCATTGTTGCCGACAAATAAAAACGGACACTCCAAAAGACGTGCCCGTTTGCTCTGTCCTGAACCTGAGAGATTAACCCCTTCGGTGCGACCTGTGTCGTCTCTCCAGAGATGCTGTCTGCGCTACGATCCCTTTGCCTGAGAGTTTCAGCCGGAGTCTGGCTCGCTCCCCACTTTGCCCCTTCGGCGACCCAATCCAGTTTCAGAGTTTGGATTTGCGATTAAAATCTGCCATCGCAAATCGTTGGGTTCTCTCCCGTCACGCGTCAATCAGCCAATCTTTGATTGTAGGTCATTCAATGATGGGTCCAGTTTAACACATAGGGCAGGCTTTGTCAATCCGCAATCAAATCGAGATTTGAAATTTGAACTGCTGTTCGCTCAACCAACTGCTCGATGTCGGCGGGAAGGAAGGGTTTGGCCAACCAGGGCAGGCCCGATTTTTCCAGAAAAATCCGGGTGTCCATGTCAACGACATTGCCGGTGACAAAAATGAAACGGTCAACCAGGTGGGGTATTTTTTCGGTGGCCTTCTGATAAAGCTCCGGTCCCAGGATGTCGGGCATAAGGACATCACACACAACTAAATCAAAATCCTGGCTTTCGAGTTTGTGCAGGGCAGTTGCCCCATCCGGCGCTGTTTCAATCTGGTGGCCGCGATGGGTAAAAATAAGCCGGAGCAGGTTGAGCAGGGCCGGTTCGTCGTCCACGGCCAGAATTTTTAACGGGCCGACAAACGTAGCCGCCGGTGTCGCCGCCGGTGCCGAATTGACCGAGGCTGGCACCGGAGGCTTTTCAATTGGCAGTTGAATAGTAAAGACAGCTCCGCCTGCCGGCGCGTTTTCGGCCCAGATGCGGCCTTTATGCTCGCTGATAATACCAAAACAGATTGATAATCCCAGGCCGGTCCCCTCGCCCACCCCCTTGGTGCTGAAAAAAGGGTCAAAGATACGGGTGAGGTGTAGAGGCGGAATCCCTGGCCCATTGTCGGTAAACCTAAAACAGATATTTTCGTCGTCGTGCCACGATTCGATGGTTAACTGGCGGGGGCTATGCCGGCTAGCCAGAGCTTGAATCGTATTGGTAAGCAGATTAATAAAAACCTGTTCGAGCTGATGCGGGTCGGCCATAGTCAACGGCAACCCAACATCGAGATTGATTTTTACCTGCACGTCATTCATTTGAAGTTGGGCTTTGACCAGAGAAATACTGTCGCTGATGAGTTCGTTGAGGTCAACCGGCCTGGTTTCCAGATCAAAGCGGCGGGCAAACGTTAGCAGATCACGCACAATCAGGCGGGCGCGTTGGGCTTGCCGGAAGATAATATCCAGGTCGGCCTGGGTTTCTGCGGACAAGTCATCATGCTGGAGCATGCTTGAGTAGCCAATAATGGTCGTCAACGGGTTGTTAAGCTCGTGGGCCACCCCGGCCACCAGTTTGCCGATGGCCGATAATTTCTCGGTTTGTTGAAGCTGCTGTTCCAACTCGCGGCGCTGGGTAATATCGCGGGCAATAAAATGGAGACTCACCGGGCGGCGGCCTTCGCGCCGGACCCGCAGCGTCACTTCAAGCAGTGTCTCCTTTTTATTTTTGCCCAGCACCGGCAGCTCAAAAGGGGCCAGCGCCTCGGTTGAGGCCAAATGGACCTTGAGCAATTTGAAGAGAAATGGAATCTGCCGGGGCAAAATAAACTGAGTGACCGGCGCTCCTACAATCTCATCAAGCTGGTAGCCGGTTGTTCTGAGGACTTCTTTGTTGGCGCTGCTAATTCTAAAACTGCCGTCCAGGGTAAAGATAAAATCGTTGGCGTTATCAAAGAGGTCGCGATAGTTGGCTTCGGCGGCCCGGATTTCGGCAAACAGGCGGGCGTTTTCCAGGGCTACGGCCAATTCAGCCGCAATCGCGTTAAACAAACGCAGGTCCTCATAATCAAACGCATTCAGGCGCGAACTTTCGGCATTGAGGACGGCGACAACCCGACCATTAACCACAACCGGCACACAAATTTCCGATTGCGTATCGGGAGCTAACTCGTAGTAATGGCTGGCTTCGTGTACATTGGGTAACAACAGGGCTTTACCATGCCGAAAAACCCAGCCAATCGCGCTGTTTTCTGCCGGAAACGAAAGATTACTTTCATTTAAATCATAGCCAATGGTAGCCGGATGAACCACCACTAAATTGTCTTCTTCGTCGGGCAGAAAAAAGCCCAGGCGCTCGATGCCCAGCGTCCGGTGCAAAGCGCCCATGGTGCCGCTGATAACCCGGTCAAAATCCAGGCTAGAGGCAGCGGCCACCATAACTTCTTGCAATACCTTAGCTTCGGCCAGACGGCGGGTGGCCTCGTGATAAAGACGGGCGTGCTCGATAGCTACGGCGGCCTGGGCGGTCATCGTTTCCAGCAAACGGAGTTCGCTTTGGCTTAACGGGTTGGCGCTGCGGACGCGCCCCAATTCCACCAGGCCGATGGTCTGGCGGCGATAAATTAAAGGCATCAGAAACAGCGCCTGCACCTGAAGTTCCTCCAGCCAGGCCAACTGCTCAGGCTGGGCCGTACCGGCTTCAAGGATACCAGGGATCTGGTCCACTAAAATGGAATAAGGCAACGCATTTCGGTCCAGGGTCCGCACTGCCTGCTCCGGCCGCCGAGTCCCCGGCCCGATATAACTCTGCATCAGATAGAGTTGATCTTCTTCTTTTTCCCAGTGGGAAATCAGGCACAAATCGGCTTTGAGGGCTTCGACCATTTGCCGACTGACCGCATCGAGGACCGTTTCCAGGGCCAAATCTGAGGTGACAATGGCCATCGCCTCAAACAACAACGCCTGTTCTTCGGAGCGCTGCCGCGTTTCGGCCAAAAGCTGGGTGTTCTCGATGGCCAGGGCAGCGTGGTCGGCAATTACACTGAGCAGTTTCAACCCGTTATCACTCAGATAATCCGGGTTCATATTCATTAGCTCAATTACGCCGATGATGTGGCCGTTGGCCCGCAGCGGCACGCACATAATGGATTGGGTTTTAAAGCCGCTGCGCTCGTCGAAGTTGCGGTAAAAACGCTTATCGTGGTTTACATCGGGGATCAGCGCCGGCTTTGCGTGGGTAACAACCCAGCCGACTACCCCCTCACCAGCCGGCAGGCTTAAGCCGCGAACGGCGTCGGCGGCAGCCCCAACGGCAGCCCGGATGACCATTTTTTCGCCGGAAGGTTCAAGTAAAGCCACGGAGCCAGCTTCCGCCTGAAAAATTTCATTGGTGCGGGTAATGACCTGGCTTAAAACCTCTTGCAAATCCATGCCCTGTCTCCAATAATAAGATTGTAACAAAAGTCAAAAGCTAACGCAATAAGCTTTTATTCCCCCCGAAAAATCGAAACGGTTTCAGGCGATTTTTAATTTTTATGGATTCGGTGATATATTCAGCAAAGAAATAGTGTTGATTTTGGAAAGGTGCAGCAAAATGAGTTACGATTTGGTCATCAAAAATGGGCGGATTATCACCGCCGGTGAAGATTTTAACGGCGATATTGCCGTGAACGGCGAAACTATTGCGGCGATTGGGCAGAATCTGGGCGGAAGCCGCGAAATTGACGCCAGCGACCTCTACGTCATCCCCGGTGCGGTAGATGGACACGTCCATCTGCAAATGCCCTTTGCCGACATCATTACCGCCGACAGCTTTGAACAGGGGACCATCGCCGCGGCTTGTGGCGGGGTGACCAGCATTATTGATTTTGTGGAACCAGGCAAAGGCCAGGATTTGGTCGAAGCGCTGGCCTGGCGGCGGGGCGAAGCCGACGGGCAGGTGGTGATTGATTATGGCCTGCACATGACCCTGCTCGACCCCGACCCGCTCATTCTGGCCCAGGTGCCCGAAGCGTATGCCGAAGGCTGCGCTACGTTCAAACTCTACACCGCCTATCCTCATTTTTACCTGACCGACGATGAACTCTACCGGGCGCTCATTGCCGTGGCCGAAGCCGGCGGGCTGGCCGTGGTTCACGCCGAAAATTATCCGGTCATTACCGAAGTTTGGAAACGGCTGCTGGCCGAAGGCAAGGTTGAAGCCAGGTGGCATCCCCACAGCCGCCCAGCCATCACCGAAGCCGAAGCGGTGAACCGGGTTCTTGCGATTGCCCATCTGGCCGGCGCGCCAACACTCATCTTTCATCTCTCCTGCGGCGAGGCAGCCCGCGAAGTGGCCCATGCCAAAGAGCGCGGCTGGGCCGCCTTTGGCGAAACCTGTCCCCAATACCTGACCCTGCCCGATGATATTTATGAACGCCAGGAGATGCCCGGCACCTGGTTTATCTGCCAGCCGCCCATTCGCGGCAGTGCTCAGGCGGCGGCTTTGTGGCAGTCGCTGGCCTCGGGCAGCATTGATATTATTTCCACCGACCACTGCCCCTTCTCCGCCGAAGCCAAAAAATTGGGCGAACAAAACTTCACCCTGACCCCCGGCGGAATTTCGGGCCTGGAAACGCGGCTGGCCCTAACCCATACCTTTGGCGTGCGGGCCGGACACCTCACCCTGAACCGCTGGGTCGAAGCCTGCTGCACTCTGCCCGCCGATTTACACGGCCTGACCCACAAAGGCCATCTCATCCCCGGTTACGATGCCGATATTGTTTTGTTTGACCCCAGCCGTGAAGTAACCTACAACGCCGAAAACTTACATTCAAACATCAGTTATACGCCTTATGCCGGCATTACCGTCACCGGGATGCCCGTCACCACCATTAGCCGGGGCGAGGTGATTGTGGAAAATGGACAGTTTATCGGCAAACGCGGGCGCGGGCGGTTTTTAAAGCGAAGATACGAATAACAAACGTTTTCGTAACGCTGACCGTAACGACAGGAGGACAATGGCAGGGTAAAATCAACAGAAAGGTATCCGTAAACAACCCAAACTTGCTGGGAGGTGGAGCTTGATTAATCTCCAATCTCCAATCTCTCCATTAGAACTTTGTTCCTGAACACATTCCAGATATGATGGAAACGGCCGATTCATGACTGCATTGCTGCGAAAGCTCTGGCAAATTATTTGGGCACAGGCTGAACCAAAAGCTGACCCTGTACTGGAACAGTCTGAACCACCTGTGGCGGCAGACTTGTTTGAGCTGCTCCCGGGTGACCCCCTGTTCGATTTTCTTCAGCACGCCTCCGGAACGGTGGAACTGGACCGGCTCAGTTTTGACTCTCCGGCGCTGCGGCAGCTTCGGGCCGCCGGGGTGAAGCTGGTGGCGTCGCGGGTCAGCCAGGGCGAATTGATTGGCCTGCTCAAACTCGGTAAGCGCCCAAGCGAGGATCAAACTTGGCGCACCCTGGCCGAATTCTCGCTGGCCAGTACCACCGGGAATGAGCGCGAGGCCATGCGCCAGGTGGGTCAGGCTGTTCAAGCGCTCTCACTCCCCAACTCGCTGCTGGACCGGCTCAAGACCGCTGTGGCCGAAGCGACGATGAACGCCATTGAACACGGCAATAAAAACCAGCCGGAGCTGCCGGTAGTGATCCAGGTGCAAGCCTCCCCCGATGCGGTGCGGGTCCGCATCACCGATCAGGGTGGCGGCCAGCCCATTCCTGAGCCGGAAGCGCCAAACCTGGAAGCAAAGCTGGCCGGCTTGCAGACGCCGCGCGGCTGGGGCTTGTTCCTGATCAAAAATTTAACCGATGAAATGCGGATTATCAGCAATGACACGCAGCACACCATCGAATTGACCCTTTATCTGGAGGTCGAAAAAAATGCCAACCAAACACCTTGAAGTCAAGATACGCTATCAAGCCAGGGTAGCGATTATTGATTTGTCGGGCGAAATTAACGCTTCGGCCGATGAAACGCTTAAACCGGCCTATCTTGAGGCCATCGAGACAAATCCCCGTGTCGTTTTATTGAATATGACCCAGGTCGAGTATATTAATAGTACCGGCATAGCTATTTTGGTTGAACTGCTCGCTCAGGCCTATCAAGCCAATCATCGCCTGGCCGCCTGCGGCTTGAGCAGTCATTATCAGGAGGTGTTTCAGATTGTACGGATGACTGATTATATGGAACTATTTGCCGATGAGTCCAGCGCTCTGAGTACGTTATAGAGGAGAGGAAATCCAAGCAATGTCACAAAATAAAGTCACAACGAATGTGCGGCAGGTCAGTGAACAGATCAGTATTATTGATATCCAGGGTGAAGTAACGGGCACAGCCGAAGATTTATTAATGGAAGCCTACAATCAGGCCGGAGCGGTGCAGACTCTCATCCTGAATTTTAGCCGGCTAGGCTACATGAACAGCAGCGGGATTGGTTTGTTGGTAACGCTGCTCATCCGGGCGAACCGCCAGGGACAGCGGCTGGTAGCCGTCAACCTCAGCGACCATTATCGCCACATTTTCGACCTGACCGGCCTTAACCAGGCTATTGTCATTTACGCCACCGAAGGCGAAGCCCTGGTCGGCCTGGCCGCTATGGCCTGAACCATCTCACCCCCTTGAGCTTTGGCTTTGCTGTTGGAAGGCAGCTCACATTGACCCAAGCCGTCGGCAGGCTTATAATCAAGGCTCCTTATACCTCAACTGTTTTTTATAGGAGTGTTCACGAACGTGTGGCACGCCCCTAACTATGAAAATGTTTTGCCGGCGCTGACAGGAGACTGGAGACCGCTGACCGGCTGCTTTCTATCCTTCGCCGGTCTCCCATCCCCGGTCTCCGGTCTATTTACTTGGGAGACGTGGTGGACACCATGGGTCAGTTGACACGTCAACAGATCGAAGCAACACTGGCTAGTAGCCTGAATCTGGCCGGAGCCAACCTGAACTGAGGCTTTTATGGAGAGCACCAACCTGGCCGGGGCCACGCTGACCAAAGCCACCTACGACAGCCAGACGCAGTGGGCCGGTGGCTTTGATCCAGCGGTTGCCGGAGCCGTGACCCCCAAAAAAAGTGGCGGGGCCTGATAGGTTAAGGCAATTGAGGTTTGAAGGTTTAACCAACCCTCCAGCCTCCCAATTCTCCAGAAGTATTGAACGGTACGAATTTTAAGATAATGGGCGTGGATGAGCAGGCTAAGAACTTCAATCAGGTCTTGCTGGCGGCGATGGATCTCTACGCCGAGCGCACCTGTTTTCAGGTAAAACAGGTCAAAGGATACCAGCATATCTCCTACGGCCGCTTTCAGGCGTTAACGTTTCGGATGGCCCGCTTTCTTCAGCGCCAGCAGATCTCCCACGGCGCGCGGGTGGCTATTGCCATCCCCAACTGTTTGGAATGGATGGTGGTTTATATGGCTACCTTGCTGGTGGGCGGGGTGGCCGTACCTTTGCGCCCTTCCGTTGCCCCGGATCGCTTTCGTTTTACCCTCGAAGACTCCGGGGCCAGCCTGGTCATTCTGGCGGAAGAGCAGCTTCTGCAAATCATCTCCGAACTTTTAACCCGACCCCATAATCCCTTGCCCCATTTAAAGACCATCCTGGTGATGGAGCCGATGGGCGAGGTAGCAGTTCAAACCAGGGTACTGGCCGAAATTCTGACCGAGACAGAGCTATCGTCAGCAGAACAGGAAGAAATCCGGCTGCATGCGCTCAGCACCCCCCCCCGAAACCCTGGCCGCCATTTATTACACCGCCGGTGGGACGGAGCGGCCCAAAGGAGCTGTTTTCGATCATGGCCGTCTGCTGGCAGCGATGCGTCACCTGAGCGGCCTAACTCTTGATGAAGATGACCTGGCTTTTACCATAGTGCCCTGGAGTTTTGCTGCCAGCTTGTCGGCGGCGCTACATTACTTTTTGTCGGGCGTAGCCAATGTAGTGGCAGGCGGAGATGAGCCTGTTCCCGAAGTGATGCAGCAAACCAGCCCGACCGTCACACTCAATATGCCCTATTTTCTGGAACGATTTTATGATGAAGTCATGGACATGGTGGCTCAAATGCCTGAAGCCAGCCGGGAGGTCTTTCAATGGGCCGTGGCTAAGGGGCGCGAATTTCACGCCGCCGGGCCGGCTGCTTCGCCGGAACTGCGCGAAGAGTACGGTCGGGCCGACCTGACCTTTTTTAGCGCTATCCGAGGGCAAATTGGGGGCCGGATGCGCCGTTTCTATTCAACCGGCGCGCCGCTCTCACAGAATTTGGCCGGTTTTTTTGAGGCTATTGGCCTGCCGGTGCTGGATGTTTACAGCCTGACCGAAGCGGGCGGCTTTCCCACCATCAGCCGGCTCGACGCCTACCGGCTCGGTTCGTGCGGCCAGGTAGCGCCGGGTTTTGAAATTCGTATGGCCGATGACGGTGAGGTGCTGGTGCGGGGCCAATCCATGATGAACGAGTATTGGGGCTGGCCCGAAGAAACCCAGCAAGTGCTCGATGCGGATGGTTGGCTGTATACCGGCGACCTGGGTTATTTTGACCGGGATGGCTATCTGTACCTGACCGGACGCAAGAATCCGGTAATCGTCCTCTCCACGGGCCGCAAAGTGATGCCGGCAACGCTGGAAGACATGTTGATGGCCCATCCCATCATCATCGAAGCGGTGGTTTTTGGCGATGGCCGGCCCTACGTGTCGGCCTTGCTGGTGCCAGATCTGGAGGTTCTGGTTGAGCATCTCCAGCCAGATGAAGGGCAGGAAAATGAAGAGCTGATCAATGTTGAAACAACCGTAGCGTCGCTGAAATGGTTTTGGCAGCACGAGAATGAAGCCGGCGAGCCGGTGGTCACCACCGCCCATCCCCGCGTCAAAACTCTTTTCGAAGGTGTGGTGGCTCAGGTGAACAGCCGGCTGGATCGTTGGGCCAGGATCGAGCAGTACAGTTTGTATGACCAGGCCTTTAGCGAGGCGGCCAGCGAATTGGCCCGTTTGCGCCTCCACGACCGCAACCAATTGACCGAACGGTTTGCCATCCAGCTTCAATCCATGTACCCGCCCGCGCCGCAGTTAGCAGAGCGGGAAATTACCCAGGTTCACGTCAGCCCGGAGCGAATGCGCCAATTGCTGGAAAAAGAGAGCATGCTCGACGCCTGGCTGGCCGATGCCGGCATTGAGTTTTTGTTCAATCTGGCCCGCGAAAAGCAAATTGACGCGCCCTCGATGGTCCATATTTGTGATGTCGCCGCTAGCATTGCTCAGATGGAAAACGAAGCCAAACCCCTCTCAACGGCGTTGATTGTGGGCGACCCAGCCCGGATTAATCGTATCCTGACCCGCAGCGAAATCCGGCTGCTGCGCTGGGACCATATCCGCCGCATGCGTAATATTTTGATTACGCTGGCTAAAATGGTGGATGGCCTGGTGTTGGGCTACGTGGTAGACAAGCATGGCTATGTGCGGGGTATTCGCAAACTCAAGCTGGACACCTCGCTGGACGACCCGACCAATCTGCTGTTGGGTCCCCAATTTCGCCGCCACGCAATCATCTCGCGGCTGTGTGATGCAGTGGTCTTTTTTGTACCGGCTCCAGGCCGGCAGGTGCGGGTGTTTGCCGATGGGCAGTTGGTCGGCCGTTATTCCAACGGCGATTGGTCGCCGGAAAGTATGGCCCAAGTCAATCAGATCATCGCTCAACTGGCCAAACGGCGCGGCTATGATTTAAGCCTGATCCAGCGGGTGCTGCGCTGTGCCTTTCAGATGTCGGAAGAGAACCTGGGGGCCATTTTTCTATTGGGCGAAGCCAACGTGATCATGGATCGCTCCGACGCCCCGGAAATCAGCTCGTTTGCCGCCATCGTCAGCGCCGAGGTGCAGCAATTGACCGACCGGGAACTGATCAACTTTGCCAAACAGGATGGGGCCACGGTGATTGACGTGCAGGGACAGTTTCGCGGCTGCATGGTGCTGCTTCGCCCCGATGCCAACACCCAGGCCGATATCGGCCTGGGCAAAGGCGCACGCCACAGCAGCGCCGCCAAAATGAGCGCCGAAGCCCAATGCCTGGCCATTACCGTTTCTCAGGACGGCCCCATCACCCTCTACGACTGCGGGCGGCGGATTTTGTCGTTGTAGGAAAGGTTCGCAGTAGCATTACACCGAAACTTTCAGAAAATCACGCACCTGCTCATCGCTAGGCAAAGCGCCACGAGCGCCATAACCCTGAATGGAAAGCGCTGCGGCGGCCTGGGCATAGCGCAGGGCTTGATCGAGAGAAAATTTACGGAGATAGGCAGTTAAGAACGCAGCCGTGAAACAGTCGCCGGCCCCGGTAGTGTCAACGACCGGTACTTTAAAGGCGGGGCAGGGGATGATCCCTTGAGCATGACAGGCCAACGCCCCCTGCGCACCCAGAGTAATGACCACCAGTTCAGGGCCGGCAGCACGTAGTTCCTGGGCCGCTTGCCCGTAATCGGCAGTGTCAAGGGTGTCGGCATTGAAAAAGGCCAGATCGAGCAATGCCAGGGTTTGGCGAAGCCCCTCGTCTTGCAGCCCGGCAACCGCTTCAATATCGGCACTCATCAGGCCGCCAGCGGCATGAACTACCCTGGCTACACGGGCCAACTGGTCAAGATCATAAACCGTAGTATAGACCAGGCTGGCTTGACTAAAATAGGCGCTGAGGGCCGAATCAACTACAAGAGTATTGAAAGCAGTGGGGACGACGATAATAGCTTTCTCGCCGGAGGAGTCGATCAAAATTGTGGTAAAATTGGTTTTAGTATTGGGTTCAACGATAAGGTGTGTCGCGTCAACGCCAAAGCGGCGCAAATCCGCTAAAACTAATTCACCCTCGGCGTCATCACCCACCCAACTGACCAGCCCTGTCCGCAGACCCAGCCGGCTGGCGGCGCAGGCGACATTACCGCCCATTCCGCCGGGCTGCTTGCCCAGCAGGGTCGCCAGCACCTTCTGATCGTGGCCGGGCAAGGCGGGCAGGCTGAGTAAAACGTCAACCCACGACTTATCAACAGCAATTAAATCAAAAACGGGCTGCCCCTCGATTATAGTTAGCTCCCTATTCGCGAGGCCGGCCTGTTTCCTCAAACGAACCCACCCGATGAATTGGTAAGGTTGAAATCTGGCGGATCATACCGCGTCCGGCCCAGACTGGTTCGTGTTCACAGACAAAAACCGGTCGACCTGTTTTACCCCATTTTGCCTTTGGCGGTTCAATTTCATCGCAAAACTCAAGTTATTAGTGCATTGCAAAATCAGCACTCATTACACATTACATTGCAATATTACACTTTACACTGCTTTAGTGCAATAGTTTTATTGAGCTATTACAATTAGCCGATGGCTGTTGTCGTTATAAGGCCAGCATGTGACTAATGTAAGACGTTCATCCATAGTAGGCATAATCCATTGTCCATTTTGTTGGCGTTGCTCTTCCGAAACTCCTTGTTCAGGTAAGATAAAGTGATCGGTCACCTTATAACGGTAGTCGAGACCATCAGCCTGGAGGATAATTTCATCTCCCTTTTTTAAATTAACTAAGTTCCGAAAAACTTCAGACCCGACATTATGGTGCCCAGAGAGCACAATATTACCACCGTGACCAGGCAGAGAGCTATTCTGGTGCCAACCAGCTGCCCTTTCAGGCACAACCCAAACCGAAGCATCAGTTGTTCCCTGTTTGACTATATCCCATCCTACAGCTTCGATAGGCGCTTCAAGATCAATGGTTGAAGCAATAATACGATAAGGTGGCGATTGAGCCGGGGGGATAGATTGAGGCGTCGGTGTATCTAATATAGCTTTGTTATCTGAATTCAATCTGGACAGCGAGGTTGGAGTAAAAGTTAATTGAATAGATGATTGGGTTAAATTACTTTCTATCTGTGGAGAAGCTTCAGAGGGCAGGTTAGGAGTAGAAATGATCTCTACTTGGACAATATCAGTCGCTGAAAGTGTTATCTTAGGGGTAGTATTCAACGAAGTTAGTGGCGTAACTGGCAAGGATTTTTGAACTGTTGCTCCAAGACCTATTTCAACGCGGCAGGCTGAAGTACCAATAAAAATAAGAATAATAACTGGCCAAAAAACCCTGCACATCTCAAGATCCCTTTTTTCAAATTTCCGATGAATTGTAGACACTAGCCTCATAGGATGAAAAATAATCTCGCACAATTTCGACCAATTCGATTGAAGGGATATGTCGTATAACTCGACCACTGGCCTTATCAATAAAATTTACTTCAATTTGACCTGTCACTTCACTAATAACAAACTGAAGATAGGTATAACTATTAAGACAAGTTTGATTATTTTTTGAGTGGAGTTGAAGAGTCATTATCCAAAACCCTATAAACACTAAAGGAATTTATACTAATACTGCCCGACGGCGCAGTTGATTTGGTTTAAAGTTCCCCTTAATGATTTCTTTTGCCAGTTCATCAGGTGGGATTGTCCGAATCAGTTTACCGCTTTCGGCCTCAATAATGCGCACAATTACTTCACGGGTATCCTTGTTAATCTCAAATTCAACATAGGTATGATTACTCTGTACTTGCAGTCTCTCTTCGGTTTGGTCCCTATGTTTTTCACTAACCGCCACCGTGTCTTTAGCTGCTTCTACAGGGGGTAAAACTTGGGCTTGTTTTTGCCAATAACGCTCACGAGCAACCTCAGCTAATGTCGAAGCTTGCCCCTCCGAATCCTTTATTATTCCATCAATAGATTTAATAGAGTCCATTTCTCATAACCTCTGGTCAATACTGCTGGTTAATTGTGCCACCGATTGCCTGAACTGACTGAAACTGATAAGTCATATCAAGGAGTTGGGTCTGAATTGCCGAATACTGATTACTTAAGGCAGTTTCTCTCATCTTAAGTCGTGCTTGATATTGACTAATACGGTCATTCAATAGTTTGATTTCATCCCCTACGCCCGTTTGCTTAGATTTCACAATTGCCTGTGAGCCATCCACGTAACTCTTCAGGCGGGTTTCCAGGCGACCTAAGACATTATCAAATAGACTCTTAACACCTGCGGTATTATTTTCGATGGCCGTTTTCAAAACTGTTGAGTTCAGCTCAAACGAGCCACTACTACCTACTGTAATCCCAATTTGGGACAGGTATTTTGGCGCATCACCAATTACGCTGGTATGACTTTGCATTAGATCAGAAGCAATATCCTGGCGAAGCGAACGCATCGTTCCATCTTGCCCCAGCGCAGGTGGCGTGTAAGTTGGGTTTCCTTTGGCATCTTTGCTGCTTGACTTTGCTTCTGTTTTCTCCTTTATGTAACTCATCAAGCCATTTGCCTGTTCCAGCAGTTTCTTAACGCTATCTTCAAGCTTGGTTTGATCATCGCTGACAGTTATGGTCGCGCTGCTCTCGCCCAGCAAGTCAAATGAAAGCCCTTGGACCAAATCCTTCAAGCCTGTATTCTGACTGCGGCTAATAGAGATATTGTTAAGTGTAAATTCTGCGTTCTGAACGGCTCGTAATTGGTTAGCCGCAAGGTTAGTCAAGCTACCGCTTTGGTTGACTCCAATACCTAACCCGGCCAGTACACCATTATTAACACCTTCACTATAACTGCTGTCAATTAGCTTGATAGCCGCATTGGCCCCTGTACGAGTGCCTGTAAGCACCAGCTTCCGATCAACAACAGTTGCCTGTACCTGATTCCCATCAGCAAAGGTAGCACTATTGATTTTGGTCCGAATCTCATTCAGGCTGTCGGTTGCGGCTACTGTGATATTAGCTCCCTGGGCTGTATATTCAGCATTGGCAATTCCAGTGTTACCAAAAAGTTTTTGGGTAGGGTTGGCATCAGTGAAAGAAATGGTCAGTCCACGTCCGGTATCAAAAGTAGTGTTTTTAACCTGATCGAAGTTTTGCCAATTGGCAGTCATATCTGTGCCAGTATCTGCCGCATTATCTATTCGAACAGCTTTGCCGTTATCGTCAACTACCCGAAATTGCCAGGTAGTTCCGTCCTGGCGAAATTCGACAGAGTAGTTTCGGCTGCCTAATTCCGTCTCACTGGCCCGGATAGATCCTGTACCAAATCCCGAAACCGGATTTCCTGAACCCACATTACCGTTCACACTGCGGCTGGTAGCGCCTCCAAGCACAAATGTCCCGGATAAATTAAGGGCTACATCACTCTGCGCCTGTTGAGCTGAACCGATCTGATGAGATTGGGCCAATTTGGTGACATTTAAACTGTAACTACCCGTTACTGCACTTGTGCCACTAACCGAAACGGCCGCTGCCGTTACGTCGGTGTTATTTTTTACAGTGACAGCTTTGTTTTCAAAGACGTTGCCGGTACCCTTCAAACTTGTAATAGCGCTTTGTAATGCTCCAATTTTGGAGCTAATATCTTCGTAGATCCCTTTCCTTGTCTGAAGGCTATCTCGCTGCGATTGCAAGCGCTGTAGAGGTTGTCGCTCAGTTGTTAGCGACAACTCCACCATACTTTGTACCCAGGTGCTGCTATAAAATGAAACACCGGTAGTAGCCATATCCATCCCTCCTTTAACCAGCCAGAACTAATCCACCTACAGGAGCACTGGAACCACTAGACGCGGTAGCTGGTTGATAAGTTGTGGGTTGAGAAGCCTGATAGCGCTGCTTTACCTGCATCCAGGCATCACGCAACTCACGCAAGTAAAAAGCGGCGTCATCAAACTCCCCTTTGCGGGCTAAATCACCACAGTATTGGTAAAGTTTGAAAAACCGAGTGCAATCTCGGCGTCATAGCTGTAATCAAGTCCATCTCGCAGCACGCCCAGCGCTCTGGTAAACCGAGCCAGGTCGCTTTGCCCAGCAGCGGCGAGGGCTGCATCATAAGTCATAATGAGCAAATCAAGGGGGCTGGCTCCATTGATTTGATTCGCCCGGTAAGTTTGTGCGGCTGTTTGTACGTTCGACATAATTTCCTTCCCGTCAATTCTGATGAGGGTTATTTTTTCTCAAGAGAGATAACTTGGGGGGACTTTGCAGCCCCCCCAAGAGTTCGACGATTGGTGCTAGACGATCACGTTTACCGGAAGAGGCTCAAGACGCCTTGCGGAGCCTGGTTAGCCTGGGCCAGCATGGTGATACCGGTTTGCTGCAAGATGCCGAACTTTGTGGCTTCAAGCTGTTCCATCGCCATATCGGCGTTCATGATGCGGTTGTAAGATGCTTCGACGTTGACTTGCGACACCGCCAGTTGTTCTTCCTTAAAGCTCAGGCGGTTGATTAACGACCCCACATTGGCATACTTGGAAGATACGGTGTTGATGGCTTTATCAACCTGGCCCATATACGTGCCAAAGTTGGCCGAGGTGCTGGCCGAGGTCAAAGTCGTGGTGCCGCTGATAGAGACATCCAACCCACCAGCAGCCGAGTTCAGACCGGTCAGGGCAGTAAAGGTGGTGGTGTCAGTGGAGTCCGCGCCGGTTTGGAAGGTGAAGTTGCTACCGGAACTCAGGAGTTGGACGTTATTCCATTTGGTTTCCTTCACAACGTCATCAATCTGAGTGGCGTAGGAGCTTAACTGATCCAGGACTGCCTGCCGTTCAGCCGTGCCCATTGTGTCGTTCATCGCTGACTGGGACAAATTGCGCATGTTAACCAGGATGCCATTCATTTTGCTCAGACCGGCATCGGCCACCGAGAGCAGGTTTTTGGAGTCGGCGATGTTGTTCAAAGCCGTCTTCAAACCTTCGGAGCGAGCCTGTAACTTGTTGGCAATGGTCAAACCCGCGGGATCGTCACCGGCGCTGTTGATACGTTTGCCGGTAGCCAGTCGTTGCTGATGAACTGCCAGTTTGTTGTTAACAGACTGTAGTGAATTGAGTGAATTCAGAGCGCCAATATTTGATGCAATTCGGGTGAAATCTGCTTGTGCCATGGTATATAACCTCCGTGTTGGCAGTAATTAGGTATCCTTACCTAACTCATTGTGAATAGTAAATTTTGAATAGTTAATAGTGAATTGTCGTTAAAGAACTGTCTCTGAGTATGGGCGGGCCGGGTAACAGTTCTCAAATTCCGGCTTGCCGTCTGATAGTGGATGGTGAAGTACTTTTTCGATAGTGGCTCCTCTCAATGATGTGGTTGGTAATATTTAGTTGTCTGGTATAAATATCGGTCTTGGGGGACTAAACTTTAGGCAATTGGGGAAAGGTTTACGAAATGTTTACGTGGCATCATGCAAGGCGTTGAGCCATTTGCCAGGCCAATAGTGCATCTTCTTCGCGACCCAGGCGCTGTAAGATAACAGCCAACAATTTATAAGATTCGGAATTGTCTGGGTGCAGGCTAATAAAAAGAGCCAGCGCTTTGTTGGCAGAGGCATACTTTTGCTGATGAAGCATCTGTAGACCGTACTGGTGGATAGTTTCAGAAGGGGTGAGTTGCAGGCCTCGGGCCAGTTGTTCCAGGTTATTACTGGCAGAGATATGCTGAGGATTGATTAAAAGAGCCTGAATGAGATATGTCAAGGCTAGTTCAACTTCATTGTGTTGAATAGCTATCAGGCCCAACAAATTAAATATGTCTGCGTTTTCGCTATCTTCAACCAAGGCCAGATGACATAGTCGCTCGGCACTGGTCAATTTACTGCTCTTTAAAAGGCATTCAGCCAAATTTCTCCATTCACCTGGGTCAGGCCGGCTCAAAGCAATGGCCTGCCCTAAATAACGAGCAGAACTACCCCACTGCTGCCGTTGCTGCTCAACTTGAGCCAATAAACGCAGTGCCTTAGGATCACCCTGAACCTGCGATCCCAACAAATCAACAACTTGAGTATATGCCTTAGCCTCAAACAAACTCTGGGCTTGGTACAAAATTTTGTCAGGAACCGCTTGATTAGTTGCTCCTGTGGCCATTAACATACCCTGATACGAACTCTTTGACTGGGGTAAGTTACCCAGCCAGAGGTAAGCTCGTCCCAATTCGGCCTCTAGCTTGCCAGGGGACCAGGCATGTCCGACTCGATCTGATTCCACTGGGAAGATTTTGGCCTGTTCCAATATCTTCACTGCCGCTTCTGGCTCATCCTGCATTAAATAGAAGATCCCGGCGAGGATTGCTAGATGCCGCCGGCGAGGAAACACCTGTAAGGCCCGTTGGAGTAGTTGTTGAGCTGCTTCGAGACGATTGAGTTGGACATACGCGTTGAGCAAAGAAACATAAGCCTGGTAGACATCAAAATCCCAGTTCAATGTACTGGGAGGTGCAGTGATAACCCGTTCATAAGCCTCAGCGGCTGCGGCATAATTCTCAAGCACAGTCTGGCAAACACCTAAGTGATAGTGCCAATGCAAATTATCAGATTCCTGGGCTAATTGTTGTTGGATAATAGTCAGATTCCGTCGCGCTTTACTTTGTAGATCGGCACTACCAATTTGATAGCCCATGTGGTCAATAGTAATGTTGGTCCAGGCAACCGTCACTCCCTGCCGTTCAGCCGAATGGATAATGGTTTCATGCAAAGCATAATCAAAACGCAGTCCACGATGGTTGCGAAACAGTCGCAAGTGGTCGGTAGCCGAACGGGCTTCGGCTCCCTGGCTGACGATTTGACAACTGTAAACATCGGCCTGACCCGAAACCAGAGCCTGCTTCAAACGGTCGAGGTTGTCCGGAGAAATCCGGTCATCGGCGTCCAACCAGAAAATCCAGTCACCGTTTGCTTCTCTGATTGACTCATTACGAGCAGCAGCAAAATCGTTAATCCAGGTAAAATGTTTGACTTTTGCTCCAAGTGATTGGGCAATCTCTACGGATCGGTCAATTGAGCCGGTATCCACTACAATTATCTCACTGACAAAATTACCCACCGACTTCAAACAGGCAGCCAAGTTTTTCTCTTCATTTTTGACAATCATGCAGAGTGAGACTGAAGGCCACGCCGACGGTGGATTTCGCCCATCAAGAGTCAAGCTGATGCCCTTGGGTTTAGAGTCAGAAACAGGCGTTGATTTTGGATAGTTTGTTTTAAGTTGGTGAGGTTTTGGCTTTTTCTTGCGGCTCATTGTAATTGTTAGTAATGATAAAGATGAAAAATAGAAGGAGGATCAATAATGCTCTACATCTTCTATTAACTACTATTTCCTATGTGCAATGTTTTATGGTCGTATGTCAAATTGTGTGTAAAAGTGTGAGCCGGATTACTTGGATTTCATAGCAAGTTTTCTAAATTTTAGGCTGCGGATAACCGCGTAGAACATTAACAAACAACTATCCTCGTTGCGAAAAG
>JAAUSP010000822.1 GCA_012032575.1 Anaerolineales bacterium | reverse complement strand
CACTACCCATGCAAAAAACTAACGAAGCTTGCAGTTGGCCCAGGAGCAGCGCATCGCCGCCGAACGCTGGGCCGTGCTGGGCAAGGCCGCCGGCAGCCTGGCCCACCGGATCAACAACACCACCAACCCTGGTGCCAATTGCGGTGCAGCATTTGCGCGAACTGCTCCAGCCGGTCAAGCTGGAGCCGGACCTGAAGCAGGAAATTGATGAAAATCTGGACCGGATCGAGCGCAACACCCGCTACACGGTTGATTTGGCGGTCGCTTTATTACGCCGTTTTCGCCAGCACCCGACCAAAGCGCACAATGTCAATGAGTTGGTTAACCGGGCCATTTCGCTGGTGGAGATACCCAAAAATATCAAGCTGGTTTGCCATCTTGACCCCAAGCTGCCGCCGGTGGATATCAGCGATTTGCTGGTGGATGCTATGATCGAACTGATTAGCAACGCTCTGCGGGTCATGGAGACCGCTGGCGGCGTGCTGCGGATTGCCTCGTTCAAAACAGGCAGCCGCATCGCTATCCAGGTCACAGACAGCGGGCCGGGCATTGCGGCTGAAAATTTGGACCAGGTGTTTGACCTGTTTTTTACTACGTATCCTCAAGGGCTGGGGTTTGGGCTGTGGTGGGTGAAAACATTCCTGGAACAGCAGCACGGCCAGATTTCGGTGGAAAGCCGGCCCAATGAGGGGACGACTTTCACGATTACGCTGCCGGGCAGTCCGGCGTTGTCTTCGGGGTGAAAGTGGGGTAAGATGGGGAAGGTTGGAAGGATGGGAAAGATACACCAAAATAATAATTCACTATTTATAAGGAATGAAAAATGGACCGAATAACTAGCGCGTGTATTCTAAGTCTTTTCTTAATATGTGGGTTGGCAGTTAACTTATATTGGCATTATCGTGGTACGAAGATAACATTACGCGATAATATTTTGGTTATCCTTATATCAAGTGGATTTGCAGTTATAGCCGTATTTTTGATGGCTCTTGCAGCTATATCCACACAACTTGGAGAATAGGACATGCCAGGTTCAACTAATAATACCGATCTATTACAAGCACAAAACCAAACAATTCAAGCTTTAAATGATATCGAAAAAGCGATTCGTGATCTAAATCTATGTGGTTGTGGAAGTACTCAACCACCTCAACCCCCTATCGGACCAGGTGATCCACCACCTCCTGGCACATCGTTACCAACAGGCGATGTTCAATTGCGAAGATGCAAGGTAGCTATTTTCTTAGTTGATTATTACTTACGGCCACTAACCTATACCCTGGATTTGCTTCAGTTTGAAGCGTTGATGAGCGTAGGAAGTGCAGCGGCAGGTGGAGCCGCCGGTGCAGCTATCAGCGCATTAGCTGCTAGTCCTACCGGCCCAGGCGCTATTATCGCTGGGGCGGCAGGAGGTGTTGTTGGAGCCCTTGCAAGCTTGGCGTTTGTTCCAGATTTGACGGAAATTGTAGAAGTAATGGACACAAGAAGGGATGAGCTTGTGTGCGCTCTAGCCAATTCATCCAATGGATTGGTTGCTAAAGGATCATTATTTACGATTTTCTCTCTTGCCGGAAGAAATATTCCTGATTTACTTTACCTTAATGCTATCTTTCCAGAATCCTTTGTCAATTTACTTTTTTTCATAAATAATAACTTTCCTGAATTTGAGACCTTCGTTGATAATCTATCTACCCCTTGCCCCTGCCAAGATATTACCTCGGCAACACCAGCTACCCTGACCGACGAATACAAATGCAAAGCCGCTAACTACATCTTTGATAGCTTCAAAGGAACGGCGGCTAACCTGGGAACTTTAACCTCATTTGCCTATATGAGCATCCCCACCTTAATCACCAGCCTGATTGAAGGCTTGTTAAGTACGCTCATGGTCGGCATTTTTGCTAATGTCGTTGGATTGGCCGGTATTTTGTCGGCGGTCGTCTCCTTATTGTCTACCCTGGCCTGGCGCGGGTTCAATTTCTTCAATGTTTTTAGCACGGTCGCCGCCTCATTGCAGGCTGACAAAACCGACATCGTCTGCGAACTCTATAACGCAGCTAATGCGGCTGATCCGATTACTACCGCTCGCGCCGCTCTGGAAGCGCGGATTGAGACCTACGTGGATGCCGCTGTCGCCAACACCGAGTTTGCCGCTGAGGCCGATACCTTCAAGTCGGTGCTCAAGCTGCTGTTGAGTAATTCTGTCTTGAATGCGCTGGCTGAGGTAAATACCGAAGCTGACGCCTATACCGAAGGCACAGTAAACTGTACCGAATGTGTGGGTGGTCATTGGGATCATTGTAATAACCAGGCCCTCACCAGTAATACATTCGAGGTTTCTTCGGTACAAGGCTGCGGGGTATCAATAGGCTATTGTCAATCCATTTGGATTAGTTTTGATCACAATAGTTCCAGCTATATTCAAAACGCCAAACAGTATAAAGTATCAATCGCTGGGGTTTCTGGATTGGCCAAGTGCGCAGCCTACAATATTTTTTACTATATGGACGGGAATGGTAATACCATTGTACAAGCTGATGAGCAAAACAATAATGTATGTTGTAATGCTCTTCAGATAGTAGGTAATGCTCCATTTACAGGTACGATCACTCTTACTCCGTGTGATTAAGGTCAATGCGGTGCAAAGCTTAAATCACTTACCATCAAACGTTGATCAATGAGGCTTTGAAGAAGTATCAGCCAAAGCCTTAAAGCGGCTCCTGGCCTTGCAGCTAGCTGATATTATGGAGGAAACCAACCTGACCAAAACATCCCTGGCTGAGAAAATGCAAACCAGCCGGTCACAGTTGGACCGCTTACTTGATCCAGATAATACCTCGATCACATTAGAATCGTTGGAACATTTAGCTCGTGCGGTGGGCAAGCAACTGCGCATAGAATTTGCCTAACCCGCCCTGCCGGGATATTTCCTGGAAACGGTTGACTGCCAAATTTACCTTCGAGCCGTAAAGAGGGAATGGCTCACGGATTTTCACGGATGAACACGGTTTTTGGGACAAATTTAATGAATGAAAAATCTGTGTTTTCTGTGTTTATCCGTGAGCTATGTAAAATCTGTCACTCCATCAGATTTGCGGCGTGAGAGGAACCAAAGATGCGTAAGCGAGTTTTAGTCGTAGATGACGTACCCGATTGGCGGGCGACGCTTCAAGCGATTTTGAGAAATGAATATGAAGTCAAAACGGTGGACAGCTACCAGGCGGCGA
>JAAUSP010000821.1 GCA_012032575.1 Anaerolineales bacterium | reverse complement strand
TGCTACTCTCGACCGAGCCGGAGTTCAATTTGTATGTCACCCCGATCCACATCGATCCAGAACATCCCGCGATGGCGATCGGCTATCCGAACGTCTATCCCATTTATCTTGCGAAACGCCAGGGGCCATACGCCACACTGGGATTGGCAGAAGATACCTGGGGTTTGAGTGAAGACGTTCTCGAAGATCAGCATTTTCTGCAGCAGTGCAGTGATATTGATCACGAACGGGAAACGATGTTCTTTGACGGTCTGGAAAAGGTGCCGGAGGGCTTCTGTGTCTGTGTCTTTGATGGCACCGACCGGATGCAGCACATGTTCTGGCGTTTCCGCGAGCCGGAGCATCCCGCCAACCGGGGCGGGGATTTTAACCCGGAATTTAGCCATGTAATCGAAGATCACTATCGCACCTGTGATGCTGTTGTAGGCAAGGCTATGCAGTATGCCGACGAGCAGACATTGTTTATCGTACTCAGCGATCATGGCATGAACAGCTTTCAACGGGGCATTCATTTAAATACCTGGCTCTATAATCAAGGGCTGCTGGCGTTGCAAAATGGCCTTATCCCGGGCGAAGAAACCGGCGACTTTTTTCGAGGCGTGGATTGGAGCCGAACTCAGGCTTACGCGCTGGGTTTGGGCGGAATTTATCTGAATCTCAAGGGTCGGGAAGAAAAAGGTATTGTCAGCACTGACGAGGCTGAGAGTATCAAAACAGCTATTATTAAAGGGCTGACCGGCTTGGGTGATCCCGAACGGGGTCGGGTAGCTGTTCGCAGCGTATCCAGCCGTGAGCAGATTTACAGCGGTCCCTATGTGGGTGAAGCGCCTGATTTGCTGGTCAATTTTGCCGAAGGGTACCGGGTTTCCTGGGGAACACCATTGGGTGGAACGCCAGCCGGGCTATTTGAAGATAATATAAAAAAATGGGGTGGCGATCATATGATTGACCCAATGCTGGCTCCCGGTGTTTTGTTTATGAACCAATCCTTCCGGGGTGAGTCGCCCAGCCTGGTTGACCTGGCCCCGACTATTCTGGCAGCGCTGGGTGTCCCGAAAGGGTCGGCTATGGAAGGGAGTTCTTTATTGGTATGAAAATCTTAGTTATTGGCCTTGACTGCGCTGCCCCCGAACTGTTACTGGGTGATGAAAGGCTGGTGAACTTTCGCCGCCTGATGGAATTTGGTTGTTATGGACGCCTGGAAAGTGTTATCCCTCCGATAACGGTTCCAGCCTGGATGTGCATGTCCACCAGCCAGGACCCCGGCTCGCTGGGGGTATACGGTTTTCGCAACCGTACCGATTATTCGTATGAAGGCTTGACAATTGCCAATTCCAAATCTATCCAGGAATTTACCATTTGGGATCAGGTAGTTCGGGAAGGGGGACGAGCGATTGTTATCGGAGTGCCGCCGGCTTATCCACCGCGCAAACTCAACGGCATTAGTGTCGGCTGTTTTATGACCCCCGATACCACTAAAAATGTTTATACCCATCCGGCTGCCATCCAGCAGGAAATTACCGATCTGGTGGGTGAATATCCGGTTGATGTTAAAGGCTTTCGGACCGACAATAAAGATTGGCTCAAAGATGAAATATTCGAGATGAGCCGCAAACATTTCGCCGTGGTGCGTCATCTTATGCAAAACCACCCCTGGGATTATTTCCAGTTTGTGGAAATTGGCCTTGACCGGATTCATCATGGTTTCTGGCAGTACCACGACCCGCAGCATGTCCAGTTTGAGCCGGGCAATCCTTATCAGGAAGTCATCCGGGATTATTATCTCTACCTGGATGAAGAATTGGGCCAGATTTTTGAACTTTTGGATGATGATACTGCGGTTCTGGTTGTTTCTGACCATGGCGCGCAGCGGCTCGACGGCGGCTTTTGTGTTAATGAGTGGCTAATCCGCGAAGGGTTGCTGGTATTGAACGAGTATCCCAAAGAAATAACCCCCTTTGCCAATCTTAATGTCAATTGGGCCAAGACCCGGGTTTGGAGTGAGGGTGGTTACTATGCCCGTGTTTTCTTTAATGTCAAAGGGCGTGAACCTCAAGGTGTGATTGACCCGGCTGAGTACGAGGCTTTTCGGGATGAAGTCAAGGCTTTGTTTGAGGCCACGCTGGATGATAAAGGTCAGCCGATGGGCACTCTGGTGTTTAAACCCCAAGAGATTTACAAAAATGTGCGCAATGTCGCCCCTGATTTGATTGCTCATTTTGGCGGTTTGTATTGGCGTTCAATTGGGGGGGTGGGTTATCCGAGTTTGCACACTCAAGAAAATGATACCGGTCCAGATGGCTGCAACCATGCCCAGTTTGGGGCCTTCATCCTGGCCGCCCCGAATAACCCGCTACAAGGCGAGATTGAGGGTGCGCATCTATTGGATATTGCGCCTACCCTGTTAGAATTGGGGGGGTATGACATTCCTCATACGATGCAGGGCCGCTCTTTGGTGGCCGGGCAAACACTGGGGGTGATGTCAATGGATGAAGAAGAGATTATCCGTGAGCGCTTGAGCGGCCTGGGCTATATTTAATCTTGCTGAAACATAGTTTATGAGCAACGAAACTGTCAAAAACGAGCCAACTCTACCTGTTACCTCGATAAAACCTGCCGAAATTCTTCTCCTGGCCCTGTGGTTTGGCCTGATCATGGGTCTGGCCGAAGTGGTGGTATGGACCGTGCAAACCTCGCTCCTGGGCCGGTTGGTAGTCACCAGTCACCATATCATCTGGATGGCCCCCCTGATTAGTATTCTTTATCTGGCTGTTCCGGCGCTGATTTTGGCCCTGGTAGCAGGGCGCTGGCCAGGGCGGATTTCGCTGAACCTGGTCATAATTGTTTTTTCCCTGCCCGGTTATTTAGCCCTCCTGTTTATGATTCCCGGCCTGCATCGTCTGGCTGCGCTGGTGTTGGCCGCCGGCTTGTCGGTGCAGACGGGGCGGATTCTATCGGGCCGTCGCCAGCTCCTACAAACCCTAATGTGCTATACCACCGGCCTGCCAGGACTGCTGGTTAAATCCTCTCCGCCATCTGAGGCCAAACCTGCTCAGACTGAGAGTATTCTAACCAGCCGCCGTCAATTTTTGGTAGGCAGCGGGGGCCACGATGGCCGGATTTGGCCGCCGGAACCTATGGCTGGGGATACCCTTGCAGAGAGGCGCACTCTGTCTAAGCTACCGGCTTTTTTCGCCCGACCAGCCTAATGTTATGTTAATAGTGCTTGA
>JAAUSP010000061.1 GCA_012032575.1 Anaerolineales bacterium | reverse complement strand
GTCACCCATTTGCCCGGCTTTGATACTGCTCATAAAAATCTTCTAAACTGAGGCATATTTTTGTTCAAAGAAGGCACACCGCTCCTGTAAACGGGTTTTCAATTCCACAATACGCGCCTGTTCCCGCGCCAGAAGTTTATCAATTGTTGTATCCAGCACCGGATCAACGGTTGAATTATCGGCGGCCAAGTATTGTTCCAGACGTTTTACTTTATCGAGGGTGGTGAGCATGGGATGGTTCCTTTTTGTGTTTTTACTCCCCATTAGCAATTCTATAGAGCCATGTCAATCGTTCTTCAAGGGAAAGCTTATCATTGGTGACATTTTCTGAGTTATAGCTATCACCATCTGAAGCACACCTATAAACTCACCATCCGTTATAAATGGAAACTGTAACACCGCTTGCTTCATTTGGTCAATTGAATCAGCCCCCTTAAGTGCTTCAAAGGCTAATTGCTCAAGGCTTCGCCTGTTTGAGTCAGCTTGGTCAAGATTGGGGTCAAGTTCAATAGCTTTAGTAAAATCAGCGAAGGCTTCTCCATACCGCTGTAAACTAGTAAAAGCGATACCACGATTGTTATAGGCTTGAGGATCATTTGGATTAAGGTGAATGAATTGGGTGTAATCTGCTATGGCATCTTCATATCTTTGTAAGGTTTGGTAAGCAATAGCACGATTGCCGTAGGTTTGGAAAACATTGGGGTCAAGTTGAATAGAATGTGAGAAATCAGCAAATGCATCTTCATACTGTCGTTGATTGGCATAAAGAAGTCCGCGATTAGTGTAAGCTTGGACAAGATTTGGGTCTAAATGAATAGCTTGAGTGAAGTCCGTCAAAGCCTGCTCAGATTGTTGTAGGTCATAGTAACTTAAACCACGATTATTAAAGACTTGAGCCTGACCAGGGTCAAGCCGAATAGCTTGGGTATAATCAGCTATAGCCTCTTGATGCAGCCCCAATGTGCGATAGGTATTGCCACGATTGCAATAAACCTGGGTATTACTGGAGTCAAGGTAAATGGCTTGGGTATAGTCTGGTATAGCTTCCTCATACTGTTGCAATTCTTTGTGGGAGTTGCCACGACTAAAGTAGAGGTAGGCATTACTGGGATCAAGGCGAATAGCTTGGGAATAGTTGGTTAGCGATTCCTCATAATGTTGCAGCAGATCATAAGTGATGGCACGATTAATGTAGGCTTCAACAAGATTAGGATCAAGGTGAATAGCTTGGGCGTAATTAGCTAAAGCATCTTCATATCGTTCCAAATTGGCATAAACAACACCAAGATTAGTGTAGGCTTGAGCAAAATTAGGGTCAAGACGAATGGTTTGAGTATAGTCTACTATAGCATCCTCGTCCCTCTTTAGAACTTGATAGGTAAGACCGCGATTGTAGTAGATTTGAGCTGAATTAGGGTCAAGGCGAATAGCATAGGTATAGTCAGCTAGTGCCTCCTCATGCCGTTGCAATAACTCATAAGTGATGCCACGATTCATATAGATATGGGCAAGATTAGGGTTAAAACGGATTGCTTGAGTATAATCTACCAAAGCCTCTTCGTATCTTTTTAACTTGGTGTAAGTTCCACCACGATTCAGATAAGCTATAGCAAAATGAGGGGCAAGCTGAATAGCTTTACCATAATTGCTCAAAGCTCTCTCATACTCCTCAATTCGATCATAAGTAACACCCCAAGCGTTATAATCATCCGCAGATATAAGGTCTGAACTATCTCAATTGTTTTTGGTACTTCACCAAACTGCTCCTCATAAACCCGCGATATATCTTCAAGCAACTCCTCTACATCCGCAAATCGCCGCCCCGACTCTTTCTGCAAACAAGTTTGCACAATCTCCCTCAAGCTGGCCGGCCAATCCCCCGGCAAAGATAGCGATTTCTGCTCATGAGCCAATCGCCAGTTTTCAAGCCAGGCCGATTTTTCACTAGGGTTGCCCGGCTTAAAATCTACTTCAAACGGCCTTTTGCCGGTCAGTATCTCATACAATATACAACCAACAGCGTAAATATCGGCACGGCCATCTACCTTTTCCGGCGTATCCCAATGCTCCGGGGCGGCATAAGCCGGGGTACCGACAAAGCTGCCCAGATGCAGCAGGCTTTGACTCTCGCCGGGGGAAAAGGGCAGGTCGGTCAACTCAAGGTTGGCCTGCTGCGCCACCGTCGCCAGACCAAAGTCGGTGATTTTGGCCATTCTGTCCTGAGTAATCAAAATGTTGGCAGGTTTCAAATCTCGATGCACTAAGCCGGGCTGTTTTTGGGCAGCGTGACTCAAGCCCCGACAGACTGTCAATAGCAAAGTCGAGAGCCAGGCGTAGGTCAAGCGGGCCGCGTTTGTGGAGCCAATAGGCCAGGTCGGTGCGTTCCCGGTCAGGGTCGGCAATCCATTCCAGGAACATAAAGGGCAGGTTATCAAGCGTGTCCAGGTAATAGCAGCGCACGATATTAGGATGCTTTTCCAGGCCCACCCAGGTACCGACTTCCTGGTAAAACAATTCTCGAATCCGGGGATTTTTGGCAATGAGACGAGGCTTAAAGGTTTTAAGTGCTAAAGGTAAATCCTCTTCTAGGTCAAGGCAAAAATAGATGTCGCCCATGCCGCCATGCATAATCACTTGATAGACCTCGTAACGTCCGCCGATTTTGTCACCGCGGGCGTAGGTTTTGAGAGTCATCTCCTCGCCTATTTCTGGCCCACCAGGAGAGGAGGGGGATGGGGTTTGATCTGGGTCTAAATTCTGGCTCATAGTTTACTATTAACCCGTTGAAGACTGACATGCCTGCTCTATTCAGAACTGCGTATTCAACGCTGTCACCGAGGGAACCGTCGGCTCAAAGGAAAATTCAAGGGAACAAACTTTATCACTTGGAACTGAACCACCCAATGTAATTGTTTGGCCGGGGTGCAGACGAATTGGCTTTTCAATGAGTTTTCCATCAAGATAGGTGTGATTAGTGCTGCCCAGGTCTTCAAGATAAACGCCGTCCAGGTGGCGATTAAGTTTGGCGTGTTTCCGGCTGACCCGCTCAAAGGGAGGCTTGGGCAAAGTTACCTGGCAAACCGCCGGGTCACGGCCAATAATCACTTCATCGGCGGTCAGGCCAAAAACTGAGTTATCCGACTTGACAAACAGGTAGGCATATGGTTGGCCAGTTGGCATTAACTCGACAATCTCTGTCCACTCGCTTGCGCCTAATAATTCGGTTACAATCCGCCAAATCTGCTTGGGGCTAAGGTAATAAGGGGAATAAGGAGGCCGATCTTGTTTAGCCTCAAAGCGCAACCCGGCTACCCAATCCGGGATTTCAGCCGGTTTCAATATTCTAAAATTCTCCCACGTCTTTCGTGCTTTGCCTGCGGGGTACTGCTGCCGGAAGATTTCAAAATTAGCTTTGGGGGCGGTAAAGCATACCGCAGTATTATACTTGAATGCTTCCCAATCAGCCTTTCGTCCGGGCAACCACGGGTCAGATCGAAGCGGGTAATCCATCAACTTATCCCGGATAGTACCGGTGTATGCTTGAACTTGTTCGTGAGGGTTTCGGGCTGGTGTACTTTTTGAACCAGCTTCAATTACCTTTGCCCCTGCGTACCAGACCGGCCCTTTTTGAGAAATTAAGCCGGTGTAGCCTTTAAGTTCAATTACACCTAATCCTCGCTCAGTGATAATCACCAAATCGGCATAGGCGTTCTGCTTGTTCAGATTAGCAATCAAGGTATACAGATGTGTTTCGTGGTTAAACTTTTCATAAACCCGCTTGATAATCTCAATAACGGCCACTGTTTCATGGCTGTACTCAGGAACCTGCGCTTGCCCCCGTGAATCCTGGCCGACAAAATATTTAACCGGCATCGTTTACTCCTTAAAAAGAGTATCCCCTCGCACCGCATACAAAAACCGCAGCCCATCCACAAGAGCAATTCCCTCATACCGCTCCCCTAAATTGAGCAAATGCGGATCGTATGTTACCAAATGGGTGGCTTGCCCGGCAAGAGCGCAGGCTATCACCACATCATCGTCAGGGTCGGCAGGAACGCGGGGTTGAATTTGGTGGGGTGAGAGTTCAATGCGTTCACCCAGTGCATCCAGATTGGCCAGAAAAGAAATTTGTAGAGCAAACTCTATGTTCCGGGTAATAAATTTCTCCCGATATTCTAACAAAAGATCATCGGCATAAAGAAGGCTAAACTCTCTCTCGCGCCACCGGGTTAACAGTTCCGCATTAGGACTATGAGGGTTTTTACTTTTCAAGGCAGCAATGATAACATTGGTATCGAAGACAGCACGAAGAGAGGCGGTTTTAATCATCACCTATGGCCTCGGCTTCAATCTCAATTGCCGTGCCATCAGCTAAGGCGGATGTTCGAATAGCCTCAACGGTTTTGAAAAAACGCCGGTTTTGTTCTTCAGGCGAGAGCTTTTTTAGTTGTTCTGCCATTTTTTTACCAAAACCAACTCGTGTAAGGCTTCTTCGGAATGAGGCTTCACTAAACGCGCCCGAACCACCTCCACCTCGGCTTGCGTGATCTCATACGTTTCGCCCTCAATCACATAGCGAGCCACCACCGGCGAAGCGGCAGCTAACTCATCAACCACCTGGGCTAACTCCTGGCGCAATAAGGCCGCCTCTTTTTCCAGGTATTGCGCTCGCTGTTCCAAAAGACGAATAGCTTGCAATAAATTCTCGCTCATCACTCAGCCTCCCACTCTACTCGTTGGTAGACCCGGCTCAACGGTATCTCCACATTCACCGCCTCCAGCCGCAGCACCGCTTCCGAGTCATTAAACTCAGTCAGCAGCCAGCGGCCATCCTCCAGCTTATGAAAATACTCTACGTGAACGCGGGCCTGGTCTACCAGCACATAATCTTGCAGGCTCTCAATGGCCCGGTAAAGCTCAAACTTTGCCCCCCGGTCGTAAGCCTGGGTCGAATCCGACAGAACCTCGATAATCACCACCGGGTTGGTCAGCGTATCAGTCCGACCTTTAATATACGCAATCCGACCGCAGACTACCATCACATCGGGATAGGTGTATAAACTACTTTTCTTGATATAGAGGCGCATATCGGTGATAAAAGCTTCACAGGATTTTCCTGCCAGAGCTGTCTCCAGGGCAACAATCAAATTCCTGGCAATCCGGTTATGGTTGACCGACCCGCCCGCCATGGCAAAAATTTCGCCGCGATAATATTCGCTGCGATACTCCGCCGTTTCTTCCAGGGCCAAATATTCTTCGGGGCTATAATATTTCTGCGGATTGGCAACCATCCAGCCCTCCTAACTTGACACGTGGAACTTGAAACGTGACACGCTACCCATCGCGTTTCACGCCCTCTCGCTTCAACTGCCGCAAAAATTCAACACTCTTCAAACGGCGTTCCAGCAGAAAAGTGATATAACTGAACAGCAGCGTTTCGACCTGCTGCCGGGTGGCCGGGCTGATTTGCAGCCTGGCTGCCTTTTCCCACGGCTCAGTTTGCATGTAACGCAGCACTTTGAGCACCGGCAGCGGCAGCGGCTCGGCGTTGGGGCGAGCTTCGCCGTGCCGGGGACACAGCGCGCCGCCATCTACAAAATGGAAAAAATTGGTAACCGGCTCCAATGCCTCACCGCAGGTCACGCAAAAATGGAGCTGTGGCTGAAAACCGGTCAGACTGAGCAAATGCAGCTCAAAGTAGCGCAGGGCCAGGAAAGGGTCGTCCGAATGGCTCAGGTGAGCCAGGGTCAGCGTCAGCAGTTGAAACAGGGGCGCATTGGGGTCGTGCTCTTCGGTGAAGCGGTCAATCAATTCGGCCAGGTAATAAGCCTGGCTGGTTTTATCCAGGTCTTCGCGCAAATCCCGGTAAGGTTCGACAATTTCGGCCTGGGAAATAATATCCCAGGTGCGGCCCTGCGCCACCAGCATATCGGTCAGCATAAACAGCTCGACATGCCCGGCCTTGCGGCTGGTCGTTTTGCGGACGCCTTTGGCCAGCAGGCGCAGCTTGCCTCGCTCCGGCGTAAAAACGGTCAGCAGCCGGTCAGCCTCGCCAAAATCGGCCCGGCGCAGAATAATCGTATCGGTTCGATACAAACGCTCGTTACTCATAGCGGGGAATTATACTCTTGGGAAAGGGGAAGAGCAAGGTTATAACAATCCCCAGTCAAAGCGGCCCCAAAACCTGTAGGCTGCGAAGTCTGGCGTCATTTGGATTGGATAGCGGACGAGGATAAAGTAACCGTCAACTGTTCAGGCCAGGTTTTCCGGCCCGAAGCTGTCAGGCAGCAAATCGGTCAGGCTGACTACTCGATAATTGCCCTCAATATCTCCCAAAATGAGGGTCAAATTTGGAGCAAACTCGCGGATCACCTGGCGACAAACGCCGCACGGGGCTACGCCATTGCTGGTAGCAACGGCAATGGCGGCAAAATTTCGTTCCCCTTCGGAAACAGCTTTGAAAATAGCGGTGCGCTCGGCACAATTTGAGGGGGTGTAAGCAGCATTTTCAATATTGCAGCCGGTAAAAATTTTACCGCTCATGGTCAAGAGGGCTGCCCCAACTTTGTAATGCGAGTAAGGCGAGTACGAATTTTCCCTGGCTTCAATCGCCAATTTGAGCAGGTCGTCCCATTGAGGCGCTTTTTGTAAGTTGTTCATGATTTTCATTTAAATAGCAAGGAAGTGATTAGAAAATTTGGGAAATGGGTAATTTGTTTACGGCGAAGTGACATTGCGAGGATTGTTTACAAACGGGGATGATTTTTTCGGCGCTACCGCCTCACTCTTCTCTTTGCTGCTCTGTTTACCGTTTTCCTCTTCCTGTTCAATCCGTTGTGCTTTCACCTTTACAATTCGGCGGCCTTCGACGACCAGTACGGTTAAATGTAAGTCGGCCACATCCACAGAGTCACCCACAGCGGGCACTCGGCCCAGGATGGAATAAACTAACCCGCCCAAAGTATCGCTCTCATCTGTCGGTAACTCTACCCCCATGAGGTCGTTGATATCATCCAAATCCATCCGGGCACTAAAGATATACTCATCGTCGGAAATTCGGTCCATATAAAACTCTTCGGGATCATACTCATCCTGAATCTCACCGACAATCTCTTCCAAAATATCCTCAATCGTGACCAGACCGGCGGTGCCGCCATATTCGTCAACAACAATCGCAATATGTACTTTTTTAGATTGTAGCTCACGCAGCAGGTCGCTTACCGGCTTGGTTTCGGGCACATAATAAACTTCGCGCTCCAAACCTCGCACCGGGCGCGGTTCGCCGCCGTTTCGCCAGTGGACTAACAAATCTTTGGCATACAGAATTCCAATAATGTTATCAATATTATCATCATAAACCGGAACCCGTGAATGACCCGCCTCCAGAATAAGGTCAAGCGCCTCACTCACCGGCATATCCGCCTCAACTGCCGCCACATCAATCCGCGGCACCATAATCTCGCGGGCCGAGGTATTGCTTAAGTCAAAAATAGAATAAATCATCTCCTTTTCATCTTCTTTAAGCAAGCCGCCCTCCTCCCCGGCATCCACATAAGTCCGCAAATCCTCTTCGGTCATGGTACCCAGACCATAGTCACCCGTTTCATCCCACCGGCCAGTCAAACCCCGGCCAATTTTGGTAATCAGCCGGGCCAGGGGTGCAGCCACGTATGACAAAAGATTAAAAGGGTAAATTGCCCACAACGCTATTGACTCCGGGTAAGTGCGAGCAATTTCACGGGGAATGAGTTCGCCAAAAATGAGGATAAGGATCACCGCGGCGACCGTCACAATGATCATTGAATTAAAACTATGAATACCTAAATTTTCAGCCAGGGGTAAGGTGTAAACAAAAGCGGCAAAGCCGATAAAGAAGAAACCAATGAATTTGAGGATCAACTGCTCGGTGGTTAACAAACGGGTGGCATCTTCGGCCAGGAGATTAACCAACTCGGCAGCCGGGTCACCTTCTTCAATAAGTTGTAAACGTCTCGATTTTCGTGTCGAAACAATCGCTTCCTTAGCAGCCGCGAAGAAGGCATGAATAATCAATAAAACAAAAAGGGCAATAACAGGTGTCAAACTCGCAGGATCTAACATAACTCCGTTATAAAACAACCCAGGATTTCAATTTTAATCAGGTGCTGATTTTAAGAATGGTGGATTTTAGCAGGTTAATTACAATAGTTATTGTAACACAGGGCGGAAAACATAGCAAGGTCAAATAAAAAAGTCTTTTTGGCGATGACCTACTCTCCCAGAGGGTCGCCCCTCAAGTACCATCGGCGCTGGCGGGCTTAACTACCGGGTTCGGGATGGGACCGGGTGTACCCCCGCCGCTAAAATCACCAAAAAGACTTCTTTTTCAAAAGGATGAATTGTGAAGGATGAAGGATGAAAAGAAAAAGAATTTTCATCCTTCATCCTTCATCCTTCCGCCTTTAAGTGTAGCACCCTAAAGACCGAACAGAACGAGTTCATTCGTGAACCAAAACAAACACTGAGATAAAGATTAAGCCTTCGGCCATTAGTATGGCTTAGCTCCAGACATTACTGCCCTTCCACACGCCACCTATCAACTGGTCGTCTACCAGCGGCCTCTCCCGGATTAACCGGATGGTAAATTCATCTTGAGGCAAGTTTCCCACTTAGATGCTTTCAGCGGTTATCTCTTCCCGACGTAGCTACCCAGCACTGCTCCTGGCGGAACAACTGGCACACCAGCGGTCGGTCCACCCCGGTCCTCTCGTACTAGGGGCAGCCCCTCGCAATTTACCTACGCCCACAGCGGATAGAGACCGACCTGTCTCACGACGGTCTGAACCCAGCTCGCGTACCGCTTTAACGGGCGAACAGCCCGACCCTTGGGACCTACTCCAGCCCCAGGATGCGACGAGCCGACATCGAGGTGCCGAGCCTCGCCGTCGATGTGAACTCTTGGGCGAGACCAGCCTGTTATCCCCGGGGTAGCTTTTATCCGGTAAGCCACGGCCCTTCCACTCGGAACCGTGGGATCACTAAGCCCGACTTTCGTCTCTGCTCGACTTGTTGGTCTCGCAGTCAAGCTCCCTTATGCCTTTGCACTCTGCGGCTGGTTTCCATTCAGCCTGAGGGAACCTTTGGGCGCCTCCGGTACTCTTTAGGAGGCGACCGCCCCAGTCAAACTGCCTACCTGACACTGTCTGGTTGCCGGTTCACGGCTAACCGTTAGGGCCAAGACTTAACCAGGCTGGTATTTCAACGGCGGCTCCACCGATCCTGGCGGACCAGCTTCCAAGCCTCCCAGCTATCCTACACAAGTCAAGCCCTAACTCAATATCAAGCTACAGTAAAGCTCCACGGGGTCTTTTTGTCCTGCTGCGGGTAATGCGCATCTTCACGCATAGTTCAATTTCACCGGGTCTCTCGTTGAGACAGTGCTCCACTCGTTACGCCTTTCGTGCGGGTCGGAACTTACCCGACAAGGAATTTCGCTACCTTAGGACCGTTATAGTTACGGCCGCCGTTCACCGGGGCTTCAATTCGGAGCTTGCACCCCTCCTCTTAACCTTCCGGCACTGGGCAGGCGTCAGCCCGTATACGTCCGCTTACGCGTTGGCACAGACCTGTGTTTTTGTTAAACAGTCGATAGAGCCATTTCTCTGCGACCCCAACCAGCTCCATTTGTATAAACTTCACCGGCCAGGGCGATCCTTCTCCCGAAGTTACGGATCTATTTTGCCTAGTTCCTTAACGAGAGTTTCCCCGATCGCCTCGGTATTTTCTACCCGTCTACCTGTGTCGGTTTGCGGTACGGTCGCCACACTTCATCGCTTAGAGGCTTTTCTTGTCAGTGGGGGCTTAACCACTTCTGGCCTTACGGCCCGCTTACAACCGCTCAAGCTCCCCGAACGGATTTACCTGTTCGGCTCAACACCCTACCGGTTCAGCACCGGGACGTCCATCACCCGGCTGGTTTACCCTCCTGCGTCCCCCCATCGCTCCATGCGGCGGTACAGGAATATTAACCTGTTGTCCATCGCCTACGCTTCTCAGCCTCGGCTTAGGCCCGACTAACCCGACGCGGATTAACCTTCCGTCGGAAACCTTAGACATACGGCGAACATGGTTCTCACATGTTTTTCGCTACTCATGCCGACATTCGCACTTCTGTAGGCCGCAAGCTGTCCTCTCGGTCAGCACTGTTTTCTTTTCTCCTACAGAACGCTCCCCTACCACTCCGCCTAAGCGGAATTCGTAGCTTCGGTGGATGACTTTAGCCCCGTTATATTTTCGGCGCAAGACCACTAGGCCAGTGAGCTATTACGCACTCTTTAAAGGGTGGCTGCTTCTAAGCCAACCTCCTGGATGTCTCAGTAGTCTCACATCCTTTCCCACTTAGTCATCACTTGGGGACCTTAGCTGACGATCTGGGCTCTTTCCCTCTCGACGACGGATCTCATCATTCGCCGTCCGACTCCCGTGCTCTAAAATCTCGGCATTCGGAGTTTGGTTTGGTTTGGTAAGTCATAGACCCCCTAGCCAATCCAGTGCTCTACCTCCGAGATTGAACGCACGAGGCTAGCCCTAAAGCTATTTCGGGGAGAACAAGCTATCTCCGAGTTCGTTTGGCATTTCACCCCTAACCACAGTTCATCGGAACACTTTACAACGTATACCCGTTCGGTCCTCCACGAGACATTACTCTCGCTTCAACCTGACCATGGTTAGCTCACCCGGTTTCGTGTCTACTCCCTGCGACTATCCGCCCTATTCAGACTCGCTTTCGCTACGGCTCCGCCTGTTTCTAGCTTAACCTTGCCACAGAAAGTAACTCGTCGGCTCATTCTCCAAAAGGCACGCCGTCACCCCTTTCTGCTTTCAAACAGACATAGGGCTCCGACTGATTGTAGGTACACGGTTTCAGATTCTATTTCACTCCGCTCACCGCGGTTCTTTTCACCTTTCCCTCACGGTACTTGTTCACTATCGGTCATCAAGAGTATTTAGCCTTGGGAGGTGGGCCTCCCGGTTTCCCACAGGATTAGCGTGCCCCGTGGTACTCAGGATCCCCGGCCCTCATAAGTTCGTTTTCGCGTACGGGACTGTCACCCTCTACGGTCTATCTTTCCAGTACAATTCCGCTAACAATCTTATGACTTTTGCCAGGTCCTACAACCCCGCTGGACAAGTCCAGCAGTTTGGGCTTTTCCGCGTTCGCTCGCCACTACTAGCAGAATATTCTCTTTTCCTCGGGCTACTTAGATGTTTCAGTTCACCCGGTTCCCTTCCTCTGGCCTATTTTATTCAACCAGGGATAGTTGAGGATTAGCTCAACTGGGTTTCCCCATTCGGACATCTCCGGATATTACACCTGCTGACGGTTCCCCGGAGCTTTTCGCAGTCAACCACGTCCTTCTTCGGCTCTTGACGCCAAGGCATCCCCCGTGTACCCTTTGTAGCTTAATCACACGTGTTCGCTTTGCTTCATTGAACTACACTCGTTCTATTCAGTTTTTAAGGTGCTACCTTATTTACCCTTAACGAGTAAAGAGTGACAGGAAGGGGTGGGAGAGAGAAAAAACAAGGTCCCTATGGTTGTTTAGGGCATTAACCTTGGGATTATTAGGAGTAGAGACATTACTGTGCCTACTCCAGGTCTCCCTAGAAAGGAGGTGATCCAGCCGCAGCTTCCGCTACAGCTACCTTGTTACGACTTCATCCCAGTCACCGATCCCACCTTAGGCAGCTCCTCCCTTGCGGTTAGGTCACCGACTTCAGGTGTTACCGACTCCCATGATGTGACGGGCGGTGTGTACAAGGCCCGGGAACGCATTCACCGCACTATGGCTGACGCGCGGTTACTAGCAACTCCACCTTCATGCAGTCGAGTTGCAGACTGCAATCTGAACTGAGACCGGCTTTTAGGATTAGCTCCACCTTGCGGTGTGGCAACCAATTGTACCGGCCATTGTAGCGTGTGTGTAGCCCTGGATATAAAGACCATGCTGACTTGACGTCATCCCCACCTTCCTCCGGTTTGATACCAGCAGTCTCGTTAGACACTTGTAACTAACGACGAGGGTTGCGCTCGTTGCGGGACTTAACCCAACATCTCACGACACGAGCTGACGACAGCCATGCAGCACCTGTTGAGGCTCCCCGAAGGGTCGCGCAGCTTTCACCTTGCTACTACCCCTATGTCAAACCCAGGTAAGGTTCTTCGCGTATCATCGAATTAAACCACACGCTCCGCTGCTTGTGCGGGCCCCCGTCAATTCCTTTGAGTTTTAACCTTGCGGCCGTAGTCCCCAGGCGGGATACTTAACGCGTTGGCTTCGGCACAGAAGGGGTTAATGACCTCCTACACCTAGTATCCATCGTTTACAGCGTGGACTACCGGGGTATCTAATCCCGTTCGCTCCCCACGCTTTCGCATCTCAGTGTCAGGCACGAACCAGAGAGCCGCTTTCGCCACTGGTATTCCTCCCGATATCTACGCATTCCACCACTACACCGGGAATTCTGCTCTCCTCTTCCATCCTCAAGCTCGGTAGTTTTGAATGACCTCTCCCAGTTAAGCCGGGAGCTTTCACATCCAACTTTCCGTGCCACCTACATGCGCTTTACGCCCAGTAAATCCGGATAACGCTTGTCCCCTACGTTTTACCGCGGCTGCTGGCACGTAGTTAGCCGGAACTTATTCCTGAGGTACCGTCATTATCGTCCCTCAGAAAAGGATTTTACAACCCGAAGGCCTTCATCATCCACGCGGCGTTGCTGAGTCAGGCTTCCGCCCATTGCTCAATATTCCTCACTGCTGCCTCCCGTAGGAGTATGGACCGTTTCTCAGTTCCATTGTGGGGGGTCACGCTCTCACGCCCCCTAGCCGTCTTCGCCTTGGTGAGCCGTTACCTCACCAACTAGCTGATAGCCCGCAGGCCCCTCCCAAAGCATTTTGCAACTTTAGTCTAAGCTCTCTAACAACTCAGACATCTGGGGTATTAGCTCCTCTTTCGAGGAGTTGTCCCCCACTTCGGGGCAGGTCACCAACGTGTTACTCACCCGTTCGCCACTAGAGGTCTACCGAAGTATTCCTCCCGTTCGACTTGCATGTGTTAGGCACGCCGCCAGCGTTCATCCTGAGCCAGGATCAAACTCTCCGTATTATTTCAAAACAACTTCTCGTTGTTTCTTCTTTAACGTGAGCCTCTCTCTTGCTCCCTTACTGTCACTCTTTACTTGTTAAGGTGCTGCCACTCAGAAAATCGACAAATAAAAACCGACACCCCCTACTGCGAGTGCCGGTGGAGACGCAAAACTACATTCGGTTATCTAACCACTTATGTAGATCAACATCTCCTTTCTGTTGTCAACAGAACTTTTCACAAAAGTCCTTGTGAACGAGTTCAATTTTCTCAGCGAGTGTAAGGTTTAGTGTATCACACTCATTACACTTTGTCAAGCTTTAGTTAGTCATTTGTTTGCTGACTTTGCCATCGGCCCGACAACAGGATTTATACTAACACATCTTAACCGGGTTGTCAACCCCCTTACAGTCCAATTTTGACTCTTTTAAGGTTTATGAATCCGGGCTTACATTTCACTGCGGCCACTTAAGGCGCGGCTCAGAGTGATTTCATCGGCATATTCCAAATCGCCGCCGACGGGTAGACCGCGGGCCAAGCGGGTGATTTTTACGGACCCGCCTTGAAATTGGCGGGCGATATACATAGAGGTGGCTTCACCTTCCAGGTTAGGGTTGGTGGCAATGATAATTTCACGCACCTCGTCCCCTTTGCTACGTACCCGTTCGACCAGTTCAGCAATGCGCAAATCCTCCGGGCCAATCCCTTCGACGGGGGCGATGACGCCGTGTAGAACATGATATAAGCCGTGATAATCCCGCGTCCGCTCGATGGCTAATACATCCAGCGGCTCTTCGACGACGCAGATAATGGATTGGCTGCGGTGCTCGTCGCTGCACACAGGGCAGGGGTCGGTTTCGGTAATGTTGAAACATTGGGAGCAGAAGAGCACTTTTTCGTGGAGTTCGCGGAGGGCGTCGGCCAGGGCGACTGCTCGATCAGCCGGGTTACGCAGCAAATAGAAGGTCAGCCGCGAGGCTGTTTTGGGGCCGACTCCCGGCAGACGAGAAAACTCGTCAATTAACTTTAAAACAGGGGCAGGTGTTACTTGCATAAATCACCGTACTGCGTAAAGCGTAAAACGCAGGGTTACGTTTTACGCTTTACGGCTTAATTATTAAAACAATCCAGGAATATTGAGGCCACCGGTGATAGAGCCTAATTGATCGGCGGCCAGGTTTTGCGATGCTTCGACGGCTTCGTTGACGGCGGCAACGATCAAGTCTTGTAACATTTCGACATCTTCGGGAGTCACCACTTCGGGGTCTATGGTGATGGATTGGAGTTTCTGATGACCGGTCATAACAACTCTGATAGCGCCGCCGCCGGCCGTTACTTCAACCGTCTTTTCGCCGAGCGACTCCTGGGCTTCCAGCATTTGTTTTTGCATGGCCTGCAACTGACCGGCCAACCCTGCCTTCGCTCCACCGGGCGGCATCCCCACACCACCGCCCCCGCCGAGTCCGCCGAGGGAGAAACCTTTGCCTTTGCCTTTACTTTTAGCCATTTCTTATACTCCTGTTATGAAAAAGGATATTAAGGTGTCAACCAATTTGTCCGACAAAACTACTTGACTACTTTCCCCCCCAACTCTTCGGCCACTTTGATGAGCGCCTCGGAGTCTTCATCGAGCCTCCGTTCAGTGCTTTCAGCGGGTTGTACATCAGAAGCCGTACCCGATTGAGAAACAGAATTTTCCGGCAAAAAATGGATTGAAACGGCATGGCCCAGGACTTTGGCAAACGCTTCGTGAATAGCGTCGCGAGGTTGGGGCTTCTCAAAGCGGGCTTTCATCCATTCAGAAGTGACAAAGTGAATGTCGTTCCCTTCAACCCGATACAAGCGAGCTTGATTCCGCAGGGCTTCGGACATGGTTTTGCTTTTCGGTTCCAATTCTCTGACAATCCGCTCAAAATTTTGTTGAACCGTTTCCAGGGATAGGCTGCCAACTTGCCTGACCTCACCTGCTGTCACCGTAACCTGTGACGGTGAAGCTGGAGTAACAATTTTCGGCGCTACCGGCTCGCTTTTGGCCGGAGGCATTACTCTGGGCATAGACGGCGAAACAGCAATCGTCTCAGCTATCACCGGCGTTACAACCAGCGGTGTTGCCGCTTCGACAAAAGCCAATTCCAACGGCAGTTGGGGAATGGCCAGCAAACTTGATTTTAAATCAAACAGCGCCGTGTTGAACAGGCTCGTCGCCCGAACAATAGCCGCTGCATCGGCCTGGGCCGCCTGAGCTTTGATGATTGCCAGCGTTTCGTCCGGATAATTGAGCAATCCCTGAGCGTCGCCCAGTTTGGCCAGCATCACCGCCCGCAAATATTCGACAAGTTCGCGGGCAAACTGGCGCGGGTCCACCCCGTCGTTGACCACCCGATTGATAAGGTCTAACCCTGCCGCCATATTTTGGGTGGTGAGGGCTTGCACCAGCTCGACCACCGACTGCGAGGCGACTGCGCCCAGCACGGTTTGGACCAGGTCCAGCGTGATCGTTTGACCGCCATAGGCTGTCAGTTGATCGAGCAGACTGATGGCGTCGCGCATGGAGCCGCCACCCTGCCGGGCCATGTATTCCAATGCGGCGGGGTCGGCGGTCAATCCTTCTTCTGTCACAATGTGGCCTAAGCGTTCGGCCACATCGCTGACTTTAATCCGTTTGAACTCGAAACGCTGGCAGCGCGAGGTGATGGTTGCGGGAATTTTTTCCGGTTCGGTGGTGGCCAGCACAAAAATGACGTGCTCCGGCGGCTCTTCCAGCGTTTTCAGCAAAGCGTTGAAGGCCGAGTTGGAGAGCATGTGGACTTCGTCAATGATGTAAAATTTGATCCGGGCTTCGCCGGGCCGAAACCCGACCTTGTCCCGCAGATCACGAATATCGTCAACCCCGGTGTTGGAAGCGGCGTCAATCTCGATCAAATCAAGCAAACGGCCCTCGTTGACCGCCACACAAATACGACAGTGATTGCAAGGCCGTTCAACGCCCGGCTCGGCCAAACAGTTGACCGCTTTGGCCAGCAAACGAGCCATACTGGTCTTGCCAGTGCCGCGCGGGCCGGCAAACAGGTAGGCGTGACCAATTCGATTCAATTTCAGGGCATTGATCAGCGTTTGGGTGACATGCTGCTGCCCAATGATTTCATCGAAGGTTTGCGAGCGCCATTTGCGATACAGAGCTTGAGTAGCCATTGAGCGAATGTTCCTCTGCAAGCCGGACTAAAAACAAAGTTGACTTAGATTTACGATTTACGATTAAAAATCTCAATCGTAAATCCAAAATCTAAAATCGTAAATCCTTTGGGTTGGTAGTTTACCATTCAAGGGTTGTTTCTGCAAGGCGTAAAATATAAGGTTTGAAAAATGAAATATATGCTAGTGCATTATCCAGAGTTAAAATTCGGGTTTTGCAGTGGAAATAGCCCGAATTTTTAGCATAGACGATGCACTAGACTAGACAACGCAACTCAAATCCCTGGCTCTGAAGTAAAAGGAAACATGGAGTAAAAAGCAATGCTACCTGAATCAAACACAGCCCAAAGATCAGAAGATATTCGTGTACTGCTGGCCAATAACTGCCCGCTCATTCTCGCCGGTATTCGCGCTATTGTGCTGACCAACACAGATGTGATCATAATGGGTGAAGTTGCCGACGGCACTGAAGCCCAACGCTTGAGCCAGGAACTTGTGCCGGATGTGTTACTACTGGATTTGGAGATGCCCGGCCCCTCGCCGTTGGAGATTGTGACTCACCTCCGCCAGCAATGCCCCGCTATAAAAATCATGGCTCTGACCGATGGCAATGATGAGGCAGCCATCCGTGAAGTGGTCGCCGCAGGGGTAGCCGGTTGCTTGCTTGAAACCGAGCCGCCAGAAATAGTTGTCCAGGCCCTTCGCAGCGTGGCCCAGGGTGGAGTCTGGTTTAGCCAGGCGGTAATGGAAATACTGGCCCACCCCCCGGCCCAGGCTCAACTACCCCACCTGACCGAAGATGAATTAGCCGTATTAGGGTTAGTTGTTGTAGGTAAAACCGACCGCCAGATTGGCTGGGAATTGGGCCTGAGCGAGCGCACGGTGCGCTATCGTTTGCAAAATATTTACGATAAACTGGGAGTAAGCACACGTATTGAAGCCGCCGTCAAGGCAGTGCGGTTGGGTTTAGCATAACAGTGAGGTTTGTTGCCGGATCCGGCAACAAACCTTGCCGGATTTGACATTTACAAAGTGAACGAAGTGTGATAATTTAGCTACTGAACCGCTGAAGTTTCAGTTGTGTATGGTAATTAAGTAATTACTAAAGGAGATAAAAAATGGCAGACTATTACGGTAATATGTCTTGGTTTTGTTGCGGGAATGCTTACAAGAGGTGTTCTGCTGCGGGCAGTGGAGCTTGTCAAGACTGTCAAACGAGTCTCTCGCATTGTGCATGGCCTCGCCTATCAAATACGGGTTGTAATCTTTCTGGCAATTGTCTCTCTTTACCTCAAAAATCATGTGGAAATTCTATAACTGTAAAAAATCAATGCACCAATCTATCCGTTCAACCAAGTATCCATACTTGCGGCCCCAATACTAACACTCACTGTAATATTGCTTCAGGGTGTAGTTATCCTAATCGCCCTGCCATCGTTGATCTTGCAATTTGGGCCTTCATGCTTGTAGGAGGAAATTTAGATGTTGGCCGTTATCCTTGTAAAGTGACAGCTTAAAATTTGTGTTAAAGTTCTGTAGTAGTAAATGCTTAAAAAGGAGAACTAAAATGTCCTCAGTAACAAGACGAGATTTTCTTAAAAGTGTTGCACTGGGTGGCGGAACATTGGTTTTTATACCAATAGCAAAAAACTTTCCAGTTATTTTCCCCGATGAGCCTAATCAATCTGCCCCTCTCGAAGATATATTTATTGAGGGTATAGTTGGAGAACTCAAAGAAAATGAACTTCAAGTGAAGGATGATAAAGATGACAAAATAAAATACACAATTAGGATAACACCTTCAACTAGACTGTGGAAAGGTGATCTCACAACACTAGATAAAGTTGAAACAGGTGATTTCCTTTATGGATTAGGAACGCTTGTTGAAAACGGGGTAATTGAAGTAAAGAAATTATGGGTAAATATCGTAAATTTCTATGTCAAAGCAACCTTCGATAGCGATACCTGGCTTAACGGACAACTTTTAACCTTAGATGGTAGTCCCACAGAAAATTTTTTCAAAATCGAGATTGATGACAAGACTGTGGTTAATGAGAGTCCCGGGCAAAAACTCGTTTTAGGCCCTGATGGACTCATTCAGATCATTGGCCTAATGCGCCGTGATGAAACTGTGATGGCAACCAAAATCTGGACAGCAGGGTAAATTATGAGTTCCCGTAAATGAGGCGATGAAATGAATATCCCTGAGTCTCAGGGAGAAAATGAACAGATAGTTAACTGTTTAGAGTTGCGGGATGCTGTAATTCTGGCAAAGAGATCAGACGCCTATCGCTCTATTCGTAATCAACTGGCCGATTTCAAACCTTACGATGTTTGGGAAGACGAGGATCATATTGTTGTTGAGTTCATTCTAAAAGAATATGAGGGCATGGGCATCAAAGCATCAATAGAATCTCTAGCGTTGTTTATATTGGCAAAACAGCAGCATATTTTGGTTGATGCTAGAATAGTCAAACCAGATAGGGAAGGTACTAACATCGAAGTAAAAAGCCTTTTGTTTCCCATAGTGAATTTTGCGGTTCCCATCCCTCCATTAAATAGCGATGCCTGATGAGCAAACATATAAAAGTTGTCCATTTTTTTATTTTGGCCTTTAGTTTTATTTTTAATGCCTGCAATTCTGAAGTCAATCACTCACAGCAAGCAACCGAAGTACAACCAAAACCAACCCCACTAATAGAATGGTTAAATATTCCATTTGAGATCTGTGCAGAATCTAAAGATTGGACACGTCCCTCAGAAGAGAAGCAAAACCAAGAATGGTGGAGTAATGGCCGCTATGCAGGCGTTGATGAAAAGATTATAAAGTATTATTGGGAACACAACTTCTTAATCGACTACGGCAATGCCGACGACGCGTTCGATAATATCAACCTTTCTGGTTTATGGACTGATGCAGCGAAACTTTCTGAGTGCTTGGCTAATGATGATAATACTCGTGTACTGGTAATGGTGATAAAAGCCGTATTTGGCTTCTTTATTATAAGGCTTTGTCAGTAGCAAAGTCGGGGCAAAACATCAAAGTTGAGGTTAAGCCAACAAATCAAGGATATCAGATCATCCTTATTCCCCGTGGCACCAAGAAACCTTTTACATTTACCTTCGTAGACTCCAACGGTAAAGAAATTGACGCCATAATAGAGGGTATTGCTCCTTTTGCCTATCCCTGGACAACCGAAAATTAGCCTTTTCTCAGTAAATTTTTAAACTTGACAAGCCCCTGCAACCAACAAGGGCTTGTTTGTTTTATCTTGGACACAGATCGCCTCAATGTTCTTCTTACTTCACGTTTTACGTTTCACGCCTCAGGCTTTATAATCCCTCAAAAACTAGGAGTGCTTTTGTGTCCAACCGACCCCTCATTCTCATTACCAACGACGACGGCATTGACTCGCCGGGGCTGCATGCGGCTGCCGCAGCCGTAGCCGATTTGGGCGATTTGCTGATTATGGCCCCCAATTCGCAGCGCACCGGCGCGGGGCGCGGCTTTCCGCCGGTGCGAGACAAGGCTATTTATACGACAACCATCCCGCTGGGGCAGGGGACTCACCCGGCCTACACCGCCGAAGCTTCGCCGGCCCAGGCGGTGCAACTGGCGCTGTTGGAACTGGCCGAACGGCCGATTGATTTGTGCATCAGCGGCATCAACTACGGCGAAAATCTGGGCAGCGGGGTGACGATTTCCGGCACCGTGGGAGCGGCCCTCGAAGCGGCCTGTTCGGGTATCCCTGCCCTGGCTGTGAGCCGGGAAACCCCGTCGGAATTTCACCTGAATAACAGTCCGCTGATTGATTTTGAGGTGGCCGGCTACTTTACCCGCTTGTTTGCCCGGCAAATCCTGCGCCAGGGGCTTCCCGACGGCGTTGACTTCCTCAAAATAGATGTTCCCGCCGGGGCCAGTGAAGAAACTCCCTGGCGCATCGCCCGAATTTCGCGGCAGCGTTACTACCAGACCCTCCCCAGCGGACGCGCTCGCCTCGATGAGCCGCTGGACCTGCGCTATCGGATTCACATTGACCATGACAGTTTGGAGCCAGGGTCCGACATCCACACGGTTATGGTGGAAAAACTGGTGGCTGTGGTGCCAATGACGTTTGATTTGACCGCACCGGTGGCCCTGGATGAAGTGAACCGGTTTTTTGAGGGGGTTCGGTGAGGCGGGGTGCGATGACGCGAAGAAAGAAATAAATCTTCGCCTCCTCGCCTCACCACGTCCGCTGAAACGTCACATCGTAGGAGTAATGGCCCCGGCACAGGCCGTTTGTTTTTTGGCGAAGCTGGCAGTCTGCAATGGAGCCGCAGTAGCCGCCGGCAAAGAGCCATTCCGCCGGGATGTCTTCATCGCGGGTGGAGAGGGGGAGGGTTTGTTCGCTGGTGTAAACAGCCCCGTCAATGTGCCCCTGCACCTCCAGCGACATGGTATTGCTCCACAAATCAATCCTCAACTGGCCCAATCCGCCGCTGCCCGAGGCCGCCCGCACATTTTTGTAGGTGTCGCCCACAATCACGCCGGTGAGCGGCTGGCCGGCTGCGTCTATCACCGTGACATAAATAGTATGATCGCCGCCGCAGTTGTTGACCACTTTGCCCAGCACGCTGTTCTCTTCGTTGGTGCGCATGCGCTGCTTTGACCACGACAAAAGCCAACTGATGGCGGGGTTGGGGTGG
>JAAUSP010000820.1 GCA_012032575.1 Anaerolineales bacterium | reverse complement strand
GAGGGGGAGTCAGTTATCTCCCCTCCCCGCTTCGGGGAGGGGCCGGGGGAGGGGTTGAAATCCGTTAAACTCGCCCTGCAATCGTTGCTGCGCCCCAGCGTCATCCTCGACATCCTGGCCCACTTCACCCTCTTTGCCACCGACAAAAAGAACCGCCGCCTCAAGCTGGTCTGCCGCTACCAGCAGTACGAGGGAGCCAACAAAATCGTCCAGCGGGTGTTGGCCGGCACGCCGCGCAAGGGCTTGATCTGGCATTTTCAGGGGTCCGGCAAATCGCTGCTGATGGTCTTTGCCGCCCAAAAGCTGCGCCTCCAACCGGCCCTGCGCAACCCCGCCGTGCTGATTGTCGTAGACCGGCTGGACCTCGACGCCCAGATCAGCGCCACCTTCCACGCCACCGACATCCCCAACCTGATCAAGGCCGAATCGCGGGAGGAACTGGCCCAATTCTTACGCCAGGACACCCGCAAAATCATCATTACCACCATCTTCAAATTTGGCGAGGCCGGCGGCGTGCTCAACGAGCGGGACAACATCATCGTCCTGGTAGACGAGGCCCACCGCACCCAGGAAGGCGATCTGGGCATGCAGATGCGGGCCAGCCTGCCCCACGCCTTTCTCTTTGGCCTGACCGGCACGCCCATCAACCGCCGCGACCGCAACACCTTCTACGCCTTTGGCGCGGAGGAGGACGAGCGCGGCTACATGAGCCGCTACGGCTTTGAGGAGTCCATCCGCGATGGGGCCACCCTGCCCCTCCATTTTGAGCCGCGCCTGATTGACCTGCACATTGACAAAGCCGCCATTGACGAAGCCTACGCCGCCCTGACCGGCAGCCTGACCGACCTGGACCGGGAAAACCTGGCCCGGATGGCCTCGCGCCTGGCCATCCTGGTCAAAGCGCCGGATCGGGTGGCCAAAATCTGCGCCGACATCGCCGCCCACTTTCAGGCCAACGTCCAGCCCAACGGCTTCAAGGGCATGGTCGTCACCTTTGACCAGGCAAGCTGCCTGCTCTACAAAGCCGCCCTCGACGAGCATCTGCCCGCCGAGGCCAGCGAGATTGTCATCTCCGTCTCCGGCAAAGAACGCGAGGATGAACGTTATAAACCCTACAAGCGCGGGCGCGACGAGGAAGAAAAGCTGCTCGACCGCTTCCGCGACCCCAACGACCCGCTGCAACTGCTGGTCGTCACCGCCAAGCTGCTGACCGGCTTCGACGCGCCCATTTTGCAGGCCATGTACCTGGACAAGCCCCTGCGCGATCACACCCTGCTCCAAGCCATCACCCGCACCAACCGCACCTACGGCGACAAAAAGAGCCACGGCCTGATTGTGGATTACCTGGGCGTCTTCGACGACATTGCCTCGGCCCTGGAATTTGACGAAGCCGGCTTCCGCCAGGTCGTCTCCGACATCGCCAACCTCAAGGCCAAACTGCCCGGCGCGATGCAGCAGTGCCTGACCTACTTCGCCGGGGTGGATCGCAGCCTCAGCGGCTACGAGGGCCTGCTCGCCGCCCAGGAATGTCTGCCCACCAACGAGGTCCGCGACGCCTTCGCCGCCGATTACAGCCTGCTCTCCCAAATCTGGGAAGCCCTCTCGCCCGACCCTCTCTTGCAGCCCTACGAAGCCGACTACCGCTGGCTGTCGCAGGTCTACGTCTCGGTCCAGCCGACCACCGGCACCGGCCGGCTCATCTGGCACGCCCTCGGAGCCAAAACCGTCGAACTGATCCACCAAAATGTCACCGTCGCCGCCATCCACGACGACCTGGACGAGATCGTGCTCGACGCCGAACTGCTCGAAGCTGTGCTCAACACCCCCGACCCCCGCGCCAAAGCCAGGGAGATCGAATTCAAGCTCGGTCAGCGCCTGCGCAAGCATATGGGCAACCCGCGCTACCTGGCCCTGTCGGAGCGGCTGGAAGCTCTCAAAGAACGGCACGAACGAGGCCAACTGCACAGCATCGAATTCCTCAAAAGCCTGCTCGACCTGGCCACCGACCTGGTCCAGGCCGAAAAAGAAACCCCGCCCGAAGAGGACGAGGATCGCGGCAAAGCCGCCCTGACCGCCCTGTTTGAAGAAGTGCGCACCCAGAACACCCCCGTCGTCGTGGAGCGCGTCGTCGCCGACATTGACGAAATCGTGCGCCTCGTCCGCTTCCCTGGCTGGCAAACCACCTCCGCCGGCGAGCGCGAGGTCCGGCAGGCATTACGGAAGACGTTGTTCAAGTACAAGCTGCACCAGGATAAGGATTTATTCGAGAAGGCGTATGGGTATATTCGGGAGTATTATTGAGATTGATGATGTGGTCGGAAGAAATACCAACCGAAGACGATGATGAACCACGCAGCCGCAAACCCGGCTTGGTAATGGTTCTCATTACGCTGCTGCTTATCCTGGCGATTCTATCAACGTTAATTTGGCCTCTCCTGCCAATGGCCGCCGTCATGTACCTACGCCGACGCTTGGAATTTTGCAGGAAGCATAACAAATCAGAAAAATAACTCACGGCCTCTCAGAATGGTGTGAGCCGTTGGCCGACAAAACTTAAGGAGAAACAAGCATTATGCTCAGAAAAAGAGGCACTGCCCTGGTAGAAACGCCAGAGGGAATCCTGGTCACTCTGGAAGGCGGCGTCACCGATCTGTTCCTGCCCGGCGGTGGGGTCGAGGAAGGCGAGTCAGAGTTGGAAGGGGCCATTCGTGAACTGCGCGAAGAAACCGGCCTGGAAGCAGTATTGGCTGTGCCCCTGTTTCGCTTTCAGAGCAGCGTCAACCGGCATTTTGTCTGCTATATTCGGGCCACTGGCAAGCCTGCTCTGGGCCACGGGGTGAAATACCTGGGCTATTATCGGGATGACCAGCTTTTCCCTATCGCCTGGCTGCCCGGATTCGAGGGGCTGACAGCCGACCAGTTGTCGCACAGCACACGAGCCATTATTGCGATCTACCGGCAGTATCGGCGGGCGCGCAGTGCCTGGTTTGAGGCGCTCGATGGTCAGCTTGATTTGAAAGAGTACACCCACGCCGATGTAAAACGGTGACAGCTTTTGAGACTCTGGCCGTTAGTCCAGCTTGCCCCCAAAGCTAAACCTCCCGCAGGAGGGAAACAATGACCAACTATAATGATGCGTAGACTCAGTTAGGATTAGGAGGCAAAAGAGCCAGTGTGCTTGAAGGATGAACAGAAATGACTGACTTCAAACAGGTTCTTATCGAACTCACCCAAAACCTCAAT
>JAAUSP010000819.1 GCA_012032575.1 Anaerolineales bacterium | reverse complement strand
GGACCATTGCCGCACTGGGGAGGACCATTGCCGCAGTGGGGAGGACCATTGCCGCAGCGGGGAGGACCATTGCCGCACACGGGGGGACCCTCGCCGCAGAAAAAATTGGCTCATGATGGATTTCAAGGAGGTGACATATCACCACCGTAGCCCGACGCTGAAGCATCGGGCTGAGAGGGCAAAGGACGCTGAAGCGCCCTGAAAAAATCAATTTTAGCCTAATCGGGCTTCGCTCTTTCAGCACGACGGCTTTAGCCTCGTGCTCAGGGCGATAGCTCCTTGAAACGCATATTGAGCCAAAAATTATCTCTACCGCAGTGCGTAAGGCGTGATGCGTAACGCAAACTACCACGCCCTACGCCCCACGAAAAAGGCCAACCTCGTTTTGCCGGCCATCTTTCCCCACTCTCCCCCCTTCCAACCTTAATTTTAGCCTCATCCCCTGTTCAGTCTGCTTCATTTCGGTTATAATGGGCTTATTGCTTCGACTTAAATCGAGTATAATCGCAGTCTGGACAACCCTTCAATCTCCAAATCTGCACCCAGGCTTAATTCAACTGGGTTTATGCGGCGGCTTACCTCTCTTTTGTAAGGGCTGCGGGCCTGCACTGTCAGCAGTCATTCAGCTTGCCGTGCCTGACTCGCGCCGCATGAACCCCTTGTTATGTTATACTGTGTCATACTTTGCCCACCCGCAAGCGGGTAAACTCAGGGGTGTTAGCCGTTGGTCATAGTAATATGTCAAAGTAATAATTGCCTTGAGCCTTAAAACTATAGCCCTGTCAATTCTCACGCGAAGGTGAAACGCATGGAAAACGATTGGAATCCAGATGATCCTTGGGAAGTTGCCGCAAATCCTAAAAGTTATTTACAAGGTTCTCCATCAAGGGATGCTTTCAAGCATTGGCACAAATCACTTGGAAAGGATCTGATTGCGACTGATTTAGATTTTGTCCTGGTAAGTGACAGTGGTCTTGCTCCAGGAATTATTGCTGTATTGGACTACAAGAGACCAGAGGATAAGCTAAGTTTTACAGAGATAATTGCTTACAATCAATTAGTAGAATTTGGAATACCTATTTATGTCATTGTGGCAGAGTACCTTGACGGTAAACTCTCTGAAAAGTTTACAATAAGACAATACTTTACAGGTAATCCTCGGAAGCTAGAAGATGTGCAGTTATCAGAGCCTATTCTAATGAATGCGAGTCGAGATGAGTATGAGAGATGGGAAAGAAGAATAAGGTTAGAGTATAAGCATTCCTTAACACAATTGGAATATGCCAGAAAGCGGGTTGAGGCTGCTAATAATCGATACAGGCTAATTGCATCCGCTATAGGGAAGGCTTTACCAACAGAGTTTTGGAAGTGGGATGAACTGCTTAAAAAGGAAAGTGGCAAAAATACCAACAGGTCGTAGGTTGGATCTCGTGCCTCGACCCAACACATTTCGGAATGAGGTAACTAACTTTGCTATCAAAGTAATCCTAAATTGTCGCTCACCTTGCCCACCCGTAGGTGGATGAAGCGGAGGGCATTGGGCGACGAAATATTTCGAGAGTAGTAGGAATACTTTTGTGAACATTATTAAAAAGATTCTTCCTCATGACACTTTCTATAATGTCGTCCTATATCTTGATGAGAGAGGGACACCTGGTACTGATAAACCATTTATCGTAGGCGGAGTTTTAATATATGGGAATGAAAGGAATATCGCAGATGCTTGGCATAGCTTCTCTGTCGATCAAGCTTTGGTAGGTCGTAAGGGCACAAAGTTGAAAGCCACAGACTTTTTAAATATTTCAGAGTTCGTGATTCAGTATCCTATATTGCCAGTAGCAGTTTGGAGCAAACTCACAAATGAGGAGATCAAGCAGTTGCGAAAAGTGTCACGTGAATATGAGCAGAGCAAGAATCCACTGAAACGTGTAGATAAGATTTCTCCTGCAATCTGGATTTGGACACGTCAAGTCTCGCAAACTGTCGCTTATGCTGAGGCATCCTTTCTTAGGCACATTGGTCGGATACAAACTGCACGCCTATATGTTGATAGATTTATCCACCAACCAGAACTACGAACCTATTATGAAACGTTACTTAGTCAAGAACAAACCTCGCGGGATCGGTTCAAAATGGGGGCGATCAAATTCGGTGCTTCCGTGGAAATTGCAAATTTGGTATCGCAAGCGGTTCCAGAAGTTTGGAATGTTGATTTGAATGCTAAAGGGCCTTTATCAGAACTTGCAGATATCTCCTGTGCGATGTTCGGACGATACTATTCTGGTGAATATCGAGAAGCTTGGGAAGTGGTCAAGTTACGCTATACGGTGGATGATAATAGATTTCCTGTTTGTATCGGTGGGGATGCAACTTGGACTATTAGAAATTATCTTGAGGGAATGGATGCTTTGCGGCAGCAGCTATAGTTCGTAGGTTGGGTCTCGCACGAGTCCCAGCCCATTTCGAAATGAGGCAACTTGTTGGGTTTCGCGGGGTTCAACCCAATCTACTAACTATCTGTCAAGCGGGTTATGGCCGAGTCGTTGGGCTTATAAAAATATATGACACAGAAATTACTCCTGGTTGATTTCGAAAACGTACAGCAAGTTGACCTGTCGCGCCTCGACGAGAGTTTTCAAATCGTTATCTTCATAGGCGCCAGTCAGAAGAGCGTCCCTATCGAGCTTGTAGCAAACGCACAAAAGTTGGGAAGCCGTCTTGAGTGGCAACGTGTGGATGCCAGTGGCAGTAACGCCCTTGACTTCTTCATTGCATGCCAGCTTGGTCGCGTGCTTGAGAAGTCGCCACAACTGCATTGCATCGTTTTATCCAAAGACAAAGGCTTTGACCCACTGCTGCGGCATCTCAATAAAGCTGGGCTCAAATGCAAGCGCCTCAATAGCCTGCTGGAGTTAGACCCTAAAAAAACCCAACCAGAAGAACCTAATCCAAACTACAAGCGTGTCGTTGAACTGCTCGAAAAATCCGAGAAGAAGTCCAGACCCAGAAAGCGCAAGACTCTTTCGCAGCACATATCGTCAATGTTTCAAAAGAAACTCGCCCAAAGCGACATTGACCGCATCATTGATATCCTTTTTGCAAACAAACTTATCTCAGAAACAAACGATACTATCACCTATGCGTTTTAACTGAGCCTGTAGGTTGGGTCTCGTGCCTCGACCCAACACATTTTGGGATGAGGTAACTTGTTGGGTTTCACAGTTTTAAATGTAGCCCTGGCCGTTTT
>JAAUSP010000818.1 GCA_012032575.1 Anaerolineales bacterium | reverse complement strand
CAATCGTCAAGAAAAAGCGATGCGCTCTAAACGGGCGTAGGAGTCGGACAGTCCCTATAGACGACACCGGCAATGAAAATACGTAACACAGACGCGAAGCGCACAAAGAAAGCACAGAGAGACACAGAGAAAAACTTTGTGTCTCTCTGTGAGGACTCTGTGTAACTCCGTGTAATTTTATTTTTAAGGGAGAAGACCTGCGATGTCTCAAAAGAAACTCTGCCGGCAGGCCCAAAGAAATCCGACCTGCGGCGCAACGGTTGTATGGCTGTACTGGTAGTGATCCTGGCGTTTTTGATCTGTACCGGGGTTAACTTTTATCAGCATTTGGAACAAGAGAATAACTATGAGGCCGGTCACGCGGCCTACCTCAAGGCCGATTGTCCGGCGGCGGTCCCGCTGTTTGACCTGGCGATCAACGGCGGCGGTTTTGGCGGCGAGAATGGTGACGCGGCCAAAGTTGCCGTTAAAGAAAAGGCCGAATGTGCGGCCTGGCAAGAAGCGATGGAGGCCCACAACAGCAGCGATTTTGACGCGGCACTGGCCGGCTACGCGGCGCTGCTGGAAACCTATCCCCAAACGCCGCTGCGGCCGCTCGTCCAGAGCCAAATGGAAAGCCTGTTCAGAGAGTCCGCAAGCCTGGCCGGGCAGGCCAACCCGGAGCTGTGCCAACAGTTCCAGACTCTCCGCGCTCAGGAATTGGTCCCGGCCCAGGCGGACGCGCTGCCGCCCTTGCTGTGGGCCTGCGGCCAGGTTTTTGAGGAAAATGATGATCCGGGCCGCGCCATCGAGCTGTATGCGCAGCTCTTGAGCGATTATCCCGACCATGCGCTGGCCCAGGAAACCACGCCGGCCCTGGCCCGGGCGACGGTGGCCCAGGCCAAAGCCGCCGGGGCGGGCAATATCCCGGCCCCCCAAAGCGTTGGCGGGACGGGCAGCGGGCCGGCGGTGGTGGTGATTCAAAACGCCTCGCCCGAAAAAATTAGCCTGGTATTCAACGGCCCGGAATCGCGCCTGGAAGAATTGGAAGCCTGCGCCGACTGCGTCAAGTACAGCGGCGATGGCCCGGCCGCCTGCCCCGAACAAGGTTCGGTGGGAGTGTATGAACTGCCGGCCGGTGATTATGATGTGGTGGTCAATTCCAGCAGTGATCAGGGCGTCATCCCCTTTATTGGTCAGTGGAATTTGAGCCAGGGGGAAGAATATCATAGCTGTTTCTTCCTGGTCACTGCGGCTGAGTAGTTAGCGGGTGGATGAAAAACCCTCACCCTGTCGCTGGCGCGACCCCCCTCTCCCACCGGGAGAGGGGTTGGGGGTGAGGGCTATTTACGAGGAGAAAACTATATGTTAACAACATCAACACAAATCCGGCGGCCGGGTATGTTGGCCCTGCTGCTGATCGGGCTGATGGTGGCCCTGCTGCGGCCCAATCTGGCTTATGCCGGCGGGGTGGTGGGCAACGGCACCCCGGATAGCTGCACCGAGGCCGCCCTTAATGCTGCGCTGGCGGGCGGGGGGCTGGTGACATTTAACTGCGGCGGGGCTGCCACCATTGCCTTTACCTATTACAAAACCATCGAGGCCGATACCACTATTGACGGCGGCGGGGTGATCACCCTGAGCGGGGTCAAAAACGACCCCACCAGGTCTTCCAGCATGTTTCAGGTTTTTGACTCCAAAAGCCTGACCCTGCAAAACATCACCCTGACCAAGGGGCGGTCAGTGGGCATGGCGGCGGGGGCGATCGAGAATTTTGGGACGACCACCATCAGCAACAGCACCTTGCGGGATAATGTCTCGACCAGTAACGGCGGGGCGATTGTCAATTACGGCACGCTCAATCTGAACAACACCACCGTGTCAAAGAATCGAGCGGCTGTGGCCGGCGGTGGCGTTTATAACGATGGCGGCGTAGTGAACATCACTAACAGCCAATTCTTAGAAAATGTGGCCGCCGGAAGTGATGGCGGGGCCATCAATGTCAATAGCGGCCGGGTGGACATCCAAAACAGCACCTTTAGCCAGAACTTCGGCATTACTGGCGGGGCTATTTACATTAAAGGTGAGGCGACGGCCTATATCACCACCTCAGCCCTTAACAACAATATGGCTGACCAAGGGGGGGGAATTTACAATGAAGGGCACTTGGTTTTCAGCCAGAGTACCCTCAACCTCAACAATGCCCGTCTTGGCGGCGGTATTGCCACCGCCGGCCAGAGCAGCGGCGTTTTGAGCGAAGTGACGCTGAGCGGTAATAACGTCTCGGGCAATGGCGGCGGCCTCTTCCTGCAGGGGACGGTTGATGCCGGCCTCAGTCTGACCGATTTGACGTTTAGCGGCAATACCGCCGGAAATCAGGGCGGGGGTATTTACAACCAGGCGGCGGCGGCTCATTTGACTAATGTGACCTTGAGCGGCAATGGGGCCAATGCCGGCGGCGGCATCTATCAAAATAGCGGTGTGATCTCTTTGAACTTTGTCAGCGTGGTCAGCAATACGGCGGCCGCTTTTGGCGGAGGGGTTTACAACTATGAAGCCGGCGAGATGAGGCTGCAAAACACCCTGCTGGCGAATAATAGCATGGGCAATTGTGACGGCAGCGGTTTTACCTCATTGGGGCACAACCTGGCCAATGACAATAACTGTAACACTGCCCTGAATCAGCCCACCGACAAAAGCGGAACCAATGTAGCTTTGCCCCTGGGAGCGCTGGCCAACAACGGCGGCCCCACCCAAACCCATTTGCCTTTGAACGGCAACCTGGCCATCAACGGCGGCGTCTGCGTTGACGGCGTCAGCACCGATCAACGCGGGCTGCCCCGCCTGGCTGGAACAGCCTGTGATGCCGGCGCAGTGGAATTTGGCAGCGCCCGGGGAGTTTATCTGCCCATTGTGGTGAAAAAATAGGTTCAAACAGCGTTCACAACTCAGTGGCGCACCACCCAAGCGTGAAAAACAATGCCGGAGAGTAGAGATTAGAGATTGAATTCAATCTCCAATCTCCAATCTCCAATCTCCAATCTCTCTTTTGAGGAGCAACCTAATGACACAACTTATTTTAACTCAAACTAAATACCGCCTGCTGCTGGCGAGCGGCCTGCTGCTGCTGGCCCTGTTGAGCGGCTCACTGAATCTGAGCCGGGCCGCCGGCGGTGAGACCGGCGGGCGCTACCGGGCCGACGAAATCCCGGCCGGATTGACGGCGGGGGAATGGGCGCAAGTGAGGGCGCACATCGAGGGGGCGCAACCGGCGGCCTCCCCT
>JAAUSP010000817.1 GCA_012032575.1 Anaerolineales bacterium | reverse complement strand
CCCCCGAGCCAACGGCGACGAATACCGTTGTTCCAACCGCTACCCCCCTTCCTTCACCCACGCCCATCCCTGCACCCCAGGTAACTGTGCCCGACAGCTCAACCACGGCCATCAATGTGCGCTCCGGGCCAGGAACTGCCTATCCGGTAGTTGGTCAATTTAGTCCCGGACAAGCCGCCCCGGTTACAGGCCGCAACGCCGAGCAAAGCTGGTGGCAGGTCAGCCTGGCCGATAACACACCGGGCTGGATTTTTGGCGAGTTGGTGCAGCTTTCCGGCAGCAGCGACGGCATCCCGGTGGCCGAAGCGCCGCCCCCGCCGCCGACGGCTACGCCGCAAGCTGAGGCTGAGGCTGAGGCTAAGGCTGAGGAAGAGGAAGAGGCTGAACAACCGCCGTCGCCGGAGGAGCTGGAAGGCCAACTGCGCTGCGGCCAGGATTTCTGTGTGACATACCAGACGATGCTTCCCATCTGGGAAAACGGCGGCTGCATTGGCAACCACAGCATTTATGTGACGGTGCTGCAAGGCCCGCCGCCGGGCACGCCGATGGATGGCGTGGTCATCGGCGACACCTTCAATAATATCGAAGTGGCCTCCGGCGATAAAGGGCCGGGCACGGCCGAAGTGACGCTGTGGATGAACAGCATGTCCCTGAAGGTCAAACGGCACATTGACGGCACTCCCTTCACCAGCGAGGAAAGCTTCAGCTTTACTTCTCACGACGAACTCATCCCCGCCGAAGTGCTGGCCGCCAACGGCTACTGCGACGGCAGCGTGGAGAAGTGCCGCTGGGCGCAGCAGAATAACCAGGTTTGCCGGGGGCATTACTCCTACCGGGTGACGTTCCATAAGTTTGATTGATGCGGCGAGGAAGCGTGACGCGAGGAAAAAATATGCGCGTCCTTACCTCTCATTGAGGTAGATGATGACTCACAAGGCTCGATACCCTTTTCCCGGCATGAATCCGTACCTGGAGCACCCGGATTTATGGCCGGATGTCCATAATCGGCTGATAACGATGATGGCTAACGCCTTAACGGCGCAAGTGCGGCCCTATTATTATGTGGCTATCGAGGAACGAGTTTATTTGGCCGGACCAAAAAGTACCCTGGCGGGCCGGGCTGATGTGGCTGTGGTGGAACCGCCAGATGAGACAATTTGGCCGCGTATTGGGGGAAACCCTGGCCCTGTATAACCCTTTTCTGGTAGATTTACCCACCGCCGCACCTGATGATGAAATCCGCGAGTGGTATTTGGAGGTGCGCGAAGCAGCCGGGGGTGAAGTAGTGACGACCATTGAGCTACTCTCTCCAACCAACAAGCAGCGCGGCAGTGCCGGCTATGCCAGCTACCTTAAAAAGCGGTTGGACGTTTTGCTCAGCCAGACCCATCTGGTTGAGATTGATCTATTGCGCGGCGGCCTGCCTCTGCCTATGACCGGCGACCCGCCAGAGAGCGATTACCGTATCGTGGTCTCGCGGACGGCGCTGCGACCCCAGGCGCATCTGTATGCCTTCAACGTGCGCGACGCCATGCCCGCTTGCCCTATCCCTTTACGTCAGGAGGATAGCTCGGCCACTTTAAGTTTGCAGACTTTGCTGCCGGCGCTGTACGAACAGGCCGGCTATGATTTACGAATTAACTATCACCTCGAACCTGTCCCTCCGCTCGCCCTCGCCGACGCTCTTTGGGCCGCCGAATTAATCCGGTGACTTGAAGATTTTCTCAACGCCCGTTACAATATATTATGTTAGTTTGGCTCAGCGTCGAGGGAGGTCCGCGTGAATAAATATAACTCAGCCGGCCAGGATACCAGCCCAAAAAGTCTATCTCCGCCAGCGCTCCAGCGGCAAACTAAACTCTACCCGCTCTTTATGCTTCTCCTCAGCCTCAGCCTTAGCCTCAGCCTTTCCTCCCCCGCCCACAGTCAGGAATCCCCCATCACCGCTTCGGTTAACCACACCCGCTTTTCCACCGATGAACTGGTCATTTTAACCGTCAGCGTCAGCGACGATTCGGCCTTGCAGCCCCGGCCGATATTGCCCCAGTTAGACGGCCTGGTGGTGGTGGATATGGATTTGGCCACCGATGTGAGCGTGGTCAACGGCCAGATTCACACCCAGGTCCATTACACCTACCGTTTGCAGCCGCGCCGCACCGGCACATTGACCATTCCCCCGGTCACGGTCAAGATTGACGACAAGGTTTACCGGGCCGCGCCCCTCTCGGTGGAGATAACCCAGGGCGCGCCGCCCGCCCCCGCCGCCGGCAATGCCGTGCGACCGGCCAACATTGCCCCCCCGGCGGCCCTGAAGGGGCAGGATTTCTTCATCGAAGCCCGGGTTGACCCGCCCAGCCCCTACCTGGGCCAGCAGGTCATCTACACCTTCCGCTTTTATCAGGCCATCAAAGTCTACCGCCAGCCCCAATACGACGGCCCCTTGTTTATCGGCTTTGAAACGATGGGGCTGCCGGTGCGCGAATACAATCTCGACGCGGCGGGGCGGACCTATCTCATCAGCGAAATCCGCACGGCCCTGTTTGCCAAAAGCGCCGGCCGCATCACCATCACCCCATCCCGGCTGATGTTCCCCGGCAACATTTACGAAGAGCCGGTCGAGCTGTACACCGAGGCGGTCACGGTCGAGGTTAAGCCCCTGCCCGATAACGCGCCGCCGGGCTTCAACGGGGCGGTGGGGCAATTTACCCTGGAAAGCTCCTTCAGCCCGCAGGTGGCGGTGGTCAACCAGCCCTCAACCTTTCTGCTGGCCGTGACCGGGGTGGGCAATATTCCGTTATTACCCGAACCCGCCTGGCCCGACCTGACCGGCTGGCGCATGTATGATTCCCTCTCCAGCCTGACCACCGAAACCGGCGAAGACGGGCTGATGACCGGCACCCGCGTTTTCGAGCGGCTGGTGGTAGCCGACAAACCCGGCGACTTTACCCTCCAGCCGGCCACCTTTGTCTACTTCGACCCGCTGGCGGCCGAATACCGAACCATCTCCAGCCAACCGCTCACGGTCAAAGTGATCCCCGTGCCTACGCCCGACCCGAATATCACGCCCACGCCCACCCCGGCCAGCACCCCCGTAGCCGCGCTGACCGCCACCACGCCGATGCCGGTCAACCCCGCAGTAAATCCGGGTTTAATCGTTTCACCGGATACGGTCCAGCAGGTCACGCTGCCGGCCCTGGTTTTGCTGGTCGGTGGGCTGTGCGGGGCGCTGCCGGTGGCGGTGGCCCTGGGCGCGGGCGGATTG
>JAAUSP010000816.1 GCA_012032575.1 Anaerolineales bacterium | reverse complement strand
GGAGACAAACGACAGAATTATTTTATAAATAATTTATGAATAAAATAGCAATCATAACTGGTATTGAAGGACAAGTCGGGTCTTATCTTGCGGAGTATCTTCTTTCTCTTAATTATAAAGTCATCGGTTTAAAACGTCGTTCATCGCTTATCAAAACCGATCGTATCGACCATCTTCTTTCAAATCCAAACTTTCAAATGGAGTTCCACGAACTTAATGACGCCGGAGCAACCTATCGATTAATCCTGAAGCACAAACCGGATGAGATTTACAACCTTGCTTGCCAGTCCCATGTGCGCGTCTCTTTCGAAGTTCCGGAAGAAACCGTGTCAGGAATCGTAATGGGAACCTTAACCCTACTCGAAGCCGTGCGCAACCTTGAAGGGGTGCTCAACAAGTCGATAAAGTTCTTTCAAGCCTCGACAAGCGAAATGTTTGGAGTTGCCCCATGTCCTTCAACAGGTTATAGCGAGATATCTTTGATGCTTCCGGCATCTCCCTATGCCTGCGCCAAACTTTGCGCTCACCATCTTGTTCGGAACTATCGTGAATCTTACGGTTTATTTGCTTGTTCCGGAATCCTTTTCAACCATGAAAGCGAGCGACGCGGAGAAACCTTCGTCACTCGAAAGATAACCCTCGGAATCCGCAACATTCTTGCCGAAAAACAAAAAAAGATTGTTTTAGGAAACCTAAAATCTTTCAGGGACTGGGGCTACTCAAAAGATTATGTTCGGGCTCAACACTTTATTTTGCAACAAGACAAGTCGGATGACTTCGTGGTTTCAACGGGAGAGACTCATTCAATTGAAGAGTTCCTCGATGAAGCCTTCCAAATTGCTGGGCTAGGTTCTTGGAAGTCTTATGTTGATTTCGATAAAAAATACGAAAGACCGCAAGAAGTTCCGTATTTGTTAGGGGATTCAACAAAATTGCGAAATCTTGGTTGGAAACCCGAAACAACCTTTAAACATTTGGTAAAAATAATGGTTGAAAACGACATAAAAGACTTGAAAAAGAAGTGAAAAGATGGTATGTTCCGTTAATGAAAATTATCCAATTCACCAGAAAACACTCTTTTAAGATAGGCTTGGTTTGTTTCTCAATAAATACTTTATTTTTGTTGTACCACTTTTTTATTAGTCCATTATTTTAACAACACCAAAAGGAACTCAAAAATGACTAAACTAAAACTTTCCGAAAATGCTCGCAAGCAACTCTCAAAATGTCTTATGAAAGCCATGGTCGAACCTGGCGCAACAACTCACGAAGTTCTTGGAAATCTTGATTTTTGGCTTGACGAAAATAATGATTTAGATTGTGATTCCGTTTCAATAACTTTCCCGGTGGTCGCACAAACCGAGACACCAGAAGGGTAAAATGCCTTTTTATTCATTCAAATGCGACCAATGTTCACAAGAGTTTGAAATTTTCTTGAAAATCGGGCAAAATCCCGACAAAACCCCTTGTTGTTCCTCAACCAATTTTAAGAAAATTATAACCAAAATTTCTCTTTCCGGCTTAACAACCGACGAGAAAAAAATTCAAGCAATAAACGATGAAATAAGAGAAAACAAAGAAATCCTTGAAGAAATGAAAAAAGATTTAAAAAATAGGAGATAATTATGGTATTTATAGTCTTATGCTTATTGCTTTCAATAGTCCTAAACGGAGTTCTCGGTTGGTATTCGCATCAAAGCGCGAAAAAGATTTCATACATAAACGAAAATCTATCATTTCTTTATGTTTTGGTGGATTCATTTTTGGAACACACCAAGTCGGTTTACGAGCTGGAAACAATTTATGGCGACCAAGAACTAAAAGGACTAGTCCAGCACGCTCATGCCCTTCGAGAGCAGATAGGGGGGCTTCTTGAAACCTACGACATCTCAACCGAAAACCTCCAAGAAGAACTCGAAAGAATCCGAATCACACCCGATGACGATGAGGGTTCCTCCGAAACTCCGGCGGAAGCGCAATAAAGCAAATCCAAATAACATTTATTTCAACGCAACCCACGAAAAAGCAGTTGTTGATTATGTTTCCTCAAAAGATTTTAAGGAGCGCGATAAGATTTATACAACAATTCTCAAACCTGTTCTTCGGGAAATTATTGATAAAATTGTTTTCAAATACAAGTTCAACGCTCTTCCAAACATAGAAGTTCTTAAAGATGAATGTGAAGCGTGGATAGGTTCTGTTATTGATAAGTTTGATGTTTCCAAAGGTTATAAAGCATTTTCTTATTTTAGCGTGATAACAAAAAACTGGTTCATTTTCAAGGTCAAAACAAATACCAAGCAATTAAATCGAGAATTGCCGATAGAAGAAACCATCATCAACAATAATGCCGATAAAATGTCGGTCTTCAACCGATACGAAATCGAGCGGGAGCAAAAAGAGTTTATTCAGGGATTTTTTGAGTACATAAAGTTTCACGGTCACCCCGAACAATTTGATGAAGAAGAAACCAAGATTTATTACGCGATAGAATACCTTGTTGAAAACATCGATTTAATTGATGATTTCAATAAAAAAAGAATCAATCTTTTTATCGATGAGTATACCAAACTTGAAAGCAAAAAAAGAGTCAAAGCGCTGAAAAAGTTTAAGAACTTTTACAACATTTATCGCAAAAAGGTTTATAACTAATTATTTTAATAAATGGCGAGAAAAAAAGATAAAACACTTATTGAGGAAGCAATCGAAAACATTCGAGCAGACCGGGCGTCTGCTGCTGATGTCCTTGAAAGGCTTATTTCGGGCGTCTCGAGCACAACCGATTTTCGCGATGTTGCCGTTTCTTGCACGAAAGCTTTGGAAACACTTCAACGAAGCAACGAACAATTGGTTAAGCTGGCGACAGCAAAAACAGTTCAAGTTGATGAAGAAGATTTCTCTCTTTCGAAAGAAGAAGAACAAAAACTTTTTGAAGATTTAAAAAAACCGATTAATTAATTCGTATGGCGGACCAAAAACGAATAAATCCTGCTTTTGGTGAATTAAATCCTATTGAACCGAAGCAGACAAACGAATTTTATTCCCCAAATGTTTCCACGGCCGTTGGAGCTTTGGGAACTTTGGTTAGGTCCGCTTACGAGCAGGATTCGATTTCCGGGTTGGGGTTCCCATTAAAAGGGATTGTCCTACGCGTTAATCCAGAGGCAAAGCGGAGCAATTGTTCGTCTTGGGTCGCTAATTTCGGGTTGTTAAAGGATTCTCCGACGCTTAAAAGCGTTGTTGTTAGAGTTCCGGAACTTCATTCAGCAATTCCT
>JAAUSP010000815.1 GCA_012032575.1 Anaerolineales bacterium | reverse complement strand
CTACACCCGCAGCCGCGAAGCAACCCTGCGAAGCGACTTTCAAATATTAATGCAGTTCATCGGGCAAAATTAAACGTATGGCTTATTCCCCTCCTCAAACCCGGCGAGCCTTCATTGTGCTCAATCCGGTGGCCGGGACGCTGAGCGCCCCGGTCATTCAGGCAATCATCGAGCGCCACTTTACCCTTAACAACTGGACCTTTGAACTGCACCAGACCCAACCCGGCGAAAATATTGCCCAGGTGGTTCGCCGGGCGCTGGCCCAAAATTTTTCGTTGGTGGTAGCGGCCGGGGGGGATGGCACAGTTTCGAGTGTGGCCGATGCTATGGTCCATACCGGCATACCTCTGGGCATTCTGCCGGTCGGCACCACCAACACCCTGGCTCAGGAATTGGGCCTTCCCCTCAATGTCGAAGCGGCTTGCGCTATTTTAACCGGCGAACACGCCATTATGTGCCTGGATGGCATGCAGATTGGCGAGGAGGTCTTTCTACTGCACATCAGTATGGACCTTTTCGCCGTCACCATCGAGAAAACGGAACGCCAGGCCAAACGCCGCTTTGGCCGGATTGCTTACCTCTGGACGGCCCTCATTCAATGGCTGGGCTACCAGCCCTGCCGTTTTAACCTTGTCATTGATGGACGGCGGCGGCGGCGCATCCGGGCCGCCTCTATCTTCATTACTAACATCGCTGCGGTGGGCATGCATCCCCTTTACTGGGGGCCGCACATTCGCCCCGACGACGGCAAACTTGATGTTTGCATTATTCGGGCGCACACCGTTCTGGATTATCTTCGCGTTATTCGTTATGCCCTGCTGGGCCAACAGCAGCGTAACCCCCGCATCAAATATTTGACGGCTCAATGCACCGTTGAGGTTTCAACCAACCGCCTCTTGCCGGTGCAAGCCGACGGCGAAATCATCGGTCAGCAGTCCGTCAGTGTAAAATTTTTGCCGCAAGCCATCCATCTGATTGTGCCCCCGCAAAAAAACTGATTTGCCGTTGGTTTAGCCTATCTGAAACGCCGCCGGGGTTAATTGATGCAGCCAGCGCGTCATCTGTTCCGGCGAATGGCTCAAGCCGTTCTCCCGCCACCAAACCAACGCGCCAAAACTCATCACCCCTTCACAACTCGTTCACCCTTGAGGACCAAGCCGGCCCAACAGTTTGCTATCCCCGAACGGGTATTGGCAGAAGTCAGCCGACTTCTCTGGTCTCTCTGTGGAAATGACATGCCTGAGCAGTTACCTTTTCTCAGGATATTTTCAGCTTTGGCTTGGTTATCTCAGGAAATTTTTAACTTTAGCTGGTTATAATACCCCTATAAGTAGTTCGATGAAGTCCCACTTAAACAGTGGGACTTTGATTTGTTAGGAGAGGTGAAAAACTGTGACCAGGAAAAAACCAACCCGGCTAACCCGGCGCGAAATCTTACGCGCTTTTCTGGCGATGCCGGCCACGCTCGTGCTGGCTGCCTGCGCGACCCAGGAAGTCGGCAATGTCAGCCCAACTGCTCAGCCCACCCGCATCCCACCGACGCCTCCCCCCCTCAGTCCAACCGAGACGGCGGCGCGACCGCGACGGCAGTTCCAACCGAAGCTGCGCCGGCAGACACGGCCACCCCTGCTCCCACCGACACTGCCCAGACTGTCGCTTTGCAGCCCACACCCGCCTGCGGCGACGACGATGATGAGCCAACGCTGGCCCAGACCGAAGGCCCCTACTACACCCCTAACACGCCAGAACGAACCTCGCTGCTGGAGCCGGGTATGCCGGGGACTAAGCTTGTCGTCACGGGCTTGGTCCTGTCCACTGGCTGCCAGCCGGTTGCCCAGGCGTTGGTAGACTTCTGGCACTGCGACGATACCGGTGTATACGACAACTCTGGCTATCGGCTGCGCGGCCACCAATTCACCGACAACCAGGGCCGCTACTACCTGGAAACCATCCTGCCCGGCGTTTATCCAGGCCGGACCCGCCATATTCACGTTAAAGTGCAGGCCCCCAATCAGCCCGTTTTGACCACCCAGGTGTACTTTCCCAACGAGCCGGGCAATAACACCGACGGCATTTTCAGGCCGGAACTGCTGATGGAGGTCCAGGATGTCGTCGACGGTAAGGCGGCGTCATTCAACTTTGTTCTGGCAGCAGCCTAAAAACTGAACCAATTCAATTTAACCAGCAATGCAAAGGCGCAACAGTCAAACAGCTTTGCGCTTTTGTTTTGAAATTTTACAAGAATACTCAAAATAAGGAGAAGTTATGTCTACACGTTTTATTTCCATCATTTTAATCGTGCTCATTACGGGAATTGTTTTGGCCGGCTGCGGCGGCGCAGCCCCGAACAAGCGCCCGCCCAGCCGGTCAGCGAAGCCGCTGCGCCGACGAACACTCCCGTACCACCCGCGCCGGCAGCCACCGAAGAAGCGGCTCAACCCACCCAGGCCCCAACAACCGAAGAACCGAGCGCACCTGCCCCCGCCGAACCAACCGAAGCAGCGGCCCCGGCAACTACCGAAGCCAGCGCCGAGTTACGCACCTTCCAGATTGTGGCCGACCAGTCGGAGGCAACCTACCAGGTGCAGGAAGAGTTTTTCAACCGGCCGGTCAGCATCGTCAACCCCATTGGCAGCACCAAGGCCATCGAAGGTCAATTTCAATTAACCATTAGCGGCAGCCAGGTCCAGTTGGCCGACAATCAATTCACCGTAGACCTGCGCACCTTGACCAGCGACGAGGGCCGCCGGGACGAGCGGATTCGCAACGAGTGGCTGGAATCAAACACCTATCCTAACGCCGTATTCAAGGCCACCTCAATTGAGAATTTCCCGGCTGATGCCGTGGAAGGCCAGGATGTCTCTTTTCAGGTAACGGGTGATATGACCGTTCGGGAAGTGACCAAACCGCAAACCTTCGATGTGACTGCGCGACTGGACGGCAACATCTTCAGCGGCACAGCCACCAGCTATCTGTTGATGCGGGATTACGGCTTTGAGCCGCCTTCGGTAATGGGTATCCTTGAGGTCGCCGATGGCGTGACGGTCACAGTAAAATTTACCGCCCAGGAAGCCGGCGCGGGGTCATAATTGCTTTCGCTCTCACCGGGTCTGTGACCCGGTGAACGGCGGTCGCAGACCGCCTCGGAGCAATTGAATTCAAATGGGTGCAGATACTCTCGCCTCCCAAGCAATAATCCGCCACGAATTCACACAAATTAACACGAAAAAAAGAAAAATAATTTATGAAATTTGTGTAAATTCGTGGCAAAATAGCC
>JAAUSP010000814.1 GCA_012032575.1 Anaerolineales bacterium | reverse complement strand
ATACGCGCTCCACTGCGTTCCGCGCTACTCAGGTGCTTACCTTGATCAATTACGCATAATCCGTTATTGAGGAAAACGAATGCCTGTTCAATTAAAGCCAGTACAAGTTGAAATTCCTACCGACGAAATAGCCGCCTTCTGCCGGCGTCACCACATCCGCCGGTTGGCTCTGTTTGGGTCGGTCTTGCGGGATGATTTTACGCCAGAGAGTGACCTGGATGTACTCGTTGAGTTTGAAGCCGGTTACGTGCCAGGGCTGGCCTTCTTTGCCATGGAGTCAGAACTCACCCATCTTTTGAACCGCAAAGTAGACCTCAATACCTCCCAGTTCTTAAGTCGTTACTTCCGCGATGAAGTACAACGGGAAACCGTTATCGTGTATAATACTGAATGAGGATACAGGCATAAACTTAAAGGCAGGCTAAAAATGGGTTTACAAACACAAAACCAAACCTATGAAATGATTTTACAGCGGATTGAAGCGATTTCCCAGGAGCTTCAAACACTCCGCACGATGGTTAAAGCTGCCCAAACCCAACCATCTTCCGAAAATCTGGCTCAAAAACTTTTTGGGGTTTTGGGACAGGGAACCTGGACCGAATATGATTTGACGTTAGACTGGCAAAGGTTTGAAGCGTGAGCCAGCCCCTTGCTCGGTTCACCGGCGCAGGCTTATATCTGGATACTACGCTGATATAACACTGTATGAGATACTTCAAAATCACTGACAATCACTCCTGCTATCTAAAATCTGTGGCATCTGTGTAATCTGTGGAGAGAAAACCGCTGCTGCGCTAAAGGGGGAATTTAGCCAACCAACAAGGAGTTACGATGACCCTCGAATTAACCAAAACCAAACCCACTGAAACTCACCGCAACGGCGCGGCGAAAAACACCGGCGACCTCCTGGCCCGCCGGCTCCACCGAACGAGTCTACCGGCTGCGGGAGGAACTGATCCACACCACGCCCTCCCTCTGCGCCGAGCGCGGGCTGCTGGTGACGAAAGCCTACGAAAAATACCAGGCCGACCCGCCGGTGCTGGCGCCGGGCCAAAGCGCTGGCCCACACCCTGGCCAATATGAGCATTTACATCGCCCCCGGCGAAATCATCGTCGGCAACCAGGCCAGCGCCCCCCGTGCCGCACCGCTCTTCCCCGAATACCTGGTGGATTTCCTGGCTGCTGAAATCGAGGAGTTCCCCCACCGCCGGGCCGATGTCTTTACCGTCAGCCCGGCAGTCAAAACCCACATTCTCAACACCATCGTCCCGGCCTGGCACGGCCAAACCCTCAACGACCGGGTCATGGCCATTATGCCCGACGACGTGGCCGGGGCGCAGAAAGCGGGCGTCATCTCCGGGCGGGGCAACATCACCTCCGGCGACGGGCATATCATCCTCAACATCGAGAAAGTGCTGGCCGTCGGCCTGGAAGGCATCATCGCCGAGGCCGAAACCGCCCTGGCCCACCTGTCCCCCTACGAGGCGGCCAACTTCAAAAAGCGGCCCTTCCTGCAAGGGGCGCTCATCACCCTGCGAGCCACCGTTGATTTTGCCCAACGCTACGCCGCCGAAGCCGCACGCCAGGCCACTTCGTCCGACACCTCGCCGGAGCGCCGGGTTGAACTGGAAACCATCGCCGCCGCCTGCCGCCACGTCCCGGCCAAACCGCCGCGCACCTTTCAGGAGGCGGTCCAGTCGGCCTACCTGGTCCACCTGGTCAGCCAGATCGAGAGCAACGGTCACTCCTTCTCGCTGGGCCGCTTCGACCAGTACACCTATCCCTACTACCAGGCCGACCTGCAAGCCGGCCGCCTCACCCACGAGCAGGCGCTGGAAATGCTGGAACTGCTCTGGCTCAAGCTCTTTTCGATTATCAAAGTCCGCCCCTGGGACCACACCCGCTTCGGCATCGGCTACCCGACCTACCAGAACGTGACCATCGGCGGGCAGACCGAAACCGGGCAGGACGCCACCAATGAGCTGTCATTTATGGTCCTGGAAACCATTCGCAACGTCCGCCTGACCCAGCCCAACGTTTCGGCCCGCGTCCACACCGGCACGTCCGACCGCTTTTTGCTGGAATGTGCCAAAACCATCAAACTGGGTTTTGGCATGCCGGCCATGAAAAACGACGAAATTATCATCCCGGCCCTGCTGGAAAAAGGCGTCACCCCCGCCGACGCCTACAACTACGCCATCGTCGGCTGCATCGAGGCGGCAGTGCCGGGCAAGTGGGGCTACCGCGTCACTGGCATGGCCTTTTTGAACGTGCTCAAGGTGATCGAGCTGACCCTCAACAACGGCCTTGACCCCAAATCGGGCCTGCAACTGCTGCCGGGGCGCGGCGACCTGACCGCCTTCAAATCCTTCGAGGACCTGTACGCGGCGTTTTACGAGCAGTATATGTTCTACGCCCGCACCTCGTTCCACCTCGACGCCGTGGCCGACATCAGCCTGGAAGAGCTGGTCCCCGACGCCTTCTGCTCCGCCCTGGTAGACGACTGCCTGGGGCGCGGCCTGACCGTCAAAGAGGGCGGCCCGCTGTACGACGTGGTCAGCGGCCTGCAATCGGGCGTCACCAACGTCGCCAACGCGCTGATGGCCCTGAAAAAGCTGCTCTTTGAGGAACAAAAGCTGACCGCCGCCGAGGTGCTGGCTGCCCTGGCCGCCAACTTTGAGAACGACGGCGGCGAGGTGGTCCGGCAGCGATTGCTGCACGCGCCCAAATACGGCAACGATCTGGACGAAGTGGACGAACTGGCCCGGCGCGTTATGCAGGATTACCAGCACGAGATGGTCAAATATCACCACTCCCGCTACGGGCGCGGGCCGATTGGCGGCGGCTATGCCGGCTCGACCAGCAACATTTCGGCCAACGTGCCGCTGGGGTCGAAGGTGGGGGCCACACCCGATGGCCGCAAAGCCGGCGAGCCGATTGCCGAGGGCATGTCGGCCATGCACGGCACCGACACCGGCGGGCCAACGGCTATTCTGCGCTCGATCAGCAAGCTGCCCAACATCAAAATGCTGGCCCAACTGCTCAACCTGCGCCTGTCGCCCACCGCCCTGGCCGATGAAGCCGGGCTGAAGCGGCTGGTCACGCTGCTCAAAGGCTTCCGCAATTTGAAGGTCTGGCACGTCCAGTTCAACACCATTGACACCGCCACCCTGCTGGCGGCACAAAAAAATCCCGAACAGTATCGGGATTTGGTGGTCCGCGTGGCCGGCTACAGCGCCCTGTTTGTCACCCTGGATAAAGCCACCCAGGATGACATCATCC
>JAAUSP010000060.1 GCA_012032575.1 Anaerolineales bacterium | reverse complement strand
TCGAAGCGTTCAGCCCCAGGTTGCAGTTATACAACCCAAAGCAGTTCGGCCCAATAATGCGCACGTTCCCCGCCCGTGCTTCGGCCAGCATGGCTTCCTGCAAAGCCCGGCCCTCCGGTCCCACTTCGGCAAAACCGGGCGCTGAGAACCAGTGCCGTCCGCACCCCGGCTTCGGTGCAATCACGCATCGCCTCGACACAGGCTTCCGGCGGCAGGGCAATCACCGCCAAATCTATTGGCCCCGGCGCGTCCGATAGCCGGGCATAGGCCGGACGGCCCATCACTTCGGTTTCGTTTGGGTTGATGGGCAAGATTATACCCGGAAAGCCTTCGGTCAGGTTACGCATCAACACCTGGCCCAATTTACCGACCTTGGCCGATGCGCCCAGCACGGCGACACTGCGCGGATTAAAAGCGGCGTTACCCCAGTGAGTCATCTTGGATAATTGTTCCTTCAGCAAAATTAACCTATTGCAGAATTTGGAGTCCAAACCAAGGTTTGGAAAGGCCAAAGCAAGCTTTGGACTCCGTTTTTAAGCGGCTATTTCTCGCGCTCGATCCAACAACGAGGTTTCGGCGGCAGTGATACGCGCTGCCATCTGCTCACGCCATGCGCGGTGAGCCGCCAAAAGCTCGCGGCACTCTGCCAGCATAGCTTGCAAAGGCTCCGACGCGGCCCCACCGGCCTGGCGGCGGGCGGCGACTCCGGCAGCCGGATCAAGCGCCTGGGCCAGAGCGCTTTCTGACAGGCCCAGCGGGTGGCCGAGAACCGCCTGAGCCGCTGCCTCTACCTCGGCACTGGTAATTTCACGGGCCGAGCGGCCGGCTGAGAGAGAATCACGCACCAGACGCCCCACCACCCGGTGGGCTGAGCGAAAGTCCAGCCCGGTTTCGAGGGTGATGGTTTCGGCCAGATCGGTAGCAATGGCAAAACCGGCCGCCAGCCGTTGACCGGCCAGGGCGGTATTGAAGCGCAGCCCGCGCAGCACTCCGGCCATCAGAGCTGCCGCGCCGGTAGCGGTTTCTATCGCCCGCGGGACGCTGCCATAGGCAAAAACGCGATTATCCACCTGCCCGGAAGGGGTGCGGCCATAGGCGGCAACCGAGATTAATTCACCGGCCAGTTGATTGGCCACCCCGCGAATATAAGTTAAGGCATAGGGGTTTTTCTTTTGGGGCATGATGACGCTGGCGCGGGCGTGCCCATCGGCCAGTTCGATCAGATCAAATTCGACGGTGGCGAAAATCTGCAAATCCTCGGCCAGCCGGTCCAGGTTGACCAGCGCCGCCACCAGGACGGACATGGTTTCAATAGGCAGGTCCGGCGACCACATGGCATCGCGGGCGTGTGGAACCAACCCGTCAAAGCCGAGCAAATCGGCCAGGTGCTGCCTGTCCTGGGGCAGCCGCGAACCGTTGACACTGCCACAGCCGGCCGGACTGAGGTTGGTGCGGTCATACAACGCTCTCAGGCGCTCCAGATCGCGCAGCAGAGGATAGGCAAAGGTGAGCAGGTAGTGGCCGAAGGTGGTCGGCTGGGCCGGCTGCAAATAGGTATAGTCGGCCATAAGGCTGGCCTGATGCGCTTCGGCCTGCTCCAGCAGGGCCAGTCCGGCCTCGCTCAGGGCGGCAGAGAAGTCTAACAGCCGGCGGCGCAGGATGAGGCGGTAGCCAGTGGTCGTGGACTCCCGCCGGGCACGGCCCGCCCCCAGCCAGCCCGTGGCCGGGGTTCGGGCGGCCAGCCAGGCTTCGCGGTTGGTGTAAAGGTCGCCCCGAGCCGGGTCGGGGGTAAAATCGGGCGGAGCCGGATGCAGAGCCAGCAAAGCCGCCAGCAATTCCCGTCCGGCCTCCGGCGGGATCACCCCCCCTTCGATCAGCATCACCGTGTGGGCCAGGTCGGCCAGGCTCATGCCTTTAAACAAAGACATCTGGTCGGCCAGTTCGCGGGCAAAGGCGGTTTGGACCAGTTCCGGGGCCGGCCCGCCGGCCAAGCGGCTGCCAACGCCGAGGACAGAGTCACTGGCGGGTTTAGCTGGGGAGGAGTTCATATACTAATCTTACAAATATTTTTGGAAGGGTGGAAGGGTGGAAGGGTGGAATTTTTCCAATCTCCCACTTTTCCAGCCTTCCCTTCTTCAGCCTTGCCCATTCTTCGCCTCCTCCACCCTGGCCGGGTCCCACTCGCCGCGCTGCTGCATTTCTTCCACCAAGGGAGCGAAGGTTTCAAAGCGCAGGCCGACCCGCAGGGCTTCCAGGGCCAGCACTTCGTCGGGGGGAACGTTGCCCAGATTGGCGTTGGGGCCAAAATGCCGGATCAGGTAGGTCTGCTGGTTTTTCTGCGGCGCTTCCCAAATCAGACGGTCGGCCTGTTGCGCCATCCGTTCACACATGGCGGCAATCATCTCCACCTTGACCATGCCGTTATCATCATAAATGCCGACGCCTTTGCCTGACTCACGCGCCTCGACGATGACCCAGTGCGCGCCCCATTCCAGGTCTTGCAGCGCCTGTTCGGCCATCTCGATGGCGCTGGGCTGCTGGGCCGGGTCTTTTTTGCCCACCTCGGTGATGGGGGTCAGGCCGTGCTCCAAAGCGCAGCGGATGGTGTTGTGACGGCGAAAGGCAGGCATAGAGATGGACCCGTCAGAGATTTCCACCGCGCTGAAGCCGAGATCACGCGCCCGCTGCATGTAGGCCCGGCACTTGCCCCGCACCAGGGCCACTTCCAGCAGGGTGCCGCCGGGATAGGTCAAAATCCCCCGCGAATTGAGGTGGCGCAGTTTGCGGCTCAATACATCCGCCGGCACAAAGGTTGAGGTGCCAAAAGTGCATTTCCAGTGGTCAATATAGTCGCCGCAGCCCTCAATCAAGTCGTGGGTGAGGGTCAGGCCCCAACCCTTATCAATGACCATCGTCAGACCACAGTCGCGGGGTGACTGAGCACGCCCGGCAAACAAATCTTCGATGACGTCGCCCCAGGCGCGCTCATGCATAGTCAATCTCGGCGGCCAGTTGGCGCAGGGCCGATTCGACCATAGCCAGGTCGGAACCCCAGGGAACAACGGCCACAGGTCCATCTTTTTCCATATGAAACTCCAACAGACAACATTTTAGGAGGGTCAGTTCGGAGCGAGCGCCGGCAATTTTGCGGGGACACATTTCCACGCGGGGCGGCTCGTCGCCGTAATAGTGGCGGTGAAATTGCAGGCTGCGCTCACAGCCGATCATGGTCCAATTTTTTCGTTCGGGGCGCTCATCCAAAAAGCTGACCGGGGCGGACAGGTCGTCCAGTCCGCCGGAGCGGCAGGGAACCAGGTAGGCCTGCGGCTGGACCTGCCGGGCCAGGTCCGCCACCTCGATGCGCTCCAGTTCCAGGCGGATGGGCGGCAGATCGGCATAGCTGAGGACGTGTTGGGCCAGACCGTAGAGTTTGGGCGGCTCCGGCGGGGCCACTTCGACCACCCGGATCACCAGCGGATCGGGGTGGTGAATGAAGTTGACATGATCGTACATCCCCTCGACCACAACCGTGCTTTCCGGCCCCAGGCCCAGTTCATGGGCCACCTCGGCCAGGGCAGAGCGATTGGCCGGGTCGGTGGTGGGGCGCTCGACGTAAACGCAGGTGTCCGGCAGAGCCAATACTTCCACCGAAGTGATGCAGGAGAAGAGCGGTTCAGCTTCGGCGCGGGTGATAGCGACCACGGCGGTCTCTTTACCCTTGCCTTTGAGAACGATGAAATCGGTACGGCGGTAGGCTTCGCGCTCCATCAACAAAGATTCGATGGCTTCGGCGGTCATCGGGCCGCTGTAAGGCTGCACGCTAACCCGGCGGTAGGGCAGCGGCACCAGATTGCGTTTTTCACGCCATGTTTGCGTTTTGATATTGTTGCTCATAGCTTCCTTTCCACGTTAAACGTTGAACGTTTGAACGTTCCAACGTTTAACATTCCAACATTCAAACGTTTAACGCTCGTTAACGATAAAATCAGGCGGCCCTTCAAAGAAAATCAAAAAGATGCAATCTTGTTCCGAGGTGGAGGTGTGAGACATGCTTGCCCCGGCTGGAAAGTGGGCATACGTTCCCGGCCCATACCTCACATCATTGATGACCAACTCATTTTCCAGAATAAAGATGGTGTGAGCAAACTATGGCGATGCACCGGGGCATTAAGTCCGGCCGGGTAAGTAACCAACAAGTGGGTGCGGCCTGTGTCGGGGTCACGCCGCAGCACCTTGCGCCGGATGGGTTGGGTGTACCAGGGCTGGGTGACTTCTTCCCATTCGATTTGGTTGGTGTCTACGAGGTGTAAGGTATCAAAGGCCATGGGTCTCTCGGATAGACGTTCAAACGTTGAACGTTCCAACGTTTAAAGGTCTCGCAACTCCCGGCGACCGGCCCGCAGGCGCGACAACTGGATAAAATGTTCCGGGTTGAGAAACAGTTCATTCATCTGGCCCATTTCGTCAATGGTGATGCCGCCGGGCCGGCGCATGAGGTGGTCGAGGTATTGGAAGGCATCCTTGGCTCCAAAGCCGACATGGTGGAAGCCGAGCATGCGCCGGCTTTCGGAGTCAACCACGGCTTTTTGAAAGCCGGACAGTTCCGGGAATTGGAAGGCGTAGAGCATCGTCCCCTCGGCGCAGGGCAGGGGAATATCACCAAAGCCGACGCCTTTGGGCGGCATCTGAATGATGGTGACATCCTTGTAACGGGCGCGAGCCTCTTCCTCCGACAGACCGACCCAACTGACCTCGTAGGTGGTGTGTAGAAAGTCGGGGTAATCGGTCCAATCGAACTCATACGGCTCGCCCATAATGTTGCGGGCGGCGGTCATACCGCCTTTACGCGCCTTGAACATCTCCATCGGCGAGCCGATAAGGTCGCCGATAGCGTAGACATTGGGCACGCTGGTGCGCATGCGTTTGTCCACGCAAATCTCGCCCCTTTCGCCGACGGATACGCCGAGCACTTCGCGGTAGTGGTCGGAGCGGGGCCGCTCGCCGGTACCGATGAAGACAAAATCACAGGGCAGCGTGCGTTCCTGGCCGTTGGCATCGCGGATGACAACGGCTTCGGCTGTGCCGTTACCCTTGATGGCTACCGGCTCGACGCCTTCCAGGATTTCGATGCCGCGTTTGCGCATGCCATCCACCACATAGAGACGCAAATCTTCATCCACGTGGTGCAGGCTGGCGGTGCGCATCAGCGGCCGCCGGGCGACAATGGTGGTGGGGCAGCCGGCCGCCTGGAAGAAAGAGCCGTACTCCAGCGCTACTTTCGAGCCGCCGATAATCACGCAGCGGCTCGGCTCGTAGTCCATATCTTCAATCAGGGTGGCGTAATCGTAAACGCCATGCAAGTCCATCCCAGGGATGTCGGGGAAGACGGTCGCTGCGCCGGTGCCAAGAACCAGGTTATCAGCCTGGAAGCGCTCGCCGCCGACCTCGACGGTGTGCTCGTCAATGACTTTGGCTTCGGCGTTGAGGATGTATTCCATGTCGAGCTGTTCTTTGGACTGCCAGTTCATAAAAGCGTGGGCTGTGCCGCGTCCGGCTTTGAACAACTGGATCAGCTCCAGAATGGAGGCCTTTTTGCCGGTAAAGTCGGGGAACCAGAGTTTGCCGGAAAACCAGCGCATCAAATCGAGTTCGCGGGCGGCCTCGGAGAAGAGGTGATGAGGCACGCAGGCTTGATGGGGCAACTACCGCCCAAAAAGGGCCAGCGGTCAATCACCAACTGCCGCCCACCCATCGCTCGCAGGTAGGCCGAGCCAAAGCGTCCCCCGGCCCCCCCGCCGATGAAAATGGCATCGTATTTGCGGGTATCCTCGCGCCGGATATTAATGATCGGCTCTTTTTTGTGTTCAAATTCGGCCACCAGTTGCACCCACTGGGGGTTGGTGGTGGTGGTTTTGGTGATGTCCATAGATTTATGCTCCTAATGCAATCTCTTCAAGCTCCAGCGAAGTACTAATCTCCACACAGCCGCCGATGGTTTTGGCGACGGGGCAAAAGTCGGCGTGGAAGCCCAGCACGCGCTCAGCGGTTTCGCGCTGGTCGGCGGCAGCTTTGAGGTGGTAGGTTACGTGGATGCGCCGGATGACCAGCACTTTGCCCTCTTTTTCAATTTCCCCTTTGGCCTCCGAAACCAGGCGGCCTTCACCGGCAGAAATTCCGCGCGCCTCCAGCGCGCCCCCGAAGGTGCCGGTGAGTCAGCCGGCGGCAGCAGCCACCACATAATCCAGGGTGGTGGCGTGCGGCTCGGAGACAGCCGGGCCGACGCCGTAATGTTCGGCTATTTCCGAATGAACCCCAAAGAGGACCGGTTCGGCTTCCTGGGGTAAATAAGCCCGCCGCAGCGGGCCTTTGACTCGCTCGATGCGAATTTGGGAGGTATAAACAACTTCGTCGCTCATGGTCTGTCCTTTCTGTTTGACTTTTTTAAATCGCGAATAGTACGAATAGACGAATTACGCGAATGGTTTTCTAATTTCACCAAAGAAATTTGTGCCATTCGCTCATTCGGGTAATTCGTGATTTGATCTTCTTCCCTGGCGAAATTCAGGCCACCTTGCCAACAAGGTTCTTGAGCAAATTCCAGGTGCGCGCCTTGGAAGCCGCCGCATCCCCCCCGGTGGGGAAGATAATCCCGGCAAAGTCGGTCACACCAATTGCCGCCAGGTGGCGAAGCTGCTGCTCCACTTCGGCCTCACTGCCGACAATTGCCACATCGCCCGGCCCGGCCACTCCTTCGATATCGAGCAGCCGGCGATAGCTGGGTAGCTGGCCGTAACTATGAAAGTGTTGGCCGGCCTGAGCAAAAGCGTCTGCGGCAGCATCGGTAACACAAACGGGCAAAGCAGCACAGACCCGCAGCGGCCGCGTCCGGTGGCCGCCGCTGCTTCTTGCAGGCGGGGGACAATATGGGTTTCCAGCGTTTTCGGGCCGGCCATCCAAGTGATGGTGCCATCGGTCACTTCGCCGGCCAGTTTGAGCATGGCCGGAGCGAGGGCAGCGATCATCACCGGAAAGGGCAGCGCATCGGCCCCGCGAAAAGTGGCTTTGGTCCGAAAAACCTCACCGCTGAAATCTACCTGGCTCTGCCGAGTCAGCGCCAGCAGCACCGTTAAAAACTCACGCATATGACGGGCGGGGCGGTCGTGGGACAAGCCGAGGGTATTTTCGACGGCGGGCCGGTGGGATGCGCCCAAGCCCAGGGTGAGTCGGCCTCCACAGGCAATCTGAGCTGTCAGCGCATTGCGGGCCAGGGCCACGGGGTGAAAGGCATAGACCGGGATCACCGCCGTACCCATCTGAATCCGTTCCGTTTTTTGCCCGGCCAGGGCGATGACCGTCAGCGCGTCGAAGGCGGCCTGCAAGAAGTGCAATGACCAGGTTTGATCAAAGCCATCCTGCTCGGCCCGGACAATTTGCTGTATCTGTCCGTCGAGGGTTTGAGTATTGTCAACAATTATGCCGATACGCATTGTGGTCCTTTTTATCTGATTATATGGTTTCCAACAACGTAGTTATTCAACTCGTGTTGCGTGTTGCGTAATACAAACGGAACACGTAACACGGTGGTGCCTATTTAAATCCTGGAACATCTTAATAACCATTTCGCCCCCCTGACAAATCAAAGCGGCGCTCCAAATCGGCGGGGCGAAATTCGCGGTGGTGGGTGTGGAGCGGGTCGAAACGCCGGATAATAGTCAGGTGTTCTGGGGTGGGCAATGGGACAAACCCTACCTCGGCAGGAATGACCGGCTCAAATTCAGTATTGTCAAGAATATCTTGAATGGTGGTATCAGGATAGAGCGCCCGCAGCCGCATCAGCCGGGTGGATGGGTCAAAATCAAAGACGCCCAGTTCGGTAACAACCCAATCGGGACCGCCGCCGCGCAGGCCCAGTTCCTCACGGGTGCGCCCATCGGGGGCGCGATGGCCGATAGAAGAGACGAACTCTACATTTTTGACCAGCCGGTATTGACGTTTGCCGGCTTTGTTTAGAGCAGCCCGATGGCCGGCTGTCCAGATGGTGATATGCTGCACATCGCCGGAGAGATTGCCGCCGCCGCCACCGCCAGGCATTTTGACGCGGGGCCGCTCAGCCGGGCCAATGGCGGTCACATTCATATTGCCGTAGCCATCAATCTGCACCCCCGACAGAAACATGCGAGCCATATCGCCGCGAGCAGCCATATCAAACAAATCGCTAATGCTCAAAGAGATGACCCGCCCCCGCTCCAGCGACCAATCGTTGGAGGTCGGCGGCAGAAATGGCGGCTCCGGATTCACGCCATACGTGGCCCCTTCGACGTGAATCATCCGGGGGGCGTGGGTTCGTTTGGCTAACAACATAGCCAGCGTCGGCACGGGCGAGCCAAAGCCGTGAAAAACCAGGCCGCCGTCGGCGATGGTGCGGGCGACCTGATAAATCATCACTTCGGGCAGGGTGGCGTGGGTGATGGGTTGGGTGTTCACGAATTCTCCCATAACTATCGGTTATACGTGTTGCGTGGTGCGTGTTCCGTGCAAAGCCTTTTACGCACCAGAGCCGAAGGCCCCTTCGCGGCGCATCACGCGTTAGGCTATCGCTCCTTCAGCAGCGGTGAACAGACGTTTCCAGGCATCATCCCCTTCTTGCCAGCTTGCCAGGGTTTGACACTTGGCCGTACCGCCGACTCGTTCCAGGTAATCGGCATGGCTGGTCGGTTCAAATATGTAGCGAGTCAAATAATCTCGAAAAGCCTCCGGCCCGGCCTGAGCATGGCGATAATATTCGTCCAGATGCGCCCGGTCGTAGGCATAAAAGGGATAACAGGAGGTGGGGTGTGCGCCGTAAGAGGCTTCGACCACGGCTTCGACCCAAAAATAAGGCACGTTAGGCTCCATCGCCTGGAGTTCGTCGGTGGGCAGCAGCCGCTCGACCGTGGCGATCACATGTTTGGAAGCGCGGATAAAAAACATATCGGCGACCAGCGGCGGCAATATTTTGAGGTTGCCCTGAGCGTCGCCGTACTGGGCGTGGACGATGGCGACATCGGGCGACAGGGCCGGGACCAGCACCAGCGGCAGGCCGGTGAAGGGGCAGGTCATGGTTTGGTATTCCGGGTGGAGCTTGAGAAAGTCGGTGCCGTGCATACTGCGCACCGGCATAAAAGGCACGCCGAACTCAGCGGCGCGCAACTGCTGGATCACGGTATGACAGCAGGTATCAAATACTTTGGTCTGGCCGGTCTCGCAGACCCGGCGAAAGTTAGGAGCCATGCCAAAATCGTGTTCAAAACCGACATAAGATTCCTGCACTACCGCTACTGCTCCGGCTCCACACAGCAGGTCCACATCCACGCCGTGGGCCGTACCGACCACGTGCAAATTGCGCCGGCCCTGGTGGATCAGTTCCCGCAAAAAAGCCATCGGTTCGCGCCAGGACAGGCCGCCGCCTACGGCAACAGTCATGCCATCCTGGACAATCCCGGCGGCTTCGGCCAGCGACATTTGTTTGTTATCAGCCGTGAAGATAGCCATAACTCGACCCCCTCCCTAAAACCCTCCCCTGGTAGGGGGAGCGGATTTGCTTACTTGATCGTCCAGCCGCCGTCTATCACCAGCATCTGGCCGGTCATAAAATCGGACTCGTCTGAGGCCAGATAAACGGCGGCCGCGGCGATGTCTTCCGGTTGGCCGGGGCGTCCCCAGGGGGTGGCGTCAATCACCTGCTGGCGCAGTTCGGGAATGTCCAGCCGCCAGCGGGTCATATTGGTTTCGGTCAGGCCGGGGCAGATGGCGTTTGAACGAATACGGTTCTTGGCGTAATCAATCGCTATCGCGCGAGTCAAAGCGACCACGCCGCCTTTGGTGGCGGTGTAAGCCGCCCGGCCCGGAAAAGGGACGAGTCCCGCAACCGAAGCCAGATTGATAATATTCCCGTGGCCCTGAGTTAGCATATATTGTACTGCCGCGCGAGCTACCCAAAAAACGCCGCTGAGATTGACGCCCAAAATGCGCTCCCATTCCTCGTCGGAGGTCAGGTGGAGCAGGGTGGCTTGCTGAGAGCCGGCAATTCCGGCGTTGTTGACCACCACATCCAGCCGGCCCCAGGCTTCGATGGGCGCTTGAACCATCCGCTCGGCGTCGGGGCGCAGGGCGACATCACCGAGGGTGGTGATGACGGATTGACCGCCGGCCCCGGCAATCAACTGGACGGTTTCGGCCAGGCCCGGCGCGGCGATGTCGCTCAGGGCCAGCCAGGCCCCTTCGGCGGCAAAACGCTGGGCAATGCCCCGGCCAATGCCGGACCCTGCGCCGGTAATAAGCACTACTTTGTTGGCTAGTCGCACCATTAGCTCCAAAGATAGAGATTGGAGATTAGAGATTGAGTTTAGTCTTTAATCCCCGTTATATTTTTCTTAGGGCTGAGGAGTCGCCGGTTCTTGAATGCGCTTTCGCGGCTGGTTCAATCCGGCCCGGCAGACCCCGTCAATGACCGCGGCCGGGTGAGTCTGAAGGGCTGCCAGAGCCATTTCGCCGTTGCAGTAATTGGCTTCATAAATGCAGACCAGCAAAGCGATAGAGGGGTGATCTGTCAGCAATTTATCCAGACCGGTCTCGTAACGGGCCAGGTCAAAACCAGGCTGCTGTTGCACGGCCCAACTGATCCCCCCGATGACGACCAGGGAATGTCCGGTTACTTTCAATTCCAAACTCAGATGGGTTAGACGATTGAACACAACAGTCGGGTCAAAAATCTGCTCACTCAGATAAAGGGCGTCGGCCTCCATGGAATACAATCGGCCGGCGGCAAACATCTGCTGGACCACAGGCTCGGCCAAGAGTTCGCTCAACCGGCGTTCAACCTGGTCCAACGCCAAGACGACGGTGGTGGACGTTCCCGATAAAGCCGCCAGCAAAGGCAGCAAGGTCAGGTTAAACTGCCCCGGCTCACGCACAAAGAGACAAATGTGCCGCTCGTCCGGCGGTAAATTCAAGGCACTGGTGGCCGTAAAATTCAAGACGATCCCCCTGATTGTTAAACACTAAGTGCCTGCCAACCCTTGGTGTCCTACCTCCAAACAGTCTGGCAGGGGTCGGCGGTTTTTACACGCAGGTCAATCCCCCATCAATCGTTAAACACATGCCTGTGGCATAAGAGCTGTCATCAGAAGCCAGGAAAAGGACGGAGCGGGCGATTTCGTCGGGCTGACCAAAGCGGCCCATCGGGTAGCGGCTGAGGCGTTGGGCCAGCCGTTCCGGGGTGTCGTTGGCGATCAATCGTTGCCCCAGGGGGGTCATGGTAGTGCCCGGCGCAATACAATTGACCCGAATTTTTTGAGCGGCAAAATCAACGGCCATGGCGCGGGTCAGGTTGACAATCGCGCCTTTGGCGGCGCAGTAAGCGGCCATATTGGGGATGCCAACCAACCCGGCCACAGAGGAAACATTGATAACCGCGCCGCCCTGCCCGCCTTCAATCATGGCCGAGATAGCATACTTGGAACAGAGAAATGCCCCCCGCACATGCACAGCAAAGATACGTTCCCACATGTCCAACTCGGTATTCACCACCGAGCCAAAGCCTTCATTCCCGGCGTTATTGAAAAGGATGTCCACCCGGCCAAAGCTTGTCAGGGTGGCCTGGGTCATAGCCGCAGCGCTTTCTTCAGAAGTCACATCGGCTCTGACCGAGGCGGCGCGACCTCCCTCCGACTGAATGGCCTCGGCTACTTTTTGAGCAGCTTCAATGTTAATATCGGCCACCATCACGGCTGCCCCTTCGCGGGCAAACAGATGGGCGGTTACTTCGCCGATGCCGGAGCCGGCCCCGGTAATAATGGCTACTTTGTCTTCGAGACGCATAAATTCTCCTCGTAAATGAGATTGGTAATTAGAGATTGGAGATTGGGTTTAATCTCCAATCTCTAATCTCTAGTTGTTTGCCGATGCTGCTGTGTTTTTGACTCGGTAGCGAAACTGAAGGCGCAGCATGAACAGCCTTGTCCGTGGACACCTTCCCAGGGGTGAAGTTCTACCTCTGGCAGTTTTTGCGCTTGCTCGCTGCCACATTTGGAGCAAACCCAGATTTCCGGCTCGCGGGTGCCGGTGAGGACAAGGCCCTGAAAAATATGATTGCACTCTGGACAACGCAAGGTAAAAATCGGCATGGTACTCCCCTGTTATAGGTGCGGCGCACCCTCCCCTCGCTCATTGGCTGGAGTTACCCCGTGCGCCACACCTATTCCACCCAAATTCGATGGCTACATTTTGGCGGCTAATTCTTTGCGGACTATTTCGGTGCCGGCGACAAGGGCATGCAACTTGTCAATGGCAATATAGCGTTGCAGCAGAATCAGGCCGCAGTCGGTGGTAACACCCAGACGGTCAGCCGGGATGTATTCCAGCAGGCGGCGGATACGGTCGGCCACCTGTTCGGCGGTTTCGGTGATGGTGCTCTTAACGTCAATCACCCCGGCCCAGAAAGCAACATTGTCGGGCAGAGGATGCTCTTTCATCACGTCCAGGCCGCTCAAGTCGTCGGAGCGACGGCCGCAGCTTTCCAGATTCAACACGCTAATATTAGCTTCGTAAGCTTTGGGCACGATGGCGCGGGTGGCCGCAGGAGCCTCACCCTTGCGTTGGGTCAGGTCAAAAATTTCACCGGACTGGGCAGTTTCATCGGGGTAATAAGCCGGAGTACCGCCCCAGTTACCCCAGCAAACGTGGACAATGATCTTGGCGTTCTTAACACCCTCGACCGCCCGGTTAAAAGCATCAATGGCCCAGTCTTCATAGAAATAGGGCCAGGTGAACTCGTCGAGCTGGATGAAATCCACGCCCATAGCGTCAACTTCCAGAATGTCCTCGTTGATAGCCTTGGCGATGTCCATGGCCCGGTCGCGGCTGGATTTATAGTACAGGTCATTGGTGGCCTGGGCCAATACCTGGATGCCGGTGTATTGAATTTTAGTGGGTTTGTTGGTAGCTCGTTTTAGCGCCCTGGCTTGTTCAACCATAATCGCGCCGTGACGCCTGGCTTCTTGGGTGAGGGTACCGGCGTGGAGGCGGCTGTAAATGGGAAAACCCAGAAAACCGCCTTTAAGGTCATAGCCCAGACGTTTGTAATAATAATAGAGGGCCTGCTCGCCATAGTTATCGCCGTGGATGCGCCCATCCGTAATAATGTCCAGCCCGGCCAGTTCCTGATCGTGAGCCAGAGCCAAAACTGCATCTTCCAGCGCCTCTCTGACCATGGCATCAGGGGGTTCCTGATTGCCTTGCCAATAACGAGCAAAGCTGGCATCCCACCAGCGGGGATTGGGGTAATTGCCGACCATACTGGTCGGAATTAATATTTCTTGACCACGAATCTGCATCGAAGTTTGCCTCCCTTGGCTAAATAAAAAAATTATTTGTCTACCATGACAAAACGTTCGGTCAAGTCATTCAATTAATCTTATTTGGCCCCCCCCTTTCGTGTGGAAAACTTACTTATGAACCATAAAAACCGGTAACCACTCCGCTTGGCAGATGCGCCGTAGGGTGTGTTAGCAAGGCATCTACCACACTGGCGGCGTTGAAACGCTTCAAATCATACTGGCAAACAATGGTAACATTGGGATATTTTTCAATGAGTGGGTTAAGGAGGGCTTCATACGCCATCATTTGCTCTGCCCCTGGCGCATCACCCAACGACCAACTCATCTCCCCGGTAATGAAAATCCGCGCATGTCCAGCCGCCATGCTGGCTAAAATGGCCGACTCCATAAAGGCCAACATTCGTTTGACATCGAAGCGGCCGGTTAATAAATAAGCCTGATCAGGCGACATGATCCGCAATAATCCCCGGTCGGTTAAATCTGCCACATCCAACCCTTCGGCTTGCAGCCAGGCTGTCAGTTGCTCAGGGGGCGTGCCGGCCTGAATATAAACAACCGGCTCGCCAGCCGTAAGATGGGAGAGGAGATGAGGTTTCATAATTTGCCACTGCTCATCCGGATCACGGAAAACAAACAGATATGCCGTTCCCGGTAGTCGGGCGCAGCGAGAGGCGCAGGGGCGGTAGGCGCTGGCTCTACGCCAATGGTTTGCATAAAAGCCACCAGGTCTTCCCGCAAAAAGCGGCGCTCATGCCGGCCCCCCACCCGAAAGCAGCGCAGTTTACCACTGTTGGTCCAGCGTCGCCAGCGAGGTTTCGCTGACCTGTAAAAATTCAGCCGCTTCGGCAATGGTCAGAAACTCTTTATTATCAGTCATACTACAGTAATTATTTTATTCAATGTTATTCTTTATTGCGCTTTATTATACTTAGCTAACATAGCTCGTCAAATTTCGACTGCCCAAAAACTGTTTATGGATTATGTCTCTTGCAAGTTATGAAAAGTTCTGGTACAATGGGCTTAAGCTTGATTCCCCCTTTTATCCTAGCCGCTGTCCAGTAGCAGATTACTGTACTGGGATTATGGCCGATTTTGGACAGCGAATTGTAAGCTTTACTGACACCCAGTAATTTTTAGTTTAACAACTTGAGTAAGTTACTCAAACAGGAACCTCTTAAATAACGCCACTTTATTATAAAGTCTGCGTGAGGAGTAGACGATGAGAGATAGAATTCAAGCGTTCCTTAACTTTCTTACCGCAGAAAAGGGATATGCCGAAAACACCATTGCCGCTTATCAAAACGATTTGGGGCAATTTTTCCTGCATATTCAAAAGAAAACAGATGAGAAAGTAGAAACGTGGCCCCAGGTTAAGAAGAGTGTAATTATTGATTATATCGAGCGGATCAAAGGGGGCACTTATACTTCTTCGACGGTGGCGCGTAAGGTAGCCGCACTCAAATCTTTCTTCCATTTTCTGGTGGCCGAAGGCGATTTAAAAGAGGACCCAACGCTAACTCTCGATTCACCCAAGGTGAAGAAGCGCCTGCCCAAAGCCATCTCTCTAAATGAAATTGACCAGCTTTTGCAGGCCCCCGTCGGGCAAAACGGCCCCAAAGCCGAGCGAGACCTGGCCCTGCTGGAAATGCTCTATGCTTCGGGGATGCGGGTAACGGAGTTGGTCTCGCTCAACGTGGCTGATATTGACATTGATGGCAGCATCGGCAAGGTGCGGGTCAAAGGCAAAAAAAGCAATTCCAAAGCCCGCGAGATTCCTATTGCCGGTGAGGCCCTCAATATCCTCAAAACGTACCTGCGGCACGGCCGGGAGCAGTTGGTTCACGACCCTAACGAAGGCGCGCTTTTTCTCAATAATCGCGGACAGCGTTTGACCCGCCAGGGGTTGTGGCTGATTATTAAACATTATGTCGAAACCGTTGGTATTTCTGCCGAAGTAACCCCGCACACGCTCCGCCACTCTTTTGCGGCTCATAAACTCAGCCAGGGCCGCTCGCTGCAAGACATTCAAAAATTGTTGGGCCACGCCAATATTTCAACCACCCAGGTGTATGCTCACCTGACCCAGGAAAGTGAAAAAGAAGCTCGCTGATAACAAACTGCTCGACCACACTGGCGAATGTAAACATGATAACTGGATGCAGAGCAGATAGGCTGGCTCTGCATTTTTATTTGGGATAAAGGATCAAACTTATGAGCGAAACCAAAGATTTTTTCAGCCATGAAGCCTATCAGCAGGCCGCTGATACTATCCGGGGTAAAACCCAGCACCAGCCGGCTATTGGCTTGATTTTAGGATCGGGTCTCAGCCCGCTGGCCGATGAAATCGAGCAAGCCGATCATATCCCTTACGCCGACATTCCCCATTTTCCGGTTTCCGGGGTGGTCGGACATGCCGGTAAACTGGTCATTGGGCAGTTGGCCGGGAAAGCGGTGCTGGTTATGCAGGGCCGGACCCATTTTTACGAGGGCTACTCGGCCCAGCACATCACCCTGCCGGTGAGGGTCATGCATCTGCTGGGCATCCAGACTTTGATTGTCACTAACGCCGCCGGAGGGCTAAACCGAAACTTCAAAGCCGGGGAGCTGATGTTAATTACCGATCAAATTAACCTGGTCGGCATGGCGGGCAACTCACCGCTGCGCGGCCCCAACCAGGAAGAGTTTGGCCCCCGCTTCCCCAGTATGACTCATGCCTATGATCCGGCTTTGTCAGCTCTGGCCCGGCAGTCGGCCAAAGATTTGAAGCTGACCTTGCAGGAAGGCGTCTACGCCTGTCTGTCCGGCCCAACCTTTGAAACCCCGGCGGAGAATCGTTTTCTCCACCTCCTGGGGGCCGACGCGGTGGGTATGTCAACCGCGCACGAAGTGGTGGTGGCTAATCACTGCGGCATGCGGGTATTGGGGATCAGCAGTATCACCAATATCTCAATCCTGGATACCAGTTCCACCGCCGAAACCACCCACGAGGAAGTTTTGGAAACGGGCAAACTAATCGTGCCCCATCTCATCGCCCTGCTCAAGGGAGTGCTGACGGCTATGACTTCCTAAAATCTCGTCAGTGCATGACATAATTTGCTCCTATCTCTACCTATTTGTATACTTGGGCTGAATTATCAAAGTTTTTTGCTCTAAACGAGCATACATTCTAAAATATACCCCTTTGCGTTTTAAGGGGACACTGCATGCTAGAATTTCTCAGGCCAATCGCCTTATTCGACACCTGGCTGTACCTCGGTTTGGGTCTCATCGCCCTATTTTTTATTAGAATTATCTGGTTGGCCCGGCGCGACCGGGTGCGTTCTATTTTTACCCTGGAACGCGAAAATGCCAATACCCGCATGACTCGGGCCTTTATTGGCCTCATGATTGTCTTAAGCTTAGCCCTGGGCCTTTATTACCTGAGCGCCATCACCCCGACCATTGTCCCGCCGGCGCAAGAAACGCCCACCCCGACGCCCCTTTTGGTTCTGCCCGACACCCCCACCCCACCCCCGCTCCTGCCAACACCGACGCCTTCGCTGACGCCTTCACCCACTTCACCGCCGCCCACGTTTGAAGTGGAAGTTGTCGCCACGCCCACGCCCAATAATGCGCCTCCTTCGGGCGGGCAGCCGGCCAACTGCCCCAATGCCAACGCCCGCATCAGCCAGCCCGGCGACGGCTCGCGCGTCAGCGGGGTGATTCAAATCAGCGGCGCGGCCACCGTAGACAACTTTGATTACTACAAATTCGAGTTCCGTTCCCCCGGTAACGATTGGTCATTTATTCAAAGCTACGACAACGCGGTTTTGGGCGGCGTCCTCGGCTCGTGGAATACCGGCACAGCCGCACCCGGTGAGTACGAGTTCAGGCTGGTGGTGGTGGACAACATTGGCAACTACCCGGAGCCTTGCGTCATTCGGCTGATTGTGCAGTAACAAGGTAGCAGGGTAGCAGGTAGCAGAATTTTATCTGCTCTACTTTTTGTCCTTTATGCCCTCCTATCCTGATTTGGGGGCGCTTTGGTAAATATTCCTCTTATTCTTCAAGTTGCCTGTGAGTTTTCCACACTTAATTTAGAATGTTTGTGCTATGGGCCAAACATCGTATAATATATTTATCTCATTTTTCTGGGTCTTCGGATTTGTGGAGGTTGGGTCTGATACTTGATGCGCGATGCGTAATCTCCTAATCACGCATCACGTATCACGCATCATCTATCCATTTTTCTCTTTGACCCCAAATCAAGAGTGATGCGATAAACCTATGGCAAACTATCCCGAACTTATCTATTGGCTGGCACTGCTCAACGAGAGCCGCCTGAAATTAAACCTGGTCAAGCCAATTATCCAGCAGTGGTGTTTTGGCGAAAACCGCAGCCTGGCCGACCTGTTTCAGTTGTCGCCGTGGGAATGGTCCACCCGCTTTGGCCTGAGCGATGAGGACGCCAACCGGGCCGTCGCCGCCGCAGAGCGGCTGGACAAGCAGGCCGCGCTGGTGGCCCAGTGGCAGAGCCAAAAAATCGAACCGCTCATTCGGACTGACCCGCGCTACCCCAAACGGCTGATTGCCACCCTGCCGGGAGCCAAGCAGCCGTTGATTCTGTGGGCGCGGGGTAATTTGAATTTGCTCAACGAGCCAGGAGTCGCTGTGCTGGGCGGTCAAGCCCCCGACGAAGCGACCACCGAATTAATCCAGGAGGTGATGCAAACCCTGGCGGCTGAAGAGATCAACCTGGTCAGCGGGTATGGACGCGGCCTCGACCGGGCTACATTTGAGACCATGCTAACCATCCCCGACGGACACGCCGTAACAGTGCTGCCGATGGGCCTGAGCGCCTTTGCCAAATCTACGGCCAAACTGGAGCCGGCTATTGCTCAGGGGCGGGTCACGCTGATCAGCCCTTTTGCCCCGGACACGCCCTTTCAGGAAAAGCTGGCCGAGGCCCGCAACCTGTTGATTGACCACCTGGCCCTGGCCCTGCTCATCCCCCAGCCCGACGACGACGCCCAGGTACGCGGCACGGCAGCCCTGGAACGCGGCCAGCCTGTTTTTGTCAGCTTGAACGACACCGCCGGCAACCGCACCCTGATTGACGGTGGCGCTTACCTGCTCACCGATGCCGGCGAGGTGGTCGAAATGGTGCAGCAGGCCATCATTGATACCGTTTTTGTGGAAGAAGCACCACTGCCCCCCATAGGGCAACCCGCCGCCGCTGCGCCCGCCCCCCTGGTCCCCCTGGTCACTCCGGCTCCGGCAGCCGCCGCCCTCAGCAGCGACGCCGATTTCAGTCTCCCGGTCGAGGAGGTTGAGCCGATTGACAGCGAAGAGGCGTTGGAGATTCTCTCGCTGGGGGGCAACGTGCCGGAGATTTTGCGCCAGCGACTGAAGAAAGAGGACGGGGGAGAGGCGAAGAAGAAGGGGAAGAAGTAATTGGTTATTGGGCTGACTAAATCCTCATTTTTGATATAATTAGCTTTCGGTGTAATTTTAAAGTGTGAAGGTGATGAGATGAACGCAGTAACGATAACTGAAGCTAAAGCCAATTTGGAACAGATTATTGAGCAGGTCATTGCTGATGTGGAACCTACCATTGTCAGTACCGATACAGGACAGCAAATTGTGCTCTTATCGCTTGAGGAATTTAATGCCTGGAAAGAAACACTTTACTTGTTGTCCAACCCTTTCAATGCCGAACATCTGCGACAATCAATTATAGAAGCACAAACAGGCAAAACGGTCGAGCGAGAGTTAGTTGAGGGATGAAGTTAGTTTTTACCGAGGCAGCCTGGATTGATTATTTGTGGTTTCAAGAGAACGACCGTCGGCTCTTAAAACGCATTAATACCCTCATTAAAGAGGCCCAGCGGACACCTTCTGAGGGCATAGGTAAACCAGAACGATTAAAGGCGAATTTGTCAGGGTATTGGTCAAGGCGGATAAATGAAGAACATCGGTTAGTCTACGGGGTCACGGACACAGAATTAGTCATCATTTCCTGCCGGTTTCATTACCAGAAATAGATATGCGCAGCGTAAAAATAAAAGCCCAGCAGAGCATTTTCCCTGCTGGGCTTTTTTTCATAACTACAGCGGATATTCCAAACCATTTTTATCGCATTGCCAAACTTAGTTTGTCAACAAGATAAAAGGGCCTGTTCATCCTTCCAACCTTCCAATCTTCCGACTTTTTTACTCCTGCCCGAACCGCTTCAAATCCTCCAGCCCCTCTTGGGGAAGAGCAACGGGCGGCGCGTCGCCCTGGACCATCTGGCGCACCTGCTCGACCACTTCGGGGTTGGCCAGGGTGGTCACATCACCCACATTCATATTGTTGGAAACGGCGGCCAACACCCGGCGCATAATTTTGCCGGAGCGGGTCTTGGGCATGTCAGGCACGATAAAGACGTGCTTGGGCTTGGCGATTTTGCCGATGGTCTCGGCAATCGCATTTTCGACCTTCTTTTCGATTTCCTTGCTGGCGGTGTAGCCCGGCTTGAGCGAAATATAAATATCCGGCACGCGGCCCTTGACTTCATCCACGCGGGGCACTACAGCGGCCTCGGCCACTTCGGGCACGGACAGGCAGGCCGACTCCAGCTCTTTGGTTCCCAGGCGATGGCCGGCCACGTTGATCACATCGTCAATGCGGCCCAAAATGCGGAAGTAGCCATCATTGGCTTGCATAGCCGCGTCACCGGGCAGATAGGGCCAATCGCGCCAATCTTTGCTAAGGGGGTCTTTACAATAGCGGGCATAATAGGTTGAAACGTAGCGGCTGCGATCGCCCCAGATGGTCTGGAAGCCGCCCGGCCAGGGATTGCGGATGCAGATGTTCCCAGCTTTGTTCGAGCCGGCGGGAACTTCGTTGCCTTCGTCGTCATAAATGACCGGATGGATGCCGGGCATGGCCGGGCCGGCGCTGCCGGGTTTCATCGGCTGGAGGGCCGGCACGGTGGTGCAGAGGAAGCCGCCCGTTTCGGTTTGCCACCAGGTATCCACAATGGCCGCCTCATCTTTGCCGACCACGTGATAATACCAGCGCCACACTTCCGGCTCAATCGGTTCGCCGACGGTGGTCATGTGCTTGAAGTGGTAGTTGTACTTCTGCGGCTCGTCGGGGCCGGCTTTGCGCAGCATGCGGATGGTGGTGGGGGCGGTATGGAAAATGTTGACATCCAGCCGCTCGGCGATGCGCCAGGCGCGCCCGGCGTCGGGATAGGTGGGCACGCCTTCAAATAGCACGCTGGTGGCTCCCAGCGAGAGCGGGCCGTAGACAATGTAGGAGTGGCCGGTGATCCAGCCGATGTCGGCCATGCACCAGTAGACATCTTCGGGATGGATGTCTTGCACAAATTTAGAGGTGGCGGTCACATAGGCCAGGTAGCCGCCGGTACCGTGCTGGCAGCCTTTGGGCCGCCCGGTGGTGCCGCTGGTGTACATTAAAAAGAGGGGGGCTTCGGCAGGCATGGGCACAGGGTCAATCCGTTTGCCGCGATATTGCTTGAGCACGTCGTTGACAACAAAATCGCGCCCTTCGACCAGCGGGGTTTTGCTGGAATATTTGCCGGGGTAGCGCTGCCAGACCAACACCTTTTCAACCGTGTGACCTTCTTCATCGGCTACGCGCACAGCTTCATCGGCTTTATCTTTATGCTCCAGCAGGCTGCCACTGCGATAATAGGCATCCATCGTAATCAACAACCGGCTGGTCGAGTCGGCAATGCGCTCGCCGCAGGCCCGGCCGCTGAACCCGGCAAAAACCACCGAGTGAATTACGCCCAGGCGGGCGCAGGCCAGCATGGTGACCGGCAGTTCGGGGGTCATGGGCATGTGAATGGTAACTCGGTCGCCGGCTTTGAGGCCGCAAAATCCTGCAACAGGGCGGTCATCTCGTTGACCCGCACGTAAAGTTCCTGGTAAGTGATGGGCA
>JAAUSP010000813.1 GCA_012032575.1 Anaerolineales bacterium | reverse complement strand
GGTCTAACCGGGACAGCGTCAGGGCTTTGGCCCTGGATAGTACGGGGGCCGCATACGTCACCGGCTTTACCAACGGCGGCTTTCCGGTAACGGCCGGTGCTTACGATACCAGCTACAACGGCGGCGGCGAGGACATCTTCATCGCCAAGCTCAACCCAGGCGGTTCAACCCTGGTCTACAGCACTTATGTCGGCGGTTCTCTGGTTGAACAGGCTGGCACGATTGCCGTAGACGGGAGTAATAACGTTTACGTCAGCGGTCTGGTGCAGTATAACAGTTTCCCGACCACAGCCGGGGCTTATGATACCACCTTCAACGGCGCAGCGGATCTATTCGCCCTCAAGCTCAACGCCACCGGTTCGGCCCTCCTTTACAGTACTTATCTGGGCGGCAGCGGGGATGATACGGTCAGCGATATTAAGGTTGACGGCAGCGGCAATCTGTATCTGTTGGGCAATACCCCTTCAGTAAATTTCCCGACCACAGCCGGGGCCTATGATCGCTTGCTCAATTCCAGTTATGCCACCTTCCTGACCAAACTGAATGCCAGCGGTTCGGCCCTGGTCTACAGCACCTACCTGGAAGGGGCGGATGGGCAGACCATCGGCAAGGCCCTGGCGGTTGACGGCAGCGGCAATGCCTACGCTGCCGGCAGTGTCTATGCTTCGAGCGCAAACCCCAACTTTCCGACAACACCGGGCGCCTATGACACTTCGGTTGCGGCATCGGACGATGAGGACATATTCATCACTAAATTCAACGCCGGCGGCAGTGCCCTGCTTTACAGCACCCTTTTCGGGAACGACAACGCCTGGGAGGAGACGATTGATTTGGGGGTTGACAGCAGCGGAGATGTCCTGCTGGTGGGTCAGGCATCTGAACCAAATGTCCCCACGACCGCTGGCGCGTATGATAGGAGTTATAACGGCCACACCGACGGCTTTGTCTTTAAGCTCCACCCGGACAATTCACCCACGATCTCGGCTATTGCTGACCAAATAATCAATGAAGACACCGCCACCGACCTGTTGACTTTCACCATCGCCGATATGGAGACACCGGCCGGCAGCTTGACCCTGTCGGCAAGTTCGGCCAACACGGCCCTGGTTCCCAATAGCAGTATCATTCTTGGCGGCAGTGGTTCCAGCCGAACCCTCACCCTCACCCCGGCCGCCAACCAATCCGGCGCTGCCGTGATCACGGTGCAGGTCGGCGATGGCAACAGCGCCGTCGTAGAGACTTTTATCATCACGGTCAATGCGGTCAATGATCCCCCCACGATCTCCCCCATCTCTGACCGGGTAACCCTGTATCAGACGGCCACCGGGCCGATCAGCTTCACCGTCGGCGATGTGGAAACAGCAGCGGGCAGCCTGACGGTCACAGGGAGTTCCTCCAACCAGGTCCTGATCCCGGATACCAATCTGGTCTTTGGCGGCAGCGGGGCCAACCGAACCCTGATTGCCACCCCGGCGGCCGGGCATTCCGGGCCGGTGACAATTAACGTGCAGGTCGGCGATGGGGCCGCGACCGCCCTGACAGCTTTCACCCTCACGGTCAGGTCACCCGAGGCTGACAGCGACGGCGATGGGCTGGCCGATGGCTGGGAGATGGACAATGGCCTGGACCCGCTGGTCAATGATGCGGCGGACGACCCCGACAACGATGGGCTGACCAACCTGGCCGAATATCAGGCCGGCAGCGACCCACAGAATGCTGACAGCGACGGGGATGGAGTCAATGACGGTCTGGAAATTGGGGGCGATCCGGTCCATCCGCTGGACACGGACGGGGACGGGACGCCTGATTTCGCCGATACCGATGACGATGGCGATACCCGGCCGACCGCCCTGGAATGTCCGGCCGGACCGCCCTGCCCTGATCACGACGGCAATGGCCGGGCCGATTATCTGGACCCGGATGACGATGGCGACACTCTGCCGACTGCCGTTGAGTGTCCGACCGGACCACCTTGCCCGGATACCGATCACGACAGCATGCCTGACTACCTCGACCTGGACAGCGATGACGACGGGCTGGCTGACAGCTTGGAAGGCTTGGGCGACCCCGACGCTGATGGGACGCCCAACTACCTTGACCTCGACAGCGATGGTGACGGCATTCCCGACACCCTGGAAGGTGTGGCTGATCATGACGGTGATAGTACCCCCAACTACCTCGACCTCGACAGCGACGGTGACGGCATCTCCGATGCTCAGGAAGGCATAGGCGATGCCGATGGCGACAGTACGCCCGATTTCCTGGATGAAGATGCCGATAACGACGGGATCAAAGACCGGGTGGAATGTCCGGGCGGTGCGCCCTGCCCGGATGTCGACGGCAATGGCCTCCCCGACTATCTCGACGCCCGCGCTGATACTGATGGGATGGTATTCCCGATTTCGTCGAGGATGCCGATGGCGATGGCAACCCGGCCAACGACGACGCCGACCACAACGGGCTGGCCAATCATCAGGATTTGGACAGCGACGCCGATGGTCTGAACGACCGCGCCGAGTGCCCCTTCGGCTTGATGTGCCGGGACACCGACGACGATGGCCTCGACGATTTCCTCGACCCTGACTCGGACAACGACGGCAAATCGGATGCGGTCGAGCGGGGGGACACGGATGGCGATGGCTTGCCCGACTATCTCGATCCCGACGACCACGACAGTGGCGCGGGCGACGCCGATGGCGATGGCCTGACGGATCGGACGGAATGTCCAGCCGGTCCACCCTGTCCTGACAGCGATGGCGACGGCATTCCCGATTACCAGGACGCGCAGACGGATGTCGTGTCGGGGCTGTATCTGAGCATTGTCGAAAATGGGCTGGAGACGGTCAGCCAGGGGGCGTTGCCGGTCATGAGTCTCACTGCCACGAAAGCCAGTTCGGCTACTCACTCCCTCAGGAGCGAGCAGCGTGTAACCTACACCATCGGGGTGACCAATACCCAGCCCCTGACAACCGGGGTGATGATGACGGTGACTTTCCAGAGCGGCTTTGGCCTCGCCAGCCGGCACAATTTCACGGTCGAGCTGGAGCCGGCAGCGGGACACAGCGCCGAGTACGGTCAGCAGGTAGTCATATCAGGCCCGGCGGCAGCCGAGGTAATATTTGAGATCAAGACCGGCTATCATCTGGACTGGACCATATTCCGGGAAGTGCCGGTGGCGGAGGAGACGAGTGGGCCAGAGAATGTCTATTTGCCCCTCATCCGCAAGTACGAATGAAAGCGACGCCGGGTGTTGGGTATCGGGGATGGCGGAAACACACCGTCCCCG
>JAAUSP010000812.1 GCA_012032575.1 Anaerolineales bacterium | reverse complement strand
AGACAATTAGGGGTTGTGACCTGGGGCTGAGCGGGCAGCGGTTCGACATTGCCGGCCCGGTCGCGGGCGCGGACGGCAAAACCATAGCTGTGATTGATCTGGCCGGTGAATTTGGCTTCGTTGGCCGGGGTATCGGCCAGCCACAGTTCGAGCGGCCCGCCGTCTGCGCTGACGTAAACATCATAAGCGGCGATGCCGGAGCCAGGATCGTCGCCCTGCCAGCGAAGAAGGAAGGTTGGAGGGCTGGAAGGTGGGAGAGGTTGGAGGGTCGTGCGGGGAGGGAGGATGTCGCGTTCGACCAGGATAAAGGGCTGGCCGCCGATTTGGAAGGTGGGGTCGGCAGAGTCGGTCCCATTTTGGTTGGTGGCTCGCGGCAGGGTCAGGCGGTAGAGGCCGTCAGTGGGGGTCAGGGTCAGGGTGCGACTGAGGCCGGTGGTGCCCGACAGGATTGGCGTCGGCTCGATCCAGAAGAGGCGGGCGCTGTCACCGGTCGCGCTGATGGCGGCGGTGACGGTCAAGCCTGCGTGGCCCACAGCGCGATTACCCGCGCTTGGTCGGCGGGACGGTAAAAGGCGACCCGGTCCTGCTCGTACTGCTTGTCGCGCCAGAGCGGGATCAGCCCAGCGAACTGTTCCGCTGCCAACTGATAGGCCGCGTAGGCGGGCCGAGGTTGGCCTTGAGCCGGGTTGCAGGCGTGGGGGCTGAAATTCTGGCGCAGACCGTAGGCGCTCGACGGGCCGTCGCCGCAGTCGTCGTGCAGTTGAAAGTGGTAGTAGCGCTCGACGCCGTTGTAAAAAGAGAGGGCTGTGTTCTGCACAAGGTAGGCGGACTGTTCGACCAGCGTTGCCCGGAACGGCGTATCGGAGGCCACGTTGTGGGCGGTGGCCGGAAAATCGTCCCAGACGGAGACGCCGCTTTCGGTGATCCAGATGGGGATGTTTTGCAGGTTAAAAGCAGTCAACGAGGCGCGGGCCTGTTGGATAAGCTGCTCGCTGTTGTAAACGCTCAGGTAGTGATGGAAGGAAAAAACGTCAAAATGAGCCTGGCTGGGGTCGCCGTTGGTCTGGCGTAATAAGGCCGGAAACCAGTCGCGTTGATCGTAAAAGGCCAGCCCGCCGAGGATAACGGTGGCTTGCGGGTCGGCGGCTTTGATGCTTTTGTAGGCCACTTCCAGGAGGCGGTCATATTCTTCGACCGTGCCGCCCCAAAAAAGCTGGTAGTCCGGCTCATTCCAGACTTCCCAATAACGCAGACCCACCCCACGCGGCCAGCCCTGCTGCCAGGCCAGCAGGCCGCCGGGGCGGTAACGCTCCACCGTGGCGAAGACAAACGCGGCCCAGGGATTAGCGGGATTGATCTGTTTGCCCGGCCCCGGCTCGTCCGTACCGTCACTGAAGATGGGTTCGGTCAGACCGGCGGGGGGCAGAGTCGCGGTGCTGGCTGTGACCGGCAGACTGTTGGGCTTGGTCGGGTCGCCGCCGGGGTCGGGCGGAGGGGCGGCCTGGGCGTATCGAGCGGGGGTGCCGAGCAAAATGGCGATGGGCGTCAGGCCGTGGGCCAGGTCTTGAGCAATCAGGGTGTCGTAATCGTGCCGGCCGCCGGCGTGCGGGCCGGTGTAGCCGCCTTCGTCCACCCAGTGCCAGTAGAGCGGCCAGCGGTCCCAGGTGGCCCCGGCGGCCAGCGCGCCGTTGTAGCGGGCTTCGTCGGCCAGATGATCGGGCGAGCTGATGAAGGCGAGGCCAAAACGCGGGTTGCCGGGGGCAGTTTCGACGATGGCCGGGCCGGCAAAGCGCCAGAGCAGGGTGATGGATATTATCAGGTTAGCCAGAAGAAGCAGGGCGGCGACAATTAGCCAGTCGCGTTGGCGTTTAGAGCGGCTCAAAAGATTCCTCCCTGCGGTCGGAATGACATAACATTGTGCGGTCGGAATGACATGAACAGGTTCAGGGCAGGGACAAGGCTTCTAAAGCCGGTTTGGGGGTTAAGTCGGTGCGCCACAGGCCGAAGAAGTGCTCTTGATTGGGCGGCTGGCCGGCGGCGGGCACAAAATCGAAGGCGGTCCAGATGACCCAGCCGGCGAGTCCGGCAGCTTCGACGGTTTTTATGGCCTCGGCCAGGCTGTCGGCCTGCTCTTTTTCAATGCGCGGCTGTTCCAAGGAGTCGGCCCAACTGTAGTAGCCAAATTCTTGCAGCACCAGCGGCTTGTCGCTGTGCTGCTGGTAGGTTTTGAGCCGGGGAGCCAGCTCTTTGGCGTCGGTCCAGTGGTGAAAGGAGAGAAAATCCACGTAGGGTTCGGTCGGCAGCGGGTCGCCCCACCAGCCGGCGGTGATGAGATGATGCGGGTCATGCTGGCGGACAATCGGACTGACGTGGGCCAGCCAGTCAATGACCTCTTTTTGAGTAAAGCGGGCATCCTCGGCAGATTGTGCGCCGTAGTTGATGTCGCCTTCGTTGCGCAGGTCCCAGGCCAGCAGGCTTGGTTCGTTGCGGTAACGGCGGACAATGTAGATGGTCTGGTTATCGTAGTGGGCAAAGTCGGTGTAGAGCGGGCGGAAGGTCAGGTCGGGCAGGTCGTTGAGGGTCAGGATGAGTTTGAGGTCGCGTTCGGCGGCCAGGGCAAAAAGCCGGTCAATCAGGGCAAAAGCGGACTCGTTGGGGATGGCGTCTTCGGGCTGACAGGTAAAGAGTGGCTCATGCCATAGGAAGACTCGCAGGGTGTTGAAGCCGGCTTTTTTGATCAGATCAAGTTCCTCGGCCATATCCGCCGGGTTGGTTTCGGTGAGGAAGCGCTGCCAGGGAGCGCGGCGGGGGTAGTAGTTGACGCCCTTGACCTCGAAGAGCTTGCCGTCAAGTTGCAATTGATCGCCCTGCGCGGCGACAAATTGAGCCGGGTCGGGCGCTTCGGCGGGGGCCGGATCGGGCCGGGGGGCGGCGGTGGAGAGGCAGGCCGGCGGGGTGGGCTTGGGCAGCGACTTCAATCGAAACAAGGCGTCGAGGGCTTCTTTGCGCTGCGGGTCAATGGCCAGGGCAGCCCGGTATTGGGTGATGGCGGTTTCAACCTCGCCCTGTTCTTCCAGCCCCACGCCATAAATGTAGTGAGCGGCATACTTTTTGCTCAGCAGGGGTTCGTCGCCGCAGGATTGAGCGGCGGCGATGAGTTGGGTCAGGGCATCGAGGGCGGCCGGCCAGTTGTTGCCCCAGGTAGCGTCGAGGTCGGCGCAGGTCGGCAGTAGCGGGCGTCGGCGGGGGCGGGTGTGGGTGTGGATGCAGCGGCGACAGGGGTAGCG
>JAAUSP010000811.1 GCA_012032575.1 Anaerolineales bacterium | reverse complement strand
CGGGCCGGGCCGGCTGAGATGATGGCCGCCGGGGTGGGCCGCATTCCCGGAAGACCGCCACGCCAGCGTGGTCGGTGAGATGACGGTGGCCCAGAATATGGCCCCTGGAACACCTGGGCAGCTTTGCCCCCAACGGCCTGCTGGACCGCCGCCGCATGCAGCAGCACGCCGAAAAGCTGATCGCCGAGTATCAAATCAAAGCCGCGCCGGGCGATAAAATCCGCACCCTGTCCGGCGGCAATATGCAGAAGGTTATCCTGGCCCGCGTGATCGAGCAGAAGCCGCAGGTGATGATTGTGGCCCAGCCCACCCGCGGCCTCGACGTGGGCGCGACCGAATACGTGCGCGGCCGGCTGCTGGAGCAGCGCCATCGGGGCGCGGCTATTCTGCTCATCTCCGAAGATTTGGACGAGATTCTGGAGCTGTCGGATCGCATCGCGGTGATTTACGAGGGCGAGATTATGGGGATTCTTTCGGCGGCAGAGGCGGATACGGAGCGGTTGGGGTTATTGATGGCGGGGGTGAAAGAAGAACGAGACCCTAAAGGTTTTGAAAACCTTTAGGGTCTCGTTTAACATCTGTGGATTGACTTGACCTGCAATGTGGATTACAATATGGATAATAATCCACATTGTAATGGGGTAAAACATGAAAACAATCCAAATGACTATTGATGAACCCTTATTAGCTGAGGTTGACCAGATTATTCAAGCCCTTGATACAACCCGTTCAGCCTTCATCCGGGAAGCACTTCAGCTCGCTTTACAGAAATACAAAATTGCCGAGATGGAACAACGGCACGCTGAAGGTTATGCTCGTCATCCGGTTGAGCCAGGTGAGTTTGATATTTGGGAAACCGAACAAGTCTGGGCGAAGCATGAAACGTGGCGAGGTGCGCTGGTATACCTTTAACTCCCCAGATAAGCGCCGCCCGGTACTTATTTTGACCCGCGACTCGGCTATTGGCTATTTAAATGCGCTCACCATCGCCCCCATCACGACCACCGTCCGCAACATTCCCTCCGAAGTTTTCTTAAGCCGGGAGGATGGCCTGTTGACTGACTGCGCCGCAAACCTGGACCATATTCAAACTGTCCCCAAAGCTAAATTTGGCTCTCTCATCACTTCCCTGCCCTCAGAGAGAATGAAGGAAATTGAACAGGCCATTAGTTTTACCTTAGGATTTGACTCGTTTTTATTTTGAGGGGTGAGCCGGGTTTTACTCCATACCAAGCAGTTGAGTTTCTTTAGGGTGGGGTGAGATAAAAGAGTCAAGTTTTCTATCCAGGAGCATGGTTTATGCTAGATGATAAGACTATTACTCACCAACGCGAATTATTAGAAATTCATCGTAATCATCTCCAGGTTTTGAAAAAGCAAATTGAAGAATACGGGGTGCGCGATGCCCCTTCCCACAAAATAAATGATTTCGTTAAACATCAACGGGAAATTCAGGAACTCAAGCAATATTTGCGTGGAAATGATGTATATGTTAAGAATGACCCTATTGATGAAGCCACGCTGTCTTCATCACCCAAATCAAATACTCCCCCAGATGATACTTCCGATGAACCTAAATCAGACCTCGTATTTCGTAAAACAAAGATTCCTATAAACACAGTTTCAGTGTGGGCAACCTCACTTGCATTAGCTGCAATACCCAACGCAATAATTTTCTTCTTTATTTTAAGTTTAAATCCTATTGTTGCCATTCTTTTAATGCTACTTGGCACATTAATCACTGCGTCTGTTTTGCATGGGATAGCTGATAATACAGTTTTTCCTCCGCCGCTTAATCGACCACTTGAAATTCTCGAAGATGCACGCGAGATTAGAATAGGACAAAAGAAATTTATAGACGTATTTTTGAGAAAAGAATCCGCCGAAGAAATCAAAATACATATCTCTTTTCCAGATAAAGAGCCGGAACTATTTAACGTCTGGTGGTTTGAAGATTTAAAAATATGGGCATATTTTGGTCCTATAAATCAATACGTCGCTTCAAGGGAAACTTTCTGGAATGTATTCGGCACAGCCCCAAAAAAACCGGAAAATGGTTCGCATCCAAAAGTAATCTGTTTTATTAATTTTGGATATAAATTCAAGTCTGTTAGAAGTAAGTCAAAACCCGAAAGTCAGGCAAATAAAAGTCTTTATGGCAGGTTTGCAAGGTACAAACGGAAAATATTAGGGGTTTCGTTCAAAAACCCAATTCTTGTTCTTCATAGAGGAAACGTAGGACAAAAGGGAGGAGGCACGATGAGTCAAAAAGAATTCAAAGGAAAGCTTGAAAAAAAACTCAAAGATCTTGAAGATGAATTAAAGGTAAACCAGGAAAAAGAGATTAAAGAGAAATATGAGTGGGTAAAAGAATTGTGTCAATCTTGGAGAAAAATTGAGAAAGGGGATGAAATACTTCTAATAGGCCAATTAGATTCACCTGATTTTGCTGAACGAGTAGCGAAGTTTGTAAAAGTAGTTGCAACGATTTAAGATTCTCAAGGGAAAGAGATACGAGTATGGCCGAAATGACTTTACCTCGCGCTTTGATTGCGCCGCTGCTGGCCGTGCCTGCCCGTCATTTCTGGATAGATTACGACGAGCAGGCTGACGTTCTCTATATCAGCTTTCGCAAACCGCAGCAGGCCAATGATAGTGTGATGGAGGAAGAAGACTTCATTTATCATTACCACGATAGTGATGTTGTGGGCATCACTGTGCTAAACGCTTCTACCAAAAGTTAATGCGCAAAGGCATCGAAATCCAAGATCTGCGTCCCGTGATAAAACTAAATGGGACACAGATGAACACTGATAAACACAGATTAGATCAAAAATTAAAGAAAAATCTGTGCAATCTGTGTTCATCGGTGTCCTAATTTTAAACTCAGATAGAATCAGAGGAACCATGACCGAAACGCTCATGACCCCGGAGGAATACCAGCGCCACGTGTTGTTACTGCTCACGGCGGTACTCCCCGAGAAATATTTCGAGGCCACGGATGACCCTATGGTGATCGCCTATCAGTCGGCGAGGCTGGGGCTGGACAATCTCTATACCGCCTACCAGCGCGATCAGTTAACGCCCCAAGAACGGGATGAGCATATCGAGGCTCATTTTTCCGGCATCCTGGCTAACCTGAATGTCGAAGGGGACGTCGAGGTGATGACCTGGGCCGAGGCTCAGACGAAGGTTCTGCTCCAGCCTTATGGCCGGCAGTCACCGCCAGATGGTCCCGCTGATTCACTACCCCCTCACGGCGGACGTGGAAATCGGGGTGGTGATTGATTT
>JAAUSP010000810.1 GCA_012032575.1 Anaerolineales bacterium | reverse complement strand
TACGGTCGCCGTCACGGTGGTACGGGTTGGCGTCCCTGTTTCCGTTTCAGGCTGCACGGTGGAAGCAGCGGTAGCCGGCAAAACAGTGGGCCGCCGCGTTGGCGTGTCGCTGGGTTGGGGGTGTTCCGTGGCAGTGGCCGCTAAAGGGGTCTGCGTTGGAGCCGGAGTGGCCGTAATTTGTGCCGGTTGTTGAGCCACAGTGGGCGGCGTTGCCAGCGCAGCCCATGTCAGCCAGGCCAGTCCCCCCCAGACTAGCAGCCACAACAGCAGTCCCACCACTAAAGCCCCGGTTCGGCGGGTTGGACTGCGGGCAGCATCGAGGGTAATCGGCCCGATGCGCTGGCGTCCGCGCAAAGCCGCCAGCACCAGCAGGGGCCCGATCAGAATCAGGATCACCGGCAGCAGCAATACCAATAAAATCAGGCGGAATAAATCGGCCAAAGGACGCATAGCTTCATACCCTCAAGTCGGCAGGCTCAATTTAAGCACAGTCAGGGCGTTTGCACAAACAAGGGAGAGTGGAGATAGAAGATGGTAGATAGAAGATAGAGGGTAGCTATCCTCCATCCGCAATCCTCTACCTTCTATCCTCCATCCTCCATCCTCCAAACTCTTTTTGCCTATTGTCAGCAGTGGGGCAGATGTGCTAAAATGGACAGCGTTGACACGATTTGCGTTTATCAAAAGCGAGGTGTAATTGTGCGCAACTGGCCAGAGAAGCAAGCTGATTCAAAACCCCGCAATTGGCTGATTAATCTACTCTTATTGGTTCTGGCGACCGTGCTGATGCTGGTTCTGACCGAAGGGCTGCTGCGCTGGTTTGATGGCTTTCAATTATCAACCTTGAAACTGAACCAGAATAACACGACCATCCCCGCCCCCGACGAAGGCCCATGAATTCACCGATTCGACCATTTTATCGCTGGCTCATCGCCGTTCTGCTGTTCACCTCGATCTTGCCTGCGGCGGCGCAAGCAGACCCCAGCCAGTCCTGTGCCGAAATCTATACAGTCCAGGCCGACGACTGGTTGAGCAAGATTGCCAACAAAACCCTGGGCGATCTGCTGGCTTATCCGGCTATCGTCAGCGCGACTAATCAACAGCATGCTACGGACGCCAGCTTTGCCGAAATTATCAACCCCGACCTGATTGAGACCGGCTGGAAATTGTGTATTCCCGTCGGAGCCGAGGCCGGCGAACTGCTGACCGAAGCCACGCCGCCGGCAGTCCCCCCGCCCACCCTCAACAGTCTGGCCGTTTACAGCCTGGATGATTTTAGCAACGACTTCAAGTTCAGCGCCTACGTCAAACCGGACTGGATTTACACCTCACCGGAGCGCCTGACCAAATTCGACATCACCGCCGAACACGCCGCCAGAGCCGAGCAGTACGGCTACCGGGCCAACTACTGGTGGAATGAATACCTGTCGGATGATTATTTTATCAACCGGGGCATTTTCAACGCCGTGCCACCCCAGGTTTACACCTATCACCCGGCCTGGGGCACGGCTATCCCCGCTATCGCTACCCGCCCTATGTCACTCTGCCGACCGGCCTGACCACCAATCAATTCGGCTGGCGCGGGCCGGAAATCGCCCTGAAGAAACCGGCCCGCACCATTCGGATTGCCTGCGTCGGCGCTTCGACCACGGTAGACGGTCACTCTTTGCCCTATTCTTACCCGGAATTGTTGCAGCACTGGCTCAATCTGTGGGCCGAAGAGTCCGGCTACAAGGTGAAGTTTGAGGTTATCAATGCCGGGCGAGAGGGCATCGGCTCGCGTGATATTGCCGCCGTAGTGCGCTACGAAGTGCTGCCCATGAATGTTGACTACGTGATTTACTACGAGGGGTCCAACCAGTTTGACCCGCGCAGCATGGTCACTTTTCCGCCCGATGTCACCTTCGGCCAGCCGCCCGATGGGGTGGCTCCCAATTTTGCCAATGTGGAATCCGATGATAAAACCTGGCTGGACCAATTGAGCGAATACTCCGCCCTGGCAGCCCGCGCTCGCTCACTGGTGGAGCAGTTTTCGCTGACCGGCGCAGAACCGGCCAAGCCGGAGCAAAGCTTTAGCCTGCCCAAAGGTCTGGACGAGACCCGGCCGGATCGGGCGCATCTGGGTAAGGCCCTGGCCCTCAAAGCTATTCTGGGCGATTTGGACACGATCAAGCAAGACCTGGAGGCACACCAGGTAAAAATGGTGCTGGCTACCTTCGACTGGTTTGTGTACGACGGCATGGTGCTCGACCCGGCCCGCCACCGCACCCTTTACGGCTACCTCAACCGGATTTATTGGCCGGTTAGCTACGCCAACATGCGGCGCATGGCCGATCTGCAAAACCGGGTCTTCCGGCTGTGGGCCGCCGAAAACCGCATTCCCCTGATTGACGTGGCCGGGCAAATGCCCAAACACCCCGACCTGTACGACGACGCCATCCACAACACCGAGTTGGGTATCCGCATTCGGGCCTGGATTAATTTTCAAACCCTGGTGCCGCTGCTAAAAAGGGATATTGAAACCAAACGGCTGCCTCGTCCGGCGCAAGTCTCGTATGTGGAGCATCCTTACCTCCAACCGGAATATCACACCCACGTGTTGCCGGTGGCTCAATCGGCGCAATAAAAAAAGCCCCCGCCAATAGCGGGGGCTTTTTTTTAAATTTATACTCAGTAGATCCAATTTTTGAAGCGGAGCAGGCTCCCACGCCGCTACTGGCAAATTTGGATCTACTGATACTACTTCTTCGCGTAAGTCAGCGACTCACGCACCATCAGATTGGTTTGGCGGATTTTCAGGGCCAAATCGGCGGCCAGGTTGCGCATGATCATATAACCTATTTCGTAATTATTTTCCAGTATGTCCATAAAATCTTTGCGCTCAATGACCAGCAGCTTGCTTGACTCCGACCGGCAGCGGGCCGAGGCGGAGCGCACCCCCGGATCAACCAGGGCCACTTCGCCAAAGGATTGGCCCCGGCGAAGCACAGCAATCGTGGTCGGCTGATGGATGTCGGAACCATCGCCAATAGTGTCCGGGTCTACCTGAATTTCCACTTCTCCCTCGGCGATAATGTAAAATTCGTGGCTGGCCAGATTTTCTTTAAAAATGACATCGCCCTGATTATAGCTTTTTTCCTGGCAAATTTGCTCAATCAAGCTCAGTTGGCTTGAGTCTAACTCTTGAAAAATATCAATCTGCTCAAGAATATATTTTTTCTGCATTGGGTGGATTCTCCTTAACAAGTTCGGGGGGTGATACAGTGATCCCCTAAGTAGTTCTTTCATCTTAACATAG
>JAAUSP010000809.1 GCA_012032575.1 Anaerolineales bacterium | reverse complement strand
GACTGGCTGTCTTGTGGGCTTTCGCATTTCGCTGTGGTCGCGGCCTGCGCCGGGCAGGCTGTTTACCTGTTTACGGTGCTCTGGCTGGTGGTGGATGTTATTGCCCAGCATTCTCTCGCCCGATGTTATTCCTCACAGCCTCCGTACCATCGGCGCGACCACCCCCGTTTATATCCTGGCGGCTGTTTTTGTCGTCTGGCTGTTTGAATCCCTCTGGGCAATAAGCCAGCGCTGGCTGGGACAGCCTAATACCCCCTGGCTGGCTCGTGGCCTTGCCTCAGCCTTAGCCTTAGCCTTAGCCTGTACTTTCTGGCAAGCCAGTGCCCAGAGCCTCTCCCAGTATTTTTTTGATTTTCCTAAAACCAACGACGCCAAGGCTGCCTATCATGTGTACGCCGTCAAAATGGCCGAGGAGATCAATCGTGAAACCGATCCGGCTGTGGCCTTTATCTTGCCGCGCAACACCGCCGCCGGGGATATTGCCCGCAACTTTACCACCGACTTCCTGACCGAACTGGCCCAGCCGCCCGCCGCCCACTACTGGGTGGTTGACGACGAAACCACCGTCCCCGCCGATTTGACCCGCGCCGCCGCCGAACATAGCATCTTACGGGTGGTCAAATGGAAAACCTCCAAGCACACCGGCGCCGACCCCAAGCAGGTTTTGCCCTACTACCTGGAAAAGTACGGTCATTACGAGCGCACCGATACCTTTGAGTATTTTGATATTTCCACCTACGTGTTGGAAACCCAGGCTCCCGATTTTGCCGCCGGCGAGAAATTAACCGCAACCGCCCTTGATTTTGGCAGCCAACTCCGCCTGACCGGCTATGCCCTCGGCGATGCCGGCGAGGTAGCCCACGTGTCCGACCCGCAGGCCCGCAGCAACGATTTGCTCTGGCTGCGCCTGGCCTGGCTGAAAACAGCCGAGCAGACCGAAAATCTCAAAGCGTCCGTTCAGATTTACACCCAGGCGGGCCAGCTTGTCAGCCAAATTGACAAGCTGCTCCAGAGCAACATCTTGCAGGTTGGCAGCACCAAATGGCCGCTCAATGCCGTCGAAGACAGTTATTTCCTCATCCCTATCCCGCCGGCCACGCCGCCCGGAAGTTACACCCTCCGTCTGGCCGTTTACGGCGAGGAGTCCCAATCGCGCCTGCCGGTGAGCAGTGACACGCCGGCAGAGGCCGGGCTGATAACTCTGTCTGATTTCACCGTCACGCCGGCCCAGAAGCCGCTCGACCCCGACGATTTGAAAGTGGCCCTGCCGGTCAACCAGGAGTTATTACCCGGCCTGACCCTGATCGGGTTTGAAACGCTGCCCGGCCAAGCCGTTCGCTCCGGCGAGCCGGTGGGTGCATCACTCCTGTGGCTGGCGGGCGACAAGTCGCTGCCCGACAACCTGGTTATGTCGCTGGTGGTCAAGCCGGAAGAAAGCGACGACGAGTGGCCCCTGTCTGAGCCGGTCGGACTGGCCGGCGATTACCCCACCAAAGGCTGGCAGTCCGGCGACCTGCTGCGCGGCTGGCTGTCCGCCCGTATCTCGCCCAGCCTGGAACCGGGTTTGTACAAACTTCGGCTGCGGCTGGTCGAAGCGACCAAACCGGACGCCGAAGTCGCTACCCTGCCCATCGGCGATTTTCAGATTGAGGGCTGGCCGCGCGTTTTTGACCCGCCCCAATCGCAGGTCAAGCTGGACGCTGATTTTGCCGCACAGGCCACGCTGGTTGGGCTGGATGTTTTAAATCCACGCGGCCAGTCCGAAGCACCCTCAGGGCAGGCGCTGCTAACCCTGAAAGCGGGTGACACCCTGGCCGCCCAACTCTACTGGCGGGCCGAGGCCGAGTTTGACCAGAATTACACCGCCTTTATCCACCTGATTGGCCCCGATGGTTTGCTGTACGGTCAGGTGGACCAGCCGCCCGGCGCGGGCGCATATCCCACCACCGGCTGGCTTCGCGGGGAGTACATTAGCGACGCCTATACGATTCCCATCGCCCCCAACGCCCCACCCGGAAATTACCAAATCGAAATTGGGCTGTATAATTCCAATACCGGCCAACGTCTGCCGGTCAAAGATTGCACCGCTGATCCCTGCACTCAGGACGATAAAGTTTTACTACCGGGCTTAACGGTGGAGTAATGGCTGGTCACACTCAAACAACTTCATCTCGTCACCTTGTCACCTTGTCACCCCGTCTTCTTCTCTTTGCCCTGATGCTGGTTAACTTCATCTATTTCGGCCTCTACGCCAACCAGCGCCACCTGGCCTTTGAGACCGGCGCTTTTGATGTCGGCGTTTACACCCAGCCGTTGTGGAATTTTATCCAGGGACGTGATTTCGCTGTCTCGATTATTGAAGATAACGGCCCCATTCGCTGGGCCACCCACGTCGAGCCGATTCTCTTTCTCATCGCGCCCCTGTATGCCCTTTGGCCCGACCCCCGTACCCTGCTGTGGCTGCAAGTAGCCGGGCTAACCCTGACAGCACTGCCGCTCTATGCCCTGGCCAAGCGCCGCTTGCACAGCGAGTGGACTGCCCTGGTCATCGTCCTAGCCTTTTTCCTGTTACCCGCCACCGAAGCCGTCACCCTGTTCGATTTTCACGCCGTCACCTTCGCCCCCCTCTTTTTGCTCTCCGCCATCTACTTTCTCGACCGCGCCCTGGCCGCGCAGGGAATTAGCTTTTGGCTCTGGCCGGAAGAGCCAGCCAACGTTGAACGTTCAACGTTCAACGTTCAACGTTCAACGTTCAACGTTCTCGCCTCCCTCTTCTTCCTTCTCGCCCTCTCGACCAAAGAAGATATTTCGCTGCACGTGTTGATGATTGGGCTGTACCTGCTGTTATTGCGCCGGCGCTGGTGGGAAGGCGGCAGTCTGGCCCTGGTCGGCCTGGTGTGGTTTTATGTGATCTTTCAGGTGATTATTCCGGCTTTTCGGACGGCGGGCGGACAATCCATCTACGCCGCCTGGTTTGAAACATTGGGCCAGACCCCGCTCGAAATCGCCCTCTCCCCCTTTACCAAACCCGATCAGGTGTTGGCCCTGGTATTTCGACCGGGCAGTATTCCGGCGCTGGGAATGATTACTGTTCCGCTGGCGCTGCTGCCCTGGCTGGGCCTGCCCCTGTTTGCCCTGGCTGCGCCCTCGCTGGCCTTCACCCTGCTGAGCCAAAACCCTACCCTCCGCCAGCTCGAAACCTGGCACTACGCCGCCCCCATGCTGCCCTTTGTCATGCTCGGCACCATTGACGGCCCTCGCCCGTATCACGCATTATGCATCACGTATCACGTTTAACGTTCAACGTTTAACG
>JAAUSP010000808.1 GCA_012032575.1 Anaerolineales bacterium | reverse complement strand
GGCCGGCTAACGATCATGAGTTTACCGGCCTGCGAGTGGGCAATGATAATTCCATTATACAACCACTTCGCCAGCAAAGCACGGTTGAAAAAAGGCCAGGATAGCAAGTCGGGTACAGCGATTTGTTGTTAATATGTCTAAAGATAAGCATCCGATCACAATCGGAAGAACAACTTTACGAAACGTGACCTATCGCGGTATCCTAACCCTACGTTGTGAATAGGGCGGGGACGCCGAACTGAAACGTGCGGTGTTCGGGCTGGCTCGGAGCGGCCTATGGGACAAGATGAGCCCGGCTTGTTGTTTGAGCTAGCCCGCCCGAATTTATTCACCTGAGAAGACCCGTATCTTGGGGTCCAGCTCGGATCGGTGTGTGCAACGCATGGAACAGCCCACAATAACACGTTTCACCGGGCCGCTCGGTCAAGCGGCATAGCTCCCAAGGGAGGAAGATTATGGCCGATAAACAAAAACGCTTCGTGGGTCTGGATGTCCACAAACATTACGTGATGGTCGGAGCGGTCAACCGGCTCCAGGAGATGGTCTTGCCGCCACGAAAGGTCAGTATGGCCGAGTTCGAGGCGTGGGCCAGGAAAAACCTGCGCCCGACCGACGAAGTGGTGCTGGAAGCCACGACCAACGCCTGGTATATTTATGACCTGCTCGAACCGTTGGTCGCGCAGGTGGTGGTGTGCCATCCGCCCCAGGTTAAGCTGATTGCGGCTGCTTTTGTCAAAACCGACAAAAAGACACGATGACCCTGGCCAAGCTGCTGGCGGTGGGCATGATCCCGGCCGTGTGGGTACCCCCCCAGCACGTGCGGGAACTGCGAGCGCTGATGAGCCATCGCCAGCGCTTGATTGGTCAGCAGACCCGGATCAAGAACCGGCTGCGTTCGCTGCTGCAACGCCACCATCTCGTTCCACCTGAAGGTGATTTGTTCAGCGCGGCCCAACGCCCCTGGTGGGCCAAGCTGGACCTGAACTCCTCAGAAAAACTACGCGCCCGGCAGGATTTGATTATCCTGGATCAACTCGCTCCGCTGATCAGTGAGGTCGAAACTGAAATTGGTCGGGTCAGCTTGGCCGAGCCGTGGGCTGAACAGACGCCCTATCTGTTACAACTGCCCGGCATCGGTCTGATCACGGCGATGACTATTCTCGGCGCGATTGGCGAGATTGAACGCTTCCCGACCGCCAAAAAGCTGGTCGGGTATGCCGGCCTGGGGGCCAGGATCCATTCCTCCGGTCAAACCCATCGCACCGGCGGGATCACCAAACAAGGCCGCAAGGAACTCCGGGCAGTGCTGGTCGAAGCGGCTTGGATAGCGGTGCGGTATGACCAGCACTGGAAAGAACAATTCGAGCGCCTGGCTGACCGCATTGGCCGGCAAAAAGCCATTGTCGCCATCGCCCGCAAGCTGTTGGTCATCATCTGGCACGTCCTGACCGCCAAAGTCGCCGACCGGCGGGCTGAACCGCAACAAGTCGCCCGCTATTTCATCCGTTGGGGTCGCCAACTGCGGGTCAAAACCACTCAGGGCATCAAGGCCAGCGAATTTGCCCGGCAGCAATTAGACAAGGTGGGTCTGGGCCAGGAGTTACAGCGAGTGCCTTATGGCGCTGTCACTTATAGCCTGCCGCCTTCGGCAACTGCGACCTGAGTTGAACCTGGCTGGTCGCTGAGTTGAACATTTCCTGACAAAAGTGACCGCTCAAACTCCGGTTTGAGGTCGGTCTGGTTCAAGCTGTCTCTTTTTTCAGCCTTTACCTGGGTCTATTTTTATAATTTTAAGGTTCCGGTACTTGACAACTGTACTACATCGGTGGGCTGCCTTTTGTGAGATAAAGCCATTTTTAAGGTGAAAGTGTTCCTTGATAGAATCTTTTTATCTTTCGTTCAAAGATTACCGATTGCTGACGTTCCTTTCGTGATTGATACCCAAGATTGTCCGCATTTTAGTTTCGATGAGATCGCGGATGGGGGGAAGGTCATTGATGATATGCTGTCTCGCTTCCTCAACAAATTGCGCGTGCTGATTCATTGTATTCGGATCGTGCGCGACCAAAAAGAGCGCAAGGCTCGAAGCTGTGCCAAGATTTGTCTCAATCGCAAATACAGCACTAAAAAACTGCTCTATCTGTGTGCAGAGGTCCAGGTCTAGGTATAAACGGTTCTGAAAGTAGTACTCGAACAATTCCCAGAATGTGTTTCTCGCCTCTTGTTGTTGAGCCTCTGGTGGGCTGTCGAAGTTGAATCTTCCTAGTCGCGCTGACGCGCCAAAGAGGCGCATCGTTTTGTCTATCTTCTTGTATACCTCATCAATGACTTCTCCTCGGCGTTTATGCAGATATGCAAAACGTGTATCATATTCAAATCCCGCTAGTTGTAAATCAGCTCGGAACTTTTCAAGTTCTCGTGCGTTCGCAATTTGAAGGTCTGCCTCATACTTCTTTAGACTTCTCAAAACCATCGTTCAATTATGGATTTACCGAGAAATCCGATGGCCCCTAACACAACAGTTATAAAACCTACATTTGCCAAAGCCCATAGGATTAATTCAACCCAATTACTCGGCATATGATTTCACCTTTATGATTGACACTTCGCTTTATTCTGAGCAAATTTAACCATTTTTTTCTGAATTTGAGTCAAAATTCTTACGGAATTTTGCAACTGCAATTTCAGGTGTTAGGTTTCGACAATCAATCAATATCTCTTCTAACAATTCACCAATATTAATAATACCTGCTATTTTAAGAGCCTTTTTGAGAGAAGAAATATAAGATTTTGGTAATTCACCTTTCTTAATCAATGGTAATGCTTCGGAGGCCCCATAGATTAATATTTCAACAGCTTGGCCCAACTTTTTTTCTTCTATTAAAAAAGTTGCCATTGACTCGCGGATACTATGTGGGCTTTTCCCTTCTTTAACAGCTAATCCTACAGCCTCATTATACAATTGCCAAGCTTTATCTCTTGCTCCTAAACGAGCAAATTTGTCACCGTAGCTACAAATAGTTCCAGACCATTTCCCGTGTAAAGTATCTTTCTTGAAAAGTACCTCTATAGCCTGTAATTCTTTTCCCGCTTTGAATAAACGACAGGCTTCGGCTTGGAGCATGTAAGACTGTTTGTAACTTGGTTTGACAGACTCAGCTTTAATACAAGCTTCAATTGCCTCATCCCAAAGTTTGTTGGAGGTTGCAATATCAATAATATCATCGAGAACCAAATTGGCAGCAGTCCAAGTATCTGGAAATTTTTCAATTACCTGTTTTAACAAATTGATTGAAGTTAATGGCCCTTCAGATAACAATA
>JAAUSP010000807.1 GCA_012032575.1 Anaerolineales bacterium | reverse complement strand
GGGTGGAAGGGTGGAAGGGTGGAAGGGTGGAAGGGTGGAAGGGTGGAAGGGTGATAATATTGAATGAGAGTTTCGGCTTCCTCCGGTGACTGTGGGCGCAGGGCTTTGTAGGCACGGCCCTGAAAATGGCGGACAAACTCCGGCGACTCTTCGCCGTGTAGTTGAGCTGCATCGAGGCGGCAGAAATCCAGCAGGTGAGCCACGGTATCGAGCGGGCTGTTGACAAAGACGCCGACAAAAGTGTTGAACGTTTGAACGTTGAACGTTGAACGTTCAACCTGCCCTCCGACACCCGACCCCTGACCCCCGGTCCCTGACCCCTGACCCCTGACCCCTGACACTATTTCCCGCACCACCTCCGGCTGCACATATCGCGGACTCGGCTCGTAAAAAATAAAGCCGAGCAAATCCGCTCCTGCTTCCACTGCCACGAACGCATCTTCCAAATTGGTGATCCCGCAGATTTTGACTTTGGTCATTTTTGGCTCTCTCAAAATTCGTGTTGCGTGTTGCGTCTTGCGTGAGGTAAAGCTAACGGAACACGCAAGACGCAACACGTTTTGGCAATTCAAATCTAGTCACTGCCTCACGCACCACGCACCACGCACCACGCACCACGTTCCAGTATACTAAACTATTGTCCTATTGAACAAATACCCTCATTGGTGCGATTAATATTTTTAACACCGTTAAAATTTAATTCCCTCAAACGCGATTCAAAAACTTTTGTGCTAAAATAGTACCTGGGGACCACGTTCCGCTTCTGCTGCGCCCTTCTGCCCCCAATTCATGGCAAGCTAAAATTGTTCAAACAGTCTTTTCCGTCGTCTTGTCGGCTGTGTTCTATTTATTCTACGCACCACGCTCTGCCTGGCGAAGAAGACTCTGCTGAAAGACTATAAAACCCAAACGGCGCACCCGTTTTTCTAAAATTTATGATGACAACCTTTGAACAACTCCAAACTCTCAGTGTTTATGTGCCGCCGCCGGTCACGCAATTGTTGCTGCAAAATCCGCACCGGCAACTGGGCGGCGACTGGCGGCGCTTCCACGCGGCTACAGTTTTCGCCGATATTTCCGGCTTCACCCCCCTGGCCGAGGGTCTGGCCTCTGCCGGAGGGCGCGGCGCGGAAGAGTTGACCGCCATTCTCAACCGCGTTTTTGAGGCGCTCATCACCACCGTCGAATCGCACGGCGGCCAGGTGGTCAAATTTGGCGGCGACGCCCTGAGCATGATCTGGCCCTGCACCGCCACTGAGTTGGCCCAGGCGGTAGGCCGGGCCGCCCAGGCTGCTTTTGCCATGCAGGCAGCGATGGCTCGCTTCGCCACTATCTCCAGCAAACAGGGCGATTTTGAACTCAAGATGAAAATCGGCCTCAGCGCCGGCGAGGTGCTGGAAGTTCATGCCGGCGGCGTCTACGGGCGCTGGGAATATGTGCTGGCCGGCGCGCCCATGGCGACGATGAGTCACGCCGAAAACCACGCTCAGGCGGGCGAAATTGTGGCCGATGAAACCGCCTGGAGACTTCTGGCCGGTCAGACAGTTCAGGCGGTCGAAGTTGTACCGGGCTTTTATCGGCTCATCCACGCGGGTGACGAGTCCCGCCCCACCGCCTCGATGCTGCCCGACTGGTCCAGCCTGGACGAGACGACGGCTGCCACCGTCGCTACGGCGCTGCGCAGTTATATCCCCGGCGCTATTTCCAGCAGCCTGGAGAGCAACTATAAAGGCATGCTGGCCGAACTCAAACCGATGACCGTTTGTTTTGTCGGCTTCAGCGGCCTGGATTACGACTACGACCCCGAAGCCGGGCCGCGCCTGAGCAGCTTTTTGCGCGACGCCCAGGAGATGATCTATCGCTTCGAGGGCAGCGTCAACAAGCTGGCGGTTGGCGACAAGGGCAGCGTCCTGCTGGTCCTGTTTGGCGCACCGCCCTTCTTTCACGAAGACGACGAAGTGCGGGCGGTCGCCTGCGCTCTGGCGCTGGGTAAAGTGGCCGCCGCCACCGTCTGGAAGCCCGGATTGGTCTGGCGGCCGGGCCGCTGTTTGCCGGGCCGCTCGGCGCACCGCAGCGCCGGGAATATACCGTCATCGGCGATACGGTCAACCTGGCCGCCCGGCTGATGCAAAAAGCCAACTCTGGCGAAGTCTGGGTGGATCGCTCGGTACAGAGCCAGGCCGACCGCTTCTTCGAGTTCCAGGATTTGGGCGAGGTTCACCTCAAAGGCAAAGCCGAGCTACGTCACGTTTTCCTGGCCCTGCGCGAAAAAGAGCAGGATCAGGAAGAGTTGGTTATGAGCTATCTACGCAGCAGCCAGGAATTGACCGGGCGCGACCAGGAGCTTGGCCTTTTTGACGCCCTGGCCGATCAGGTTTGGGCCGGCGCGGGCCGGGTGCTGCTGCTCAGCGGCGAAGCCGGGGTGGGCAAAAGCCGCCTGGCCGCCGAAATTGTGCGCCGCTGGATGGAGCGCGGCGGCGTATCGCACGGGGGCGATTGTGTGAGCTATGGCAGCAAAACGCCTTATCTGCCCTGGCGCGGCATTCTCTCCTCCATCGCCGGGCTTTCTTCCCGGCTGTCGGTCAAAGAACGGCTGGCCCGGCTGGCCCGGCTGCTGCACCGGGTGTCAACCTCCACGCCGGCGCCGGGTTCACTACAAATGACCGATTCACGCGAAGCCTACTGGCTGGAACGCCTGCCCCTGCTGGCGAATATTCTGGGTCTGGAAGCCGAAGAAACCGATCTGACCCGCACCCTGGGCGATGACCTGCGCCGTGACAACATCTTTGCCGCCATTCGCGCCATTGCCCTGGCCGAAGCCCAACAGCGGCCCATCCTTCTTTTACTGGAAGACACCCACTGGAGTGATGAGCTTTCGCTTGAACTGGCCGTCTCCCTGGCCGGCGAAATTGCCAACCAGCCCATCTTGCTGTTGTTGGCCCATCGTCCGCTCGGCCAGCCGGTTCCCCGCTCGTATCAGCGCTTGCTGGCTTTACCTTACACCGCCACCATCCAGGTGGAAGAGTTAGAGCCGGAAGCCGGCCTCAAATTGGCCCAGACCAAGCTGGGTGTCAAATCTTTACCCGCTCCCCTGGCCGATTTGATTGGCCGCAAAGGCCAGGGCAATCCTCTGTTCATCGAAGAGCTGCTCAATTCGCTGTTGAGCCTGGGCACCCTCACCATTGAAGATGGCGAGTGCCGGCTTACCGGCGACCTGGATAAGCAGGAGCTGCCGGACACCGTCCAAAAAGTGGTTCTGGCCCGGATTGACCGGCTGCCGGAGGCTGAGAAAATCACGCTCAAGGTCGCGGCGGCCATTGGTC
>JAAUSP010000806.1 GCA_012032575.1 Anaerolineales bacterium | reverse complement strand
TGTCGAGACAAAACATCAGGCGTGATGGATGGCTTCCGTCTCGATCAGGTGGTAGTCATCCAGCACCAGAACGACCTCCCCGGCAGAGCCACGATTTCATTGACCAGCGTGGTCAGAGCAGTCTCCAGCGGCAGTGACGGAACCGCCAGACTAATCTGGCCCAGAACCGGGTTAACCGTTTGCAACGCCGCCGCCAGATAGCTCAAAAAGCGGGCCGGGTCGTTGTCCTCTTTGTCCAGAGAAAGCCAGGCCAGATGGGGGTCAGGGGTTGGGGGCCAGGGGCCAGTTTTCGGCTCACCGGCCCCTGACCCCTGACCCCTGACCCCCAGCAGATGCAGCCACTCGCTCACCAGCGTGGTTTTGCCAAAGCCGGTGGGGGCGGCGATGAGGGTCAGTTTGCGCTCAGTCAAGCCCTGGCTGAGTCGGGCCACTAACCGGGGCCGCGATACCCAGTTGGCCCGCCGCCGGGGCGGGTACAGCTTGGTCGCCAGGAGGGGACCGGCGGGGACCGTAATATAACTCAAATCCAGCGACAGGGCCGGTTCAATCATAAAATACGCTCAAAAGTTGGGAGATTGGAGATTGGAGATTGGAGATTATGAGTCTAAATCTCCAATCTCCAATCTCTTTAAACAAACAATGGGGCCATTTCCTGGCTCGCCAGATCGGCCTGCATTTCGGCCTCGGTGGGGGCGGCCTGGAAACGGCTGGCGGCGTCTAAAATCTTGGGCAGGACGGTCATATCACCAACGGTGTTGAGGAAAATGTCGGGACGGCCCAAAATCCAATGCACGGCGTGGTCAATCGCCGCCTGATCTTCGAGCGGTTCGTACCAGGTTTGGCGGGTTTGGGGCCGGTCGCCCCAGGGACGGCGGGTCACACCTTTAATGGTCTGGACGGCCACATTGCGCTGCCGGCAAACGGCGGTGAGCGCCTCAAATCCGGCGGCATACTCAGGATTTTGCATCATCACGTAGCTGTACGGCAGCAGCACCGAGTCGAAATCGAAGCGCTCCAGGCTGCGCATGTGCATGCCGGTAATGGCGACATCGTGCCCGGTGACGCCGATGAAGCGGATCAAGCCCTGCTCACGGGCCTCGATGGCCGCTTCGAGCGCGCCACCCGGCCCCATGGCCACTTCCCACTCCTCCGGCTTGACCAGGTAATGCAGTTGCAGCAGGTCAATCTGGTCAGTGTGCAGCCGCTCCAGCGACTGTTGAATCTCATCGCGCGCGCCCTGATACGTGCGCTCCAGCGTTTTGGTCGCCAGGAAAAACTGCTTCCGGTGCCGGTCCAGCCACGGCCCAATCCGCAGCTCCGAGTCGCCGTAGCTGGGGGCGGTGTCAATATGGTTGATACCGTATTCCAGGATCAAATCCAGGGTGCGGTCGGCCTCGGCCTGGGTAGCGACCCACAAAGCCGCCCCGCCAAAGATAATCCGCGTGCTCATGTGGCCGGTTCGGCCAAAGGGTTGTTGGGTAATCATTGTAGAATCCTTTCTTGATGTTTTAACTACTCAATTTTTGCGGCGGCGAAAGCGAAAGCTGCCTGGATAGCTTCGAGGGTTAAACGAGGATGGGCTTCCAAAATTTGCTCAACAGTTTCACCGGCAGCAAGTTTTTCAAGAATGAGTTCAACGGTGATACGGGTACCAGCAATGACCGGTTTGCCCATCATAACATTAGGATCGGAATTAATGAATTGTTTGGATATTTTCATTGTATATTTCTCGCTTGCTTCGTAAAAATGAGTCCTCAATATTGCCCTGAACAAAGTAGTTTAGTGTTACAAATAAGAATTCTAATCAGAGCTGCTGCTACTATCACTGCCGCTGTCATAAGACCCGCCAGCATCATAATCAGGACTATCCCCGTTGCTGTCGTCCCCTGCTCCGTAATCACTGTCATAGTTCTCTCCGCCGCCGCTATAGCCGCTACTGCTGTCTACAAACATAAAACCGGGGCCGCCCGTTTCGCTGTGGTTGTATCTTTCCCTTTTCGAACCGCCCCGGCCAGCTATACGCGAAAAGAACAAGGCGATTATCCCAATTGCCAGCAATGCTACCAGGAACCAGCTAATTTCTATGATGTTGCCCCCTTAAGAATGATTAGGCTTCCATTTCTATTGTGTTGATTTAAGGATTGGTTTGGCGCTTCTATGAGCGTTCCGACATCCATGAGTTTAACCGTTTGTGGCAATGATGGTATTCTTTTAGGCATAATTCCAAGTCTTACCAAAAATTGGTGTAAGACTGCTATATGGTCAGTAACCAATCGTGATTTACTGTCACCTTCTCAACTTCAATCTTTTCTGTTTTGACACCCAACCCTAATTCCTTCAATTTATCCAATAGTTGATCCCCATCAATCAAATCAATCGCTGACGCTCCATCCCGTGTTGCTTCTTTCATAGCATCCTTTGTAAAATTACCCGTCGTAATCAGCAAGCCTTTATCCGCTCGCCCCATCATGGCTCCCCGAAAGTCCCGAACTTGACTCGCCGAGACAGATCCTTGATACCGTTTACATTGAAATAGAACGTGAAAACTGAGCAACCCGCCCAGGCGCATAATCCCTTTACCATCTATGCCCCCATCTCCACTTTGCCCGGTAACCTCAACTTGAATAAATCCTGACTCCCGGAGCAACCGTTGAACTAAGCGCTCAAAGGCCGCAGGCTGCATCTTTAACAAGGTGGCTAACAACTCATCCCGCCACGACATTTCAACATCAGCTTCGGCTAATCCATTTTCTTGGGGAGGGACAAGAGCTTGAACTTGCTTTTTCTGAGTTTGCACAAACCGCCGGACGGCTTGAGGATTAACTTGGTCGAGTTGTCGCCCTTTGGCTGTGAGCGCCCAGACCCCTCGACTGGAGTTTTCTAACACATCATATTTCTTGAGATAAGTTCTGGCCCAAGCCAGCCTATATTCAACCTCTGTTTGGCTGCCTTTGTCAGGGTCGTGCAAGATTTCGAGTTGTTCGTCCGAGAGTCCGGCAATCTCCGTAACCTTATTATTGATTTCTTCGACAGTCCCCGATCCACCCAGTTGCTTGAGAGCTTGAATGACTGGATTCATTAACTTGTCGAATGTAGGAAGTTCTATTTCAGCCATTTTAACCTCATACGTGTGTGGATTACGTCTGCGGCCCAACAATTTATTACGCTACCTCTATTCTATCACAGAACCCGACGAATGGCACGCCTCAAACCGGGAGCATTTCCGTTTGGGGGCGAGTTTTTAGACCAGCCCACCCGGAAATGAATTTCCGGGCTAGTAAACAGCGCCGGATTAATCCGGCTAGCCTCGTTCACGAGGCGCTGCTTACTGGCTCGGCGA
>JAAUSP010000805.1 GCA_012032575.1 Anaerolineales bacterium | reverse complement strand
TTTCTGGCCCTCAACAATGCCGACCGGGACGAAAGTTTCAAAATTGTTATGTTTGTCTACTACAGGAAATTTAACAAAGGTTTTGCCTGGCATATAGTTTTTTCTCCTCAAAAAAATAGCTTTGCCGGAGGCCAAAAGCTACGCTTTCGGACTCCATTTTCATCATCGGTGGCGCTCCAAGCTGGTCTGTGACCGGCGCTTGGGGCAATGGCCCCTCGGAGCCAGGAGGCGCACAGAATTCAGGCGGCTGCTTCGGTCTCTGGCAGCAGTTCGAGAGTTGTGCCCAGGTACTCCATCATTCGTCCCTGCTCAGTTTGACCACGTGATAAAACTGATCGCGCGCCGACCGCTCACCCGTGGGACTGAAATTGACCAATCCGCTGACTCCCTGGTAATCCCGCAAGCCGCGCACTTCGGCCAGGATGCGGCGGCGATCCGGCCCACCGGCCCGGCGCAGGGCTTCGGCCACAATCATAATGGCATCATAAGCTTCGGGGCTGTAGGTGCTGTCTTCGGGGTAACGAGCGATGTAAGCCTGGCGAAAGGCTACCGCGGCGGGCATCCGCCGGAAATCGGCCCCGGAGTAGGTGTGGTAGGCTTCGGCTTCCGGTTCGCCTCCGCCCAGCGGAAAAGCGGTCTTCATGGCATCGGTGCCTAAGAACGGAACTTTTAACCCGGCCTGGCGCAGCCCGCCGGAAATGAGCAGCCCTTCGCGGGGATGCACCGCACAGAAAACCAGCTCCGGTTGAGCGGCTACGGTAGCCCGGATGAGGTCGCTAAAATCGTCGTCTCCGTTGGGATACTTTTGCCGCCCGGCAATCTGGCCGCCCAGTTTCTCATACTCACGAGCGAAAATGTCAGAAGTCGTGGTGGCCCAGGCATCATGGCGTGGATAATGGCCGCGCGGCGGCCTTGACGATACCCGTAAGCCATGCGGGCCAGCTCGCCGCCCTGGCCGTTCTCATTGGCCACCAGCCGGAAAAAAGTCTCGTAGCCTCGCTGGCACAAATCGGGGTGGGAGGCGCAGGGGCTGACCTGAACCAAACCGGCTTCGTGATAAATCGAGGCGCTGGCGAACGCCTCGCTGCTGCCCATCGGCCCGACCACGCCGATAATGCCCGGATCGGCTACAATCTCTCTGGCAAACTTTTCGGTTGTCTCCGTATTGCCAAAATCGTCAAAAACTTTCCATTCCAGACGTACCGGCAGGCTGGCATCCTGTTTCAGTTCATCAATGGCAATTTGCGCGCCCCGGTAAATCGGGTTTTCTTCCGCCGGGCGCTGCGGGCGGGTCGAGATGGCAAAGGCGATGGTGGCGGTTGGTTTTTCACTTGGCATATTAAACTCCTTGAAAATAATCCACAGATTACACGGATTTCGCAGATTAGACTGACCAAAAGAACTGTCGAATGGCTTCGCCCACCCGCTCGATTTCCTGCCGCGATAGTTCAGGAATAGTGGGCAGGCACAGCAGCTCGCGGGCCACCTGTTCTGTCTGGGGAAAGTCGCCCTGACGGTGGCCCAGATACCTATAGACCGGCTGGAGGTGCAGCGGCGGCACGTAATTCAAGCCGCTCCAGATACCGGCCCCGGCCAGGTGACGCATCAAGCCGTCGCGCCGGGGCGAACGGATCACAAAGACCCGAAATGCCGGCTCGGTGTCTGGTGTATCCTGGGGCAACAACAGGTGTTCCGGCTCCAAATCGGCCAGCATTTCGCGATAGCAAGCGGCATGCTCCCGCCGACGCCGGACCCACTCATCCAGGTAGCGCAGTTTGACCCGCAGCACGGCGGCTTGCAGTTCGTCCAGGCGGGCGTTGAATCCCTCGGCCTCGTATTCAAACTGCGCCCCCACCTCTCCCCGCTCGACAGCTTTCAGACTGTTCAGGTCAAAGCCGTAACTGCTCCATACCCGCATCTGTTGGGCCAAAGCGGCATCGTTGGTAACAACCATGCCGGCCTTGCCAAAAGCCCCCAGGATTTTGCCGGGACTAAAGCTGAAACAGCCCAGCGTTCCCCAACTGCCCACCGGCCGCCTCCGGCAGGTGGCACCTACGGCCAGCGCTGCATCTTCGATCACCGGGAGGCCATACCGGTTGGCAATCTCCAGGATAGGCAGCATGTCAGCCGGGTTGCCGTACATGTGGGCCGCGACCACAGCCCGTGTTCGGGGCGTGATAGCAGCAGCCAACTGTTCAGGATCAAGATTATAGCTGCGCGGGTGGATGTCCACCCAACCAGCCGCACGCCGGCCTGAGTCACTGGCGCGGAGGCCGAGATGTCCACCTGCGGCGTTGAAATCACCTCGTCACCGGGTTGAAGCCCTAGCGCTTTTAAGGCCAGCAGCACCGCCGCGCTGCCGGAACTGACACCAACAGCATACTTGACCCCGATGTAGCGGGCAAACTCTGCCTCAAAGGCTTCGACTTCCGGGCCGGGGGTAAATATCGCCCGCCGAATGACGCCGGCCACCGCCCGGTCAAGTTCGGTTTGGATAGCCGCGTGCTGCCGGGCCAGCCGCGAGCCGGGAATAACAAATTCTTGAAGACTATTCATCAAACAGCATCCTGAGTACGGCGAAGTCCGTATCGAAGGGTGTGATGAATGGACGTTAACGCCGTCTCAATTCCGCTTGTTGCGCGGGTCGAAGAATTCGTTGATGCCATCGCCGATGTAGTTTGCAGCCGCAGCGGTCAAAACCAGGGCGATGCCGGGAAAGAAAACCAGCCACCAGGCTGTGTCCAGATAGGCCCGACCCTCAGCCATCATGTTGCCCCAGGTCGGTGTGGGTGGCTGCGCCCCCATACCCAGAAACCCCAGCGACGACTCGTAAATAATCACTTTACCCAATTCAAACGAGGCGATGACGATGAGCGGCCGGGCCACGTTGGGCAAAATATGATAGGCCAGTATCCGCAGGGCCGGACAGCCCAAACAGCGGGCGGCCTCGATAAACTCCCGCTGGCGCAGGCTCAAGGTGGAACCGCGCACGGTGCGGGCAAAAACGGGCCAGCCGGTGATGATAAAGACAATAATGACGTTGGTGATACTCGGCCCCAGCAGAGCCACAATCGCCAGGGCCAGCAGGATCAGGGGCAGGGCCAGTTGCAAATCGGCCAGACGCATGATAATGTCGTCGAAATAGCCTCCATAAAAACCTGAGACCAGGCCCATCACCACCCCAAGCAGGCCGGCTCCGGTCACCGCTACCAGGCCAATACCCAAGGACATCCGGGCAGCCAGGGTAACCCGGGTCAGAATGTCACGCCCCAGTTGGTCCGTACCCAAAAGGTGTGACCGGCCTTCTTTGTCCACCCACCCCGGCGACTGGAGCCGGCCGCGCAAAT
>JAAUSP010000804.1 GCA_012032575.1 Anaerolineales bacterium | reverse complement strand
TTCAAGAATAAACAGCGTGCCAATTAAGAGCGGAACTGCTGTTAACAGATCATTGGTTGTAGCTGTGCCCTGAGCTAGCACTTGAGTAGCCATAACGCCGATCCAACTGGATAACAACGCCGGGAGATGCGCCAGGCCGCTCCGACGACACAATTGGTAAACGGCCAGGGCAGCCAGCAACCATGAAGCCAGATTAAAAAAGTTGAACAAGTAATCAGGTTGGCCATAAATGGCCAGGAAAATTTGAAACAGGGTAGCATTAAGGGGAAAGAAGGTTAAACGATCATTAACCGTTTCGAAATGAGCCAGGTTTCCCTGGGAAATATAAAACAAGACTCGGGGTAGATGATAAGTCAGTGAGTCCCAATTGTTGGGATGATAATTATAAGCAATTAAAATGTTAGCTAATAAGGTCATCCCAAAAGAAATCCATAAAAATGTTACCATCAATGGATTCCGGGTTGGCTCTTGGTCTGATGGATTGGTTTTGGCATCAGCAAAGTCAGGTTTGAGCTTGCTTGCCAGGAGAGCCAGAATAACAGCTATAAGTAAAGAAAAACGGAAATAGACAACACTATCACCGAGCTTAGAAAAACAAGATAGGACCAATCCGGTGACAACCAAGTTGGCCCAAATAATAATGTAAGAGGCCAAAATCCTATCTAATAGGTTGGTGCAGACCTTTCGTGAGACCTGGTAGGAAAGAAAAATTAACAGTGCCAGATGGATTAAAAAAACGACCAATTTTTATGACCTTTTACTTGTCATGGAAAGAAGTTCACCGCTTTTGGCATACAAATACACCATGCATATAAGGACCATTCCCATCCTTAGAGATATCCTCAATAAACTGGCAGTACGAACGAAAATGCTGATCGAGCAATTCGACCAGTGTTTCATCGAAATTCATACAGTACCTCAAGTAGTTACGGAAAAAGAGGTAGAAGGATGTAGTGGCAGCTTTGGTCTTAACCGGCGAGACATAGTTGTCGTAGGTTGTGTTAGGCAAAAATTCAACTGATAGGCCGGCATCATCTCCTGTTTTCATAATCTCGTCAACCCGGAAGAGATGTTTGTCTTCGGCCTTTGATTTGTCTATATCTCGCCGGGCATAAAATCGCATAGTATCCACAAAAAGTTGTATCTGCTGAGAGTGATGATTTCCTAGTTTAGCCCCCGCTTGCTTGATGATCAGCGGAATGAATTGAGCCATCGCCCCCATCAAAACATACCCCTCCATACAAGGCTCCTCAAAGGTGAGGATACCCCCCGGTCGCAAGGCTCTGGCAGTATTATGGATGAATTGGGAGACATCCATAACATGATGAAGCGTTGAGCGGAGCACAATCAGGGCAAAGGTGTTGGGGGGCAAACGGTCAATTTCTTCGGCCATCAGCACTGCCAACTGAACCGCATCATTATATATATTGATCTGTTGCAGCTTGTGGCGAGTTATGTCAAGAAATGTCGGTGAGGGATCGGTCAGAACAATAACCGGGAAAGCCCTTCAGCTACCAGTCCTACGGACAACCGGCCTGTTCCACAGCCAATTTCTAGCCCTGGACCGCTGAAGTCAGCCTGGTAAGTGCGTAACAGATTCACCAAGCCTTGCCCGGCACGCATATCAGTTGGTTCGATTTGATACTGCTCATCATATTTTGTCTCATCATGAGCAAAGCGGCGCGGTTGGGATATAAACTTGAGTCCATTCTCCCCGGAAAGTTCCTGAAACCACCTCTCAAAACCGATATCAGTGATACTGGGAATGTATCCTGTGCTCGTAATTGAGTTCGAGCGGGGGTGAAATAAAGCATCAAGCTTATGTAAAAAACTCGTAAGAAGAGAGTTACGGTGACGAACGTTATATGGAGATTTAGAAGGGGAAGACATGTTGATTTTATTCTCCTTACTTACGATACTATAACTTGCGATAGATACTTTTCCCATCGTTTGGCCTGACGGGACAAAGAGAATTCCGCTTCGACCAGGGCGCGTCCAGCCTGACCAAAGGTAATACGTTCGTGGGGGTTCTTGATAAAAAATTGTATTTCGGTTAATAAATCTTCAATCCTAAAACCATCAACCAGGCGGGCATTGAGATTATGCCTCGCTACCTCGGGTATCCCACCTGCATTAAAGCTCACTATAGGCAAGGCACAAGCGGCAGCTTCGCACAAAGTTAAAACCAAAAGCCTCTTCAAGCGCCGTATTAACAAACAAATCGGCGGCGCTGTAAAGTAAGGGCATTTTACGGTAATCTCGTAATAAACCGGTAGCCTGCACTTTTTTCATACCCAATGACTCCGCGCCAAAAACCAGGAACTCTACTTCTTGATGCAGTATTTTAACCACCTCTCTGAATAAGTGCGTCCCTTTCCGCCGGTCACTTACATTGACTGCGCCGCTCAAAATAATTACTTGATCCTGGGGTAGCCCCAAGATCTGCCGGGCCAGAGAGCGATCAATGGGTTTAAACAAATGGGTATCTAACCCTAGGTAAACCACCTCAGCATGATTCAGATGCGGTAAGGCTTCCTGAGCCATTTTTAAGGTCCACTGACTATTCGTGGCTAAGGGGATGCCGTGCAATCCGCAGAAAAGTTCCCGTCGTAAACGCCAGGCGGCTGGGATTTTGGCCGGAGACAGGGCCGGGTATTCATGAGCCGTAGGACACCTTTGATCGCAGCCTGTTTTATAGAGTAAGCAATCTCCCGGATAGGCGCACCGTCCTGAAATCAAGTGACAGTCATGCATATAAGCAACAACCAGCACGCCCAATGCTTGAATGGCCGGCAGCAGTTTTAACGGCCACCCACTGGCATGTAAGTTACCGACAATCACCACATCGGGTAAATTTGTTTTTACTTCCGCCAGAATGGCCTGGATGATCTGTTCTTCGGTATAACCCCGGCTGGCGTGGACCTCGACAAGCTGGCACATGCCTAACCACACGCCGCTGGCGGCAGCCGGTACAAAAGGAATACTGCCTTCAATGCCATCTGTCCAGCAAATTCCTCTAACTTCGTGCCCCAGTAATAAAAAAGATTGTATCTGGCGCAGGTGGGCCATCCCGGCCCCATATTGAAACCCCAAGTCATTGAGGAAGAGCACTCGAAGTTTTTTATCTTGAAGCTTTCCCTCTAAATTTTTAGTCATGTACGCCTTAATTCTTTTTTGAAAGCCGCATTAACCCGCCGGAGTTCAGGTAAAAAGGGTAAATCATGCCCGCTTGTTTTTTGTTCCGCGTGCATACGGAAAAGAGCCAGTGTATCAGGGATATGAATTAATTTTGCGCCTTGTTTAGCCATCCGCAGCCATAGTTCGTAATCCATACTGTAAAATAGATC
>JAAUSP010000803.1 GCA_012032575.1 Anaerolineales bacterium | reverse complement strand
GGAAATTCTGCCGGAGGCGCGGGGTGTGGCTATTTTTGCCCGCGGTGGAGCGTCGCCCCTTTTTCTGCCGCTGCAATTTCGCGTGCCCCTGCCCCACTGGCTGGCAGTGGCCGGTCTGCCCAACATCTACCACCTGGTCGAGCTGAAAGACAATTACCATCGCTACGTAGTCCTGCTCTCGACCGAAGAAAGCGCCCGGATTGTCGAAGTTAACCTGGGCGCGGCCACGGAGGAGCTATGGACTCAGCGCCCGGAGCTGCGCCAACGGGTGGGTCGGGAATGGACTAAAGAGCATTATCAGAGCCACCTGCGCCACCAAACCGAGCGGTTTATCAAAGAAAGTATAGCTATGCTGGAGCAGTTGATGGCCGCCGGGGGGCATACCCACCTGATCCTGGCCGGCAATGCCCAGATGACCGGTCAATTCGCCGGGCGCTGCCCAAGACACTGGCGGCCAAGCTGGTGGATACGGTGGTCGCGTCCAGCCGCGATGATATTTCGGAGGTGGTGGCGGCCACGCTCTCGACGTTTATCGAACAGGAGGAGCAGGAGTCGCTGGCTGTTGTGGATCGCTTGCAGCAGGAAATTTTTACCAACGGGCTGGCAGTGGTGGGTCCTGAAGAGTGTCTGGATGCCCTGCTGCGCGGTCAGGCCGATGTGCTGGTGGTGGCCAGGGAAATGCCGCAGGTGACGTTGAAGGAAGAATTGGTGCGGCTGGCCGAGAGAAAGGGCTGTCACGTGGAAATTGTCAATTACAGCGAGACGTTAATGGCTTTTGACGGCGTCGGCTGTTTGCTGCGCTATCGCCTGCCGGAGCAGTACCGGCTGCAGGTCTAATCAAGCCAGGCAGCGGTCCATAAAACTCAAGGTCAGGGCTGTAACCTGTTCGATTTCGTGGTCAAGCATGACCAAATGGCCGGTGTGTTCCAGCCAATGCAGCTCTTTGAGCGGGGAGCCAACCTCGCGGTAAAGCGTGCCGATGCTGCGCAGGTCAATCACCGTGTCCAGCCGGCCCTGCACAATCAGCAGCGGCGATTGAATGTTTTTCAGGCGGCGTTGCACCTGGCGCTGGAGTTGAAACAGTTGCAGTAAGGAAGGAATCGAGTTGACCTTGTAGCCCTGCCACTGGCCGTCGGCGTCGTAGTGGAGGGAGCGTTTGGGGATGGTGCGGATAAAAGGCGCGGCTAACCGCGCTTTGAAGCTGTTCACCGGGGGAATGGCGAGCGCCGGGGCGTAGGCCAAAATCCCGGCAATCTCAGAATGTTCGCTGGCCAGGTGAAGCGCCAGCAGCGCCCCCATTGACTCCCCGCCGACGAAAACCCGCTCGCACCGGGCGGCGATCTGGTGATACGCTGCCGTTATCGCTTCCGTCCACTCCGGCCACTGGGTCCGGTCCATCGCTTCGGGCGAAGTTCCATGGCCGGGTAGCAGCGGCCCGGAGACGGTGTAGCCTTTTCATGAAGATGGCGGGCCAGCAGACGCACCTCCGCCGTCGTCGCCGTCCAGCCGTGCGAGAGCAGCACTCCCACCGGTCCCCCGGCCCAGAAAAAGGCATCGCCGGGCAGGTGGGGGTTGTGGAGGGCGGAGTTGAGAGAAACGGGCTGATGGCTGGCAGGGAAAGGCATCTTTGTCATAGTTCGTTACGTCTTACGCACTAACCTGAGTTCGGAGTTTTCTAAATCGCACCCTTCGATACACGCTTCACGTTGTTCCGCGCTACTCAGGATGCGATTATAAGCCTAAAATCATCCTGAGTAGCCCGACAGGGCGTATCGAAGGGTGATTTTAGGCAAAATGTCAGACTCAGATTATTACGCTTTACCTTATCGCCTCTGCCACTATCTCCGCCACATCCTTGACCTTCATCGGATTGCCGGCCTGGGTGTTGGCGTCGTTGAGCATGCGGGCACAGAAGGGGCAGCCGACGGCCAGGGTGTCCGCGCCGGTGGCTTTGGCTTCGGCGTAGCGGTTTTCGTTGACCGCCTGGGCGCCGTGTTCCTCTTCTTTCCACATTTGGGCGCCGCCCGCGCCGCAGCAGAAGGAGTTGCTTTTGCTGCGATTCATTTCCAGCAGGATCAGACCGGCCTGGGCCAGCGCCTCGCGCGGGGAGTCGTAGATGCCGTTGTGGCGGCCCAGGTAGCAGGGATCGTGAAAAGTGACCCTCCCATCTAGAGAGGGGGAGAGTTTAATCTTGCCGCTGCCGATCAGTTCGGTCAGCAGTTGGGTGTGGTGCAGCACGGTGTAATTGCCGCCGAAATCGGCGTACTCCTGGCCGATGGTGTGCAGGCAGTGGGGGCAACTGGCGACGATGCGTTTCTGGTCCGCCCCGACCGAGTTGAGCAGCTCGATGTTGGCTTGGGCCATTTCAAAAAAGAGGTATTCGTTACCGGCCCGGCGGGCCACGTCGCCGGTACAGCTTTCGTTGTTGCCCAACACGGCAAAGTTGACCCCGGCGGCATTGAGCACGGTGGCAATGGCGCGGGCGATGGCCTGGGCGCTGGGGTCAAACGCTCCGGCGCAGCCAACCCAGTACAGCAGGTCAAAATCGGGATTTTCTTCGACCGTTGACACTTTGAAGGGCAGGGATTTGGCCCACTCCAGCCGGTCAGAGGTCATTTGCCAGGGGTTGGCGTTGCGCTCCATGCCGGTGAAAGCCGCTTTGAGTTCGTGCGGAAAACTGCTGTTCATCAAAACCTGGTCGCGGCGAATGTTGAGAATGTCGAACATCGGCTCATTGCCGACGGGGCAGACTTCGACGCAAGCGCCGCAACTGGTGCAGGCCCAAACCGCGCTCTCGCTGATGGCGTATTCCAGCAGGGTTAGCGGGTCCTCTTTGCCGGCGGCCAGCCCGGTCATGTCATCCCAGATGTGGTAACGTTTGTTGACCTCCAGGGCCGAGGGGGACAGTTCCTTGCCGGTGGTGTAGGCCGGGCAGACGTCCTGGCAGCGGTTGCACATGATGCAGGCAAAGGCGTCTACGATGTGGGTTTGGGGCAGGTCGGTCAGACGGGCCACGCCGAACTGCTCGATGCTCTCGTTGTTGAAGTCAATCGGATCGAGCACGCCCAGGGCACGGCGCTGCGGGCGGGTCATAAAATTGAAGGGGCCGATGAAGAGATGGGCGTGCTTGGTGTAGGGGAAGTAGGGCAAAAAGGCCAGGATCAGGCCGAGGGCAATCCACCAACAGACATGCCAGCCCACCGTCTGCGCGCCCGGCGACAGTCCCGCCCAGAGCGTAGCGACGGCGCTGGCAAACGGTTGCCAGGGATCGCCGCCTTCCTGAGCCACCAGAAACGACGCGCCCAGAAAACGAAAGCCGACGTGACTGAGGATAAAAACCGCCGACGAT
>JAAUSP010000802.1 GCA_012032575.1 Anaerolineales bacterium | reverse complement strand
CTGCCTGCGGGTAAATGCTCCGTCTACCGTCTACGCCCTTCGGCGCACCCGAAGGGGTGCCGTCTACTTTTTCAGGGAGTGAATTCACCATGAGCCAACAACCTGCCAATGAAAATACCATTGCTTTGCAAAACGCCTGGCAGCGGTACGCCGAGTTTGACCAGAGCGCCCTGGCTGCCTCCAAAAGCCACCTGACCCTGCGCCGGGCGGTGATTGTTTTGTCGGTGGTGGCCACCCTGCTGGCTATCCTGACTCAACTCTACGGCGATTCTGATATGGTTCTTGGCCAGGCGCTCAAAGTGGGGCTGATCCTGGTCCCCATTGTCAGCTCGGTGATTCTGGCCTTTGCCAACAAGCTACAGCAGGGCGAGCGCTGGCTGGTTTTCCGCACCGGCGCGGAAGAAATTCTCAAGGAGATTTACTTTTTCCGCACCGTCTTGCAGCAGCAGGACGAGCGCGGCCAGTGGCTCACCGAACGGGTGGCGGCCATTCAACGCCAGGTATTTGAGGGCGTCGGCGGCGAGTTGGTTTTGAAGCCTTATGCCGGCCCAATCCCGCCCTACTATTCCGCCGACAACCCTGACAGCGACCCCGGCTTCTCCGAACTGCTGGCCCAAGGCTATATTCTCTACCGCCTGGACCACCAACTCGACTATCACTCCAACAAAATTGTCGGGCTGCAAACGACGCGCACCCGCCTGCAAGCGGCTATTTTTATCTTTGGCGGCCTGGGCACCCTGCTGGCGGCCTGGCCGGGCGGCATTTTTAGCATTTGGGTCGCTCTGACCACTGCCCTGGCTGCCTCCTTCACTGCCTGGCTGGAACTGCGCCGGCTCGACTCGACCATTAATAACTACAGCCAGCTTATTCTTGAGTTAAAAATTATCCGCGATCATTGGCTTAGTTTGTCCCCCACCCAGCAAAACGGCGACGAGTTCTTCAAAATGGTCACCGCCACCGAACGAGTCCTGTGGAGCCAGCACAACCAGTACATCAGCGAAATGCGCCGGGCCGTGGCCGAGTTGAAGGGCAAAGAGGACGACCTGATGATCAAGGCGCTGAACACACCGGCCTCGCCGGTGATTGATGCCAGGCTGCTGGAGCAGGCCAAAAAAGCAATGGCCGTAGCGGCCAAAATTTTGCCCAAGATTGGCGTCTCCGATGATGTAATCTCGCTGGCGGAGGCGGCGGTTGATAATCTGGTCAAGGTAGCCGGACCCCAGCCCCATGGGACCGAGGAACAATCCGCCGTGACCACCGCCACTCCCGCAGAATCGTCCCAGCCGGCTTCGAGCGGAGCGGTCAAGCCAAAAAAACTCAAAGGGCTGCCTCACGCCTTTGTGGTAATGCCTTTTGGCCGCAAGCAAGGCCCGGATGGCCGCTGGATAGATTTTAACGCCATTTACCAGGATTTGATCAAGCCGGCCCTGATTGAAGCGGACTTTGAGCCGTTTCGGGCCGACGAAGAAAGCGTCAGCGGCGACATTCTGACCGATATGTTCCAGGAACTACTGCTGGCCGATCTGGTCATTGCCGATTTGAGCATTGACAACGCCAACGTATTTTATGAGTTGGGCGTGCGCCACTCGGTGCGCAAACGCGGGCTGGTCCACATTCAGTCGGGGCGCTCCTACATGCCGTTTGACATTTTTAACGTCCGCACCGTACCCTATCACACCGACAAAATGGGCCGGCCCGACCCGGAATTTATCGAAAAAGACCGCCAGGCCATTGCCAAAATTTCCCGCGAAACCTGGGCGTCGAGCCAGGACCGCATCCACAGCCCCATTTTTAACCTGCTGGACGGTCTCGAAGAGCCGAACCGCAAATCGCTTCATACGCCGCTGGCCACCGGCTACTGGCGCGAACACAAGGAGTGGGAAGAGCGGGTGGAGATTGCCAAACGCCAAAAGCGTATCGGCGATGTGCTGCTGCTGACCGAAGAAGTCAGCAATCCGCTGATTAAAGAGGATGTCATCGCCGAAGCCGGCAGAGCATTGCGCAGCCTGGGCCGGCACGAATTGGCTTTGCAGCAGTATCGCGAGGGGTTGAAAATCAACTCCAGAAATTCGGAGTTCCGGCGGGAGGAGGCGTTTCATCTGGCGCGCCTGAAGCGCTACGATGAAGCGATTGTCAAACTGGAGCGGCTGCTTCAGGACGAGCCGGCCAATATCGAAGCCATCTCCTATCTGGGCCGGATTTACAAAGAGATGTGGCTGAATGAGTGGGCCAATATTGAAGATGTGCAGGAGCGCCAGAAAAAAGCATTCCTGACCGGCTACTGGCTGAAAAGAGCCATTGATACCTACCTCTCCGGCTACAGTCTGGACCAAAATCATTTTTATTCCGGCGGAAACGCCCTGACCCTGGCCCTGCTGCTGGATAACCTGGTCCAGCATTTTGACAGCGACATTGACCCGGAATGGCAGGCCACCCGGCAGCAAATAGCTTTGCTCAAAGGAGCGGTTCAGTTCACCCTGGAAAGTCAGATTCAGCGGGACAGCAGCAATTTCTGGGCTTTCATTGGCCTGGCTGATCTGGCCGTTTGCACCGCCGAAGAGCCTAAAGCCGTCACCCGGGCTTATCAAAAAGCGCTGACTCTGGCCGGACAAAATCGTTTTGCCTTAAAATCTACCCTGACCCAACTGGAATTGTTCAAATCCTTAAATTTTCGCCCGGAGTTTGTCAAGGCCGGTCTGGCCGTCCTGCAAGAAGAGATCAAAAAACTCGACACGGAACAAAAAGTCAGTGAGGATAAAAACCGGCATATCTTCCTTTTCTCCGGCCATATGATAGACCGGGCGAACCGGCCTGAGCCGCGTTTCCCGGCGAATATGGAAAAAGAAGCCCGCGAACGCATCGAGAAGACGTTGGATAAACTGCAAGCGGATGAGAACGATATGGCCATTATTCCCGGCGCGGCCTGCGGCGGGGACACCCTCTTTATTGAAGCCTGCTTAAATCGTAACATGCGGGTTGAAATTTTACTCCCCTTTAGCGAGGCTAATTTTATTAAGGAATCGGTTAGCTTTGCCGGAGATGAGTGGATCACCCGTTTCTATAATATTCGCAATCACCCCAACGTTTCAATCCAATACCAGGTTGACCGGCTGGGACCGCTGCCGCTGGGCGACAATCCCTATGAGCGCAACAACCGCTGGGCGCTCTACGCCGCCCTGATCTACGGCGTCGAACGAATTCGCTTTATTGCCCTGTGGGACGGCAAAGGTGGCGACGGCCCCGGCGGCACCGGCCACATGATGGAAGAGGTTCGTCGCCTGGGCGGCATCACCGAACACCTGGACACCACCAAGTTTGACTACTGGCGGGCCAAAGGCAAAGTCGGCCA
>JAAUSP010000801.1 GCA_012032575.1 Anaerolineales bacterium | reverse complement strand
GAACTCAGGGGAACTCGTGGGGTAAGTTCCTATGAGTTCCTACGAGTTCCCCCACTTTTCATTCTTGGTGGCGTGCCACAGGTTCGTGAACACTCCTTATGGTTTATACTTTTACAAACAGCCTTATCATATATCAACATCCGCTAAAGCTCAAAGCAAAGGGGCGTTTTGCCTTTTTGGGCGGGGGGCTGTTAAAATAGGCCCTCAGGTAAGGTGGGGCAAGGGGGCAGCCGATGCAAAACCTATACCAGGAGCAGGCGCGGCAAGAGTGGGGGCGAGTTCGGCGCAAGGCGTTTTTGGCCCAGTTAAAGGCCAGCCTGGGCCACAAAAATATCGGCCTGGTTGACTTTACCCAACTGACCGAACATTTTAACCTGGGCAGTGCCTCTTATCGGGGCGTGCAGCCGATTGCGTTGGATAAAATTGTCGGCAGTGAGGGCCGCTACCAGGATTTTGTGCAGGCTTTTTTGCCTATCAACGAGAGCATCAGCGAGCGCTGGCAAAAGGTGGCGACCGCCTATCTCAACCCCAGCAGCCGGGGCCTGCCGCCCATCGAGGTCTGCCAGATTGGCGACTACTATTTTGTCAAGGACGGCAATCACCGTGTTTCGGTGGCCCGCCATCTGAAACTGGCAGAGATCGAAGCCCATGTGTGGGAATATCTCCAGCCGGTAGCCGGTCTGGCCCCAGGAGTAGATATGGACACCTTGCTGCTCGAAGCCGAACGGCAGGGCTTTTTAACCCAGACCCGGCTGGACGAACTGATCCCCGGCCACTCCATCCGCTTCACTGCGCCTGGCGGATACACGGATGTGCTGGGCCAGATTGCCCATTACCAGGAAGTGCTGACCATCATTGATGAAACCGAGACGCCTTATGAAAAGGCTGTCGTTGCCTGGTATGAAATGATCTATGTCAGTACCGTCCAACTCATCGAGCAGGCGGGCGTCCTGAAAAACTTCCCTCAGCGCACCGCCGCCGACTTTTATATCTGGGTCATTCAGCATCACCAGCAGCTCGAAGAGCACTACAGCCAGCCGGTCATGTTTGAAACAGTGGTCAACGATATTCCCAGACAGCATTCCAACAGCCACGTGACCCGCTTATGGCGTGCTTTACAACGGCGCTGGATGAAAATGAGGCGAGGAGGCGATGATAAGTGAGGCGAAAGAATACTTCGCCTCCTCGCCTCACGAGTCCTCGCCTCATCACAAAGGAGACTTATGCCCAAAGACAGACAATCTGGTGGACGAAGCCATCGCCGTCGGGGCCAAAGTGGTCTGGATGCAGTTGGGGGTTATTCACCACGAGGCGGCCCAGCGAGCCATAGCCGCCGGCCTGGATGTGGTCATGGATCGCTGCGTCAAGATCGAACACGCCCGCTTCTTTGGTGGCTTGAATTTGATCGGCTTCAATGTTGCATCGGCCTTGGGGATTTCTCCCTTCGGTCGAAATGACATGGCTGAGTAGTTACAAAAATTGTTGGTAGCAGTGTGGCGGGATATTATCCCTGTCTACCGTCCGCTTCGCGTGTCTACCGTCTATTATTTTAAGGAGGAAAGCGTTATGGATCGCGTCTATGTGATGCAACTTGTCCGTTCATTTCAGGTGGGGGAACTTAGCCGGCGTAACTTTTTGCTGCGGGCGTCGGCAGCGTTGGGGAGCGCGGCGGCAGCTAATTTGCTGTTGAGCGCCTGCAACGCCAACCCCAATCCCACCGCGCCGCCGGTGTTGGAAGAAGCCGCTCAACCTACCCAGGCGGTTCCTGCGACTGCCGCCGCGCCGACAACCGAAGCGGCAATGGGCACTGAAGCCAGCGGTCAAATGGCGATGGTTGAGTATAAGGACAGCGACGGCGAAACCTTGATGGGCTATCTGGCCCGGCCTCAGGGTGACGATCCCAAACCGGCCATTGTGGTCATCCAGGAGTGGTGGGGCCTGAACGACCATATTAAGGATGTGGCCAATCGCTTTGCTGGCGAAGGTTTTGTAGCGCTCGCGCCCGACCTGTATCACGGTGCTGTCACCACCGAGCCGGATGAAGCCCGCAAATTGGTCATGGAACTGGACATGGCCGAAGCAGTCAAGGAGATTCAGCGGGGGATTGACTTTCTGCAAGAGCAGAGTTACGTCGCTGGCCCCAAAGTGGGCGTGGTTGGTTTCTGCATGGGCGGCGGGCTGGCCTTACAAACCGCCCTGGCCGAAGCCGACCTGGGCGCGGCCGTCGCCTTTTATGGCCGGCCGCTCACGCCGGATCAGGTCGGTCAAGTCAAAGCACCTGTTTTGGGCCTGTACGGTGCAACAGACCAGGGTATTCCGGTGGCGGATGTAGAAGCAATGGGCACTGCGCTTAAAGAAGCCGGGGTTGAGAGCGAAATCCAGGTTTACGAAGGCGCAGGTCACGCCTTTTTTAACGATGCCGCTGCCAGCTACAATGCCGATGCCGCCAAAGACGCCTGGCCTCGCACCCTGGAGTGGTTCCGCAAGCACTTGAGTGCATAAAAGTAGATTTATTACACCTGACCGAAATAGCATCCTGAGTAGCGCGAAACAACGTGGAGTGCGTATCGAAGGGTGCGGCGGGTGCGGGGACTGTTGGCTAACCCGCACCCTTCGATACTGCCTTCGCTCTGCTACGGCCTACTCAGGATGCTGGTCTGGGCAATACTTTTCAAATAACGCCTTTTTGTCTTTGAGGAGCGGAGCATCCTCAGATGCGGAGCAGTCCCGTTCGCATCTGAGGATGCTCACTCCTCCTTATTTAAAAAGTTTGGGTCTGGGGTAACGAAAAAGATAGAGGGAGAGTTTAAAAAATAAAAACGGTAGACAGACCTCTGTCTACCGTTTACCGTCCGCTTCGCGTGTCTACCCTCTAATGTCCACAGCCGCAGTGACCACCGCAGCAGCCTCCGCCCATGCTGGCGGGAAAGGTGGGGGCAGAATTGCTGCTAGTTTCGGCCCTGGCGTGTGTGGCAAAAAGCGAGAGCACCCGCGAAGTGCGCATGCTCTCGCAGCTTTTGCACTGAATGGCAACATCGGCTTTATCCATCGGACGTAACGCTTCAAACTTGGTACGGCACTCGGCGCAGTAATATTCGTAAAGCGGCATCGGTTTTTCCTCCAAGAAATAGTTATCGGTGTTCAGTTATCAGTATCCAGTTATCAGTATCCAGTTATCAGTGAATCACTAACTGATTAGTGATTACTGGTTACTGATTACCCTCAATTATACTCAAAGCCAAATCCTGGGCAATCCGGCCCAGGGCAGCAAAGGTAGCCGGATAGATGACCTGCTCCCGCTCCTGTTTGTCGGGCTGCCAGCGATACCGGGTCAGCCGGGCGTGGAGTTG
>JAAUSP010000800.1 GCA_012032575.1 Anaerolineales bacterium | reverse complement strand
GCCAAAAGGACTGCCTGCTAATTGTCCGCCTACCTGCGCAAAAGCTAATCTAAGCTGGACAAACCTGACCGGGCAGAACTTCCGGCAGGCTGATTTACAAGGGGCCAATTTAAGCTTTGCCAACCTGGCCGGCGCTGATTTGAGCCAGGCCAAGCTGCAAAATGCCAATCTCTACAGCACGGCGCTGCGGGGAGCCACTCTCAGCGGGGCCAACTTGAACGGAGCTGATCTCAGTTGGGCTAATTTGGCTCAAGCCAACCTCAGCGGCGCTGACTTGACCGGAGCTAAACTGGATAGCGCTGTTTTAGGCGATGCCAACTTAACCGGGGCCACGATGCCCGATGGAACCCGGCACAAATGAACCAGAACTTGTTTTCCTGCAAGAGGTAAGGAGCTTACTTTCTACTGGCCTCATAATAACTCGCCAAGTTTATTTGGCTATCAACGCCGCTTCCTGGGGCGTCAACTCAAGCTGCTCCGCCTCGCCATACCGGGCAAACAGGTCAGCTAACCCTGTTTCGTCGGCAATCTCACCCCTGCTAACAAATCGTTCTATCTCAACCCTGCCATCTGTGAGAAATTCTATCTCCCAGCGTTCCCCCGGCACTGCCACATTGACCAACAGGGCCTCCTCGCGATAATGAGCCAGGGTATAACTGATCCCATCCTGTTCCAACTGATCTAAAAATCTCATCACCTTATCAAAGACGGCTGGTTTCATCGGTCAAACCTCCTATCTGTTAATAACTTCCGCACGACCTTAAAACCGGGTCGGTTAGCCCCGGCCCCTACTTCGATCTGCTCCCAGCTCATCTGGCTAAACTCCTCCCAATTGGGCGACCCTGGCGGGAGTTGGGCTTGTTTAATGCTGCCCTTCTTTTGTCTGAGGATGTCGGACACTTGCTGACCGGCAAATTTATGAGTGATGAGAGGGTCTCCCCGGACAGTTTTTATTTATGCTTGATTATACCTTTGCCGGGCAGTTTGCCCAAAATCCTCGGCTCAGTTGCCTCAACCGACCAGGCCCTCCCGCGTGGTGGTACTACACCTTCGGCGCGAGTCGAGTGGTGATGCGGCAGGGGAGTGTGGTATACTATAGTTTTTCAGAAAAAGATTTTGAATGAGGGGAGAAGGCTTAAGCGGCTTCAGCCCCTAACGACTGGCAATACTTGCCCATTAGTGAGTAGGTTGGGTCGAGGCACGAGACCCAACATAAATCCGTGGCCACAGAAAATAGATTGGGATTGAGCAAAGCAAACCCAAAAAAATCAAGTTTAAGCCTGCTCAATGTGGCGAGACTTTGAGATTAAAAAAGCAAAGGGTATGCAATTTGGGGCATCTGTGGTAAACTATCACCCGGCGCAGTCATGCGCCGGTGGGTATACGGAGGAGCTACTTATGAGTCTAACAACAGTAGACATCGGCACACTTATTGTGCGCTCGCCCGAAATACGCCAGGGGCAGCCCCGTGTGGCCGGAACGGGCGTAACCGTGCGGCGGATTGTGGGTTGGTATAAGTTGGGGCTTGAGCCGGAGGAGATCGTCCGCCGGATTGGACATCTGAGCCTGGCCCAGGTGCACGCTGCGTTAGCTTATTACCACGCCAACCAGGCGGAAATTGAAGCCATTATTGCGGCTGAAGAAAAGCTGGCGGCTGACCTGGACCAGAAACAGCGCTGGCAGCGCCAAGATGCGGCATGATCCAACTGCGTCTTTATTGCGATGAAGACTGTATGGACCAGGATTTGGTGCAGGCGCTTCGTATTCGGGGGATTGATGTTACCACCGCCCTGGAACAGGATATGATCGAGCGATCCGATGAAAGCCATCTTGAGTTTGCCATCACCCAGGGCCGGGTTCTGTACAGCTTCAATGTCGGTGACTTTTACCGGTTACATACCCATTATCTCACCGCCAGCAAGAGCCACGCCGGTATCATTCTATCACGACAACAGCATTATACCGTCGGTGAGCAAATGCGCCGCTTGCTCCGCTTAAGCGCCACGCTTTCAGCCCAGGACATGCAAAACCGGCTTGAGTTTTTGAGTAATTGGTAGGAAGCCCAAAATTTAATACTGTCCAGATAGAGCGTCTCATCAGAGGCGCTTTTTCTTTACCGCGCCTGCTCCATCCCTCACCCCGCCAAAGCCAACACCGCCGCCCGCAAAATATTAACCTGGGCTTGGACTGTTTTTCGCAGCAATACCCCTTTCGATCCGGTTAAGGCTGGAGCTAAATCAGTTTAGCCCCTTGACAAATATAAGAGAATCTACGCACTAAAGCTCACTCGCTTTTCCCTAGTGTAGCTCGCAATTGAGCTATTCTATCCCCTGGTTCAAACTCAATTTTTGGAAAAAAACAAACGAAGCGATATTCATTACACTGTAATTCTATTGTCTTGCCCTCAATATCTATAGGTAGCCCCACCCGAGGACCCTTATAGGGAATATTATTTATCGACAGTTGCCATTCCCAAGGCACGAATAACAACTGAGGCACAATAGACACATTTTGAATCTGGATTTGTACTCCAACCACTGGTTTGGCTAACTTCCCTACATTTCTTAGCTGCCAAAATAATTTTTTACCTCTTTCCTTGATGCCTGTTTTTATGTAACTTTTCTCTTCTTCTGCATCAGCCCGCCAAGCTAATCTACCATCTCTTTCTTTGAAGACTAAAAACGTATGTTGAAATTTCTTCATCGCTATTTCACTTCCGAACTGAAAAATATACATAGTAGGCATGGTCTATATCTTTCTCAAATGAGCTAGATTAATAATCACTTAGGGCTGATTCAAGAGCGCTTTCGCTGCTTCTTCAGTCAACCTGTAAGAATGGCTACCAGCATGAATAAGAGTAGCGCCTATCTTTTCCGCAAGTCTTATACCATCTTTGGTTACAGCGTTAAAGGTAAGTTGGCCACCAAACCCTCTTTTAATGCTCTCTTGTGCTGCTGTTTGCATTAACCTCGTCCCGGTTCCGCTTTCTATACTTTCCATTACCGATACATGCAAGGCGTTGTTTCCATTAAATACTTGCATTGCTCCAACTATTCGATCCCCAGTTCGTGAGACAAATGTTGTAATATTAGGATCACTTACCCCTTGAGCAATTTCATTGGCAGCACCATACCAAGTCCCTGCAAAAGAGTTACTTCCATTAATACTAATAGTCTCATCGCCAAATTGTATAAGACTTTGGACATCTGACTTCCCAAGTTGGGAAATAGTATTACCAGCAGTTGTAACCTCATTGGCAGGATTACCATCACGAGATGCCTCAGCTATTGCCCGTGCCAGCACTAGCACAAATTTAATGTGCTAGCCCCGGTTGCACAGCCAAAGGCCGCTGCACC
>JAAUSP010000799.1 GCA_012032575.1 Anaerolineales bacterium | reverse complement strand
TCAACCTTACCATAGCCCCGACAGCAGCCGGGTGAGGTCTGCCTAAAATCTGGGACAGACCCCTCGCTGATTGCGGGATTGTCAGCCTAATTAAGGTATGTTATACTACTTCCAGTAAATAAGAAAAGCTCTGCTCCTATGGAGCCTGGCCCGGATCAGGTGTATGTGCCACCAGCCCGGTTTGTAGTATTACAGTGACATCTATAGCGCCGCCTGCTCAATGGGGCGGTGTTTTTTGTTCAAGCAGAAGTACTCTACTGGTGACAAGCCAAGGAGAAAACTATGACTACCAGTTTCCAGCACACCGACGAACTGTGTCGAACCCTCTTTGAAGAAGCAAGTGATAGTATCTTTATCAGCGATGTCAAGGGCCGTTTTCTGGAGGTTAACCCGCAGGGATGCGTGCTGTTGGGCTACGACCGAGAAGAACTAGGGCAACTTGCCTGGTCCGATCTGCTTTTGAGTGAGGACCGGACACGAGCGCTGCTGGCCTGGGAGGAAGGGAACGAAAATCAACCGGCTTGGATTGAGGATCAGTTACGCGACAAAGAGGGACGCTGGTTCACGGTAGAAATCCGACTGCGCCGATTAGCGGAGGGGCAACTGATTGCATTTGTTCGGGACATCAGCCTGTACAAGCAAGCGGTAGAAATCCAGATTGGCTATGAACTGTTAGTCGGCCAAAGTCGCGACATTATCCTGCTGATCAGGTACGGCGACGGACGGATTTTGGAAGCCAATCTCGCCGCCACGAAAGCCTATGGCTACAGCCGGGAGGAACTTCTGGCGCTTTCGATCCACGATTTACACGCTCCCGAGACACAAGCCCAGATCAGCGCTCAAATGGACCAAGCCAGTGCCCAGGGCCTTCTCTTTGAAACGATCCACCGGCACAAGGATGGCAGCACCTTTCCGGTCGAGGTTAGTTCGCAAGGAACCATCATCAGAGGCAGGCCAACCTTAATCAGCGTCATTCGGGACATTACCGAGCGCAAGCGAGCAGAAGCGGCCCTGCGCCGATCAGAACACAAATTTGCCACCGCCTTCCGCACTTCGCCCGATGCGATCAACATTAACCGGCTGAGCGATGGCCTGTATCTCGACATTAACGAAGGTTTCACCAGGATCACCGGTTATACCCGGGAAGAAGTCCTGGGACAATCCTCGCTCGCCTTAAACATCTGGGCCAATCCGGCAGAACGTGCTCGGCTCGTCCAAAATTTGCGAGATCGAGGTGAAGTGGAAAACCTTGAAACCGAATTTTGGCTGAAAGATGGCTCATTGCGCACTGGGTTGATGTCGGCCCGGCTGATCGAAATTGAGGGCGAGGTCTGTATCCTGTCAATTACCCGCGACATCACCGAACGTAAGCGGATGGAGGTAGCGCTTCTGACCAGTGAAACCAATTATCGCCTCCTGTCCGAGTTCAACCGCCAGCTTAACGATATCTCCATCTCATTCAATGAAGCTGCCAGCGTTGACGAGTTGTGGCGAACTATCGGCGAGACCTATCGCCGGCTCACCGGGGCTATCGGTGCCATAGTTTTCAGTACGAGCAGCCGACAGGAACTATCAGGCTGACTGCCGCAGCTATGGATGAGGGCCTCTTGAATCGGATTGAAGCAGCTTTGGATAGCTCGTTGTTTGAAATACGAATCATCGTCCCCAACGAAATAATCCCGCTGATGATCAACCGCAATATCAACCGAACGGCTGATCTGGTGACGCTCGCCTTCGGCCAGATTTCACCGGAAACGGCCGATTGGCTTGTGGCTACGCTTGGCTATACTCAGGTCATTGTTCTGTCGCTCAATTACGGCACACAATTATTGGGCACGATCGTCGCCTTCATGGCTGAGGAACAGACCGAGGCGTTCGATTACGGGCTAAAAACCTTTGCCTATATGGCCGGTTTGGCTCTCACCCGTAAAAAAGCCGAAGAAGCACTGCAACGGAGCGAACAGCAATTTCGGGCGATCATCGAGAACAGCGCTGATGCCATTGCCCTGCTCAGCGCCGAAGGGATCATTCTCTACGAAAGCCCGGCAGTTACGCGCCTCCTGGGCTATCAACCAGAGGATATGCTGGACCACAACGCTTTTGAGTTTCTGCATCCCGATGATCAGGTTATAGCTGGCACAATCCTCGGGCAGATCCTGCGTCAGCCCCAGCAATCGGCTATCGGTCAATTCCGGTATAGGCACAAAGACGGGACGTGGCATTGGGTAGAGGCTACCGGCACCAATTTGTTGGATACCCCCGGTATTCAGGCGATTGTGGTCAATTACAGCGACATCACCGCACGCCGGCAGGCAGAAGAGACACAGGCCAAACTGGAAGAACGGTTGCGCCAGGCCCAGAAAATGGAGAGCATTGGCCTTTTGGCCGGGGGGGTGGCCCACGACTTCAACAACCTCCTGACGGTTATCCTGGGCTACAGCGACCTGATCGAGGCCAAACTACCCCGGCATGATCCTTTATTTGACGAGGTCGAGCAGATCCGGCAATCAGGTAAGCGGGCCGAAAGCCTGGTCCGCCAACTGCTGGCCTTTAGCCGCAAGCAGATGCTGACCCCCATCGTCCTCGATTTGAATGACCTGATTGCAAATTTAAAAAAAATGCTGGGACGTTTGATCGGTGAGGACATCACCCTGAGCACGAGTCTCCAACCAGGCTTGTGGACCGTCATTGCCGACCCCGGCCAGATGGAACAGGTCATCATGAACCTGGCCGCCAATGCCCGCGATGCGATGCCGATGGGAGGACAATTGACCCTCGAAACCGGTAATATCGTCTCGGAAGAAAGCCAGACCAAGCCACAGGTTGAACTCTTACCTGGTCCCTATGTAAGGCTCAGAATGACGGATACCGGCCAGGGGATGGACAAATCTACCTTGACCCACCTCTTTGAACCTTTTTTTACCACCAAAGAGCAGGGCAAAGGCACTGGCTTGGGCCTGGCGACCGTTTACGGAATTATCAAGCAGAGTGAAGGCGAGATTACGGTCAACAGCCAGCCGGGCCAGGGCACAACTTTTGAGATTTATCTGCCCGCCCACAAAACCACCTCTTCCAGCCAGGTCTCCCCTCAACCCGATCCGGACGCAAACCAGGGCTGCGAGACCATCCTGCTCGTCGAAGATGAAAAGATGGTCCGCGATGTCGTCCGCTTAGCCTTACAAAGTTACGGCTACAGGCTGCTGGAGGCGGACCATGGCTATCAGGCGCTGGCCCTGGCCCAACAGCAGACAGAGCCAATTGATTTACTCTTAACCGATGTGGTGATGCCCCAGATGAGCGGCAGCGAGTTAGCCGAACGGCTCAAGGCGCTGCATCCCCAAATCAAGGTCCTCTTTA
>JAAUSP010000798.1 GCA_012032575.1 Anaerolineales bacterium | reverse complement strand
GCCTTCAGGATGCGGTCCGCCACAACTCGCTCCAGGCCGACCAGTCCCAGACCTCTTCCACCTGATGTTCTGTGCCCAACCCGTAGGTTTGGGAGGGCAGCCCCAGGGCATCCGGATCAATCACCGGCTGACCATCAACCCACCGGTAAGGCGCCTCCAGGCTTTTGAGTACGGCCACATCCAGTTCTGCCGGCCCGATACCCAGGGGCGCCAGCATCTCCCATGTCACCACCTGCCAGCCTTGCACCGGGGTCACATTCCAGTGGCAACAGCCGCCTCTCCCTTCGGTCGCCGGCAGCGGCGCATTCGTCAGAACGCATAGACCTTTCCGGCTGTGCCAGCAGGTGTCACAGCAGCCGTGCGGCCCGGCGGCAAAGCCGCATATATCCGGCTCGCAATCCTCGTGATTCCAATAGAGCGCCTTCAGCCGGTGACAGTACGTCAAGCACATACAGTTTCCCTTGCCAACAGCCGTTCCAGGAGTGGGGTCAGGGTCAACCGGACCGGGTCGTTATCAGGCAGGTTCACCACCGGCTGCCCGTGCCCTTCCAAATCTATCAGCGCCTGGCTGAGCGGCACGATCGCCGCCGCCGGGCCGGTTGACCCAGTGGCCCGGTTAAAAATCAAGCCACTTTCACCGATTTTGACCCCAACCGTCCCGGCTGTCTCCAACACCCGCCTGGCTACGGCCTGAGCCGCCGGGGCAGGCGTGGTGACCACCCAAAACAGGTCCACCCGACTTAGCCGGTAGCGACTTAAGTGCTCAAGCCCGGCCTCATTATCCACCAGGATCAGGTCATAGCTGGTGATGAGCCACTGGAGCACTGTTTTCAGCGCGGCGTTGACCCGGCAGTAGCAGCCCGGCCCCTCCCCCTGGCCCATCGCCAGCAGATTGAACTCCTTTTCACGCAGCCTGCCGGAGGCCAGTACCCCGGCGGCTTGCAGCCGCCCCAGTAGGTAATCTGCCGGGGTCGTACCGGGAGGCAAACTGCGGATGGTTTTGGCGTCAAGTTCGACCGTCTCACGTACCTGGGCTACGGTGGCCGTTGGTTCAGGCAGGCCCAGCGCCAGGTGCAGGGTCATCGCCGGGTCGGCGTCCACAGCCAGCACCCGGCCGGAATAATTCCGCCGGGCCAATTCGTCCAATAAAACAGCCAAAAGTGTGGTTTTCCCCACCCCACCTTTGCCGGACAAAGCAACGATCATAGATTTTTAGCCTTTCGGAAACCCCCGACATCGTGTCGGGGGAGGAGAAAGGCTTACCTCGCTTTCTCTAAAATGTGTGATTGCTCCCGGCTGGCTTGAAGCCAGCCGGGGAGTCAACGTCGGTTATAGTTTTTGGCACTCCTCAATATACTTTCGGATGGTTTGAGAACTGACATTTCCCGCCGTTCCCACGTAGTACCCTGGACTCCACAGTGTTCCGGCCTTGTAAATCACTTTCTTGACTTCTGGAAACTCAAGGCGTAAGACGTAGCTGGTTGTACCCTTGAACAGTTGCGCCAATTTTGACGGGCTGTACTTGGGTGGGGCTGATACAAATAGGTGTACGTGGTCGGGCATTACCTCTTGGGCGATAATCTGGATTTCCCACTTTTGAGCAATCTCTTTGAATAGTTCGGGCAAGCGGATTGCAATTGGCCCAACCAGGATTTTGCGACGATACTTTGGACACCATACGAGATGGTAGTTAAGATTGTAAGTTGCGCCTTTGGTGCTTTTGAGTTCGATATTGCTATATCTCTGTTCCATTTTTGACCCTGTGAATTTCTCAAATATTTGAATATATACTATGATATTCTTATCCGAAGGACGATCTTTTTATGAAACTCACGGCCAAAGTCAAATTGCAAACGACCCCGGAGCAACATCAGAGCTTGCTTGAAACGTTGGAACGAGCTAACGCCGCTTGTGACCAGATTAGTCAGGTTGCCTGGGAAACCAGGACTTTTAACCAGTTCAAGTTGCACGGCCTGACTTACTACACTATCCGCTCTACCTCCGGCCTGTCGGCTCAAATGGTCGTGCGCTGCATTAGCAAGGTTACTGACAGTTACAAACTTGACCGGGAAACAAAGCGCACTTTCAACCCTCACGGCTCCATTGCCTACGATGACCGTATTCTCAAATGGTACGTAGGCCGCCAAACTGTTAGCATCTGGACTACTCAGGGCCGGTTGATTATTCCCTTTTTGGCCGGTCAACATCAGCTTGACTTGCTCCAACATCAGCACGGCGAGTCTGACCTGGGTCTGGTTGATGGTGTTTTTTACCTCTTTGCCACTTGCGAAAAGGAAACACCAGAGACGGTTGATGTAGAGGGCGTGTTGGGTGTTGACCTGGGTATAGTGACGATTGCCGCCACTAGCGACGGTGAAACCTATGCGGGCAATCAGATTAACAATGTCCGGTTTAGACACCGACGCCTGAGAAAGAAACTCCAAAAGAAACAAACCAAATCGGCCAAACGTCGCCTCAAAAAGCTGTCTGGTAAAGAGGCCCGTTTTGCCCGTCACACAAATCACGTTATTAGCAAGCAGATTGTCAAGACCGCAAAAGACACAAATAGAGCGATTGCCGTTGAGAAATTGACCGGCATCCGCGACAGGGTTTCGGTTCGGCGCGGGCAGCGTGACAATCTGCACAGTTGGGCTTTTACTGACCTGAAAGCCAAGATTAGTTACAAGGCTCAAATGGCTGGTGTGCACTTGATAGAAGTTGACCCCCGAAATACCTCTCGTACTTGCCCCGTATGCGGTTGTGTTGATAAAGCCAATCGTAAGTCTCAAAGTTCTTTCCTCTGTGTGTCTTGCGGTTATGCTGCTAACGCTGACACCAACGCGGCGGTGATAATAAGCCGCCGGGGTATCGTAAACTACCCAAACATCTCAACCATCGTTGCCACTGATAGCCCCACTTGGGGCATGGCGCCGGCTGGTTAGGGATAAAGTCCCCGGCTTCTAGCCGGGGGTTGGTTTACTTCTTTCTCCTAACCCGAACAAGTCGGAACCAAAAAGTTTTCAAGGCAAAGATAACTTAGCCAGCAACCACCAGCTATCGGCTGACTTACTCCTCGCCCGTGACCGGCAGAATGGCCGGAACGAGCGTGCCGCCGACGGGGTAGCCCAGCGGCTGGCCTGGCGCACCCAGGCTGTCGTCATCGCGGCCCGGGCTGCTCTCGCCGGCACCGCTGCCACTATCATCGCCGCCCCCACCCCCGTTACCAGGAGTGCCTGGCGTGGGGGTGATCGTCACGTAAGGCATCGCTCCCGGCGTGGGGGTGGGCCAGGCCGTGGCCGTGGCCATCAGCCAGGGGGTCGGGGTCGGTCCGGCAGTGTAGGGAGCGTTGTGGACCGGCAGATCT
>JAAUSP010000797.1 GCA_012032575.1 Anaerolineales bacterium | reverse complement strand
CCGTGGAGGAGGGTTAGGGTGAGGCAGTTTTCATCATCGGTGGCGTGCTCAGGCTCGTGAACACTCCTTTGAAAATAGTAAACGGTAAACGGTAGACGGTAGACAGGGAGGCAATATATCCCCGTTACTTTACAACTTCGCCGAATGCTCTGACTCGGCAATATTTTTCCTGCTTGATGGCGGTACTTGAAGTGAAATATTCAACAGAAATGAAAATGCTACGCCTCATAGCATAGCATAAAAAAGCTTGATTGACTACTTGTTATTGTAGGTATAAAGTAGGGGGCAGAGGTTGAGAGGTGAAGGGAAAATTTCCGCCTTTATCCTTTCGCCTTCATCCCTCTTAAAACGGATAAACCCCGTATTTTTCATTGGCCGCGTTTTGATCAACCGCCCATTCTTGCAGATAGGCGGCCGCTTGAGCCGTGGCCTGGGCTTCCGCTTCGGCTTTGCTGGCGGCCTTGATGGTCATTTCCCATTCCTGGCCGTTCCATTCAAAAAAAGCCTGGGCGATGTATTCGCCGGCTACTTCTTGCTCGTTGACAAAAATTTCGGTCAGTTTCACGCCTCACTTCCTCCGAAGCTGCTCAAGAGCTTTAACATTGCGGCGGGGATTTTACCACAGCCTGAAGCGAACCGTCAAAATGCCATCGCTTATCAACCGCTGATTTTGCCGGGACAGGCGGAGGCGAGTAGAATCGGAAGGATAAAACCTGGAAGGCAAAACTGACTTTTTACACCGCTGGAGGAATCAACCTATGAAAACCGTACCTGTTTTGACCGTTGCCGAGGCTGCGGCCCTGATTACCGATGGGGCTGTGATTATGGGCGGTGGTTTTGGGATGACCGGCAACCCGGTCCATCTTTTCCACGCGCTGGCAGAGCGGGGCGTAAAAAATCTTACCCTGATTGCCAACAATGTGGGCGAGCCGGGTTTGGGTGGAGGGTTGCTGCTCCGTAACGGCCAATTACGTAAAGCTGTTGGCTCCTACTTTACTTCTAACCCCGAAGCGGTGCGGGCGGTGCAGAGCGGAAAACTGGAGGTAGAGTTATTGCCGCAAGGCTCGCTGGCCGAAGCGATTCGGGCCGGCGGCGCGGGCCTGGGTGGATTCTACACCCCGACCGGGGTGGGAACCGTCATTACCGCCGAGCGGGAAAGAAAGCCATTAATGGCATCGAGCATGTGTTTGTTCCGGCTTTGCGGGCCGATGTAGCCTTGATCCGGGCCTGGCGGGCCGATACAGCCGGCAACCTGGTTTACCGCATGACCGAGCGCAACTTTAACCCGCTGATGGCTACGGCGGCCAATCTGGTCATTGCCGAAGTGGAGGAGATTGTCCCGCTCGGCCAGGTGTCGCCCGATGAGATTGTCACGCCGGGTATTTTTGTGGACTATCTGGTGCAGGCTCATACCACCCTGGAAGAGTTGGGCACGTCCGCCTCGGTGGAAACCGGCAAAGAGACCGACCCAACCCGCCTGGCCATGGCCCGCCGCGCCTTTGCCGAATTGAAGCGCGGCGATGTGGTTAATTTGGGGATTGGCATTCCCACCCTGGTGGCCGATTTGATTACCCCGGAAGACGGCATCATCCTGCACACCGAAAACGGGCTGCTGGGCGTCGGCCCGGCCCCGGAGAGCGGCGGAGCGATGGATTATCCGGTCAATGCCGGCAAACAGCCGGTGACCGCCCTGCCGGGGGCCTCGTATTTTGACAGCGCCGCTTCGTTTGCCATGATTCGCGGCGGTCACGTGGATGTGGCAATTATGGGCGGTTTGCAGGTAGACGAGTCGGCCAACCTGGCTAACTGGGCTGTGCCCGGCAAGCCCCTGCTCGGCGTCGGCGGGGCGATGGATTTGGCTTCCGGGGCCAAAAAGCTAATCATCACCATGACCCACGCCAGCCGCGAGGGTGAGTCGAAGATTGTGCCGCAGTGTACTTTGCCGCTCACCGCGATGGCCGCCGTCAATGTGGTCATCACCGATCTGGCCGTATTTGAGTACCCCGGCGGCCAACTCACCCTGACCGAACTACTCCCCGGCGCAACTTTAGAGCAAGTCCGCGCCCTCACCAGTGCCCGTTTTGTGGAGCGGCTGGGCTGACAGGCCAACCTGTTTGTCGAACCCGCCCCTTCCGTAAGGAAGGGTTTTTTTATGAGGGCTGACTCAAGCAGGTTGCTGGCGAAATCCTATCACGCAACTGCTCAAAGATGAGGTTATTTTTAAGGGAGCTTGAACCAAGTGGGGTTGTTCCGGGGCGGAAAAGGTGCTACAATAGAGTGACATAAACAAAAGACCCCCGGCTGCCAAGCGATAGGGGTCTTAATCTATTTGCTTTGACCACGCGCGAGGCCTGGCCGAGCTGTTTTATTAGGCTTATCTTAGCACATGGGCGCGGCTTGGTCAAGGGCGGCGCTTTTTTTATCTCCAATATACCAACAACAAATCTTTGAGGATGCCTTTAAGTAAATGACCCAACCACCCCTTTTTACCGAACCTGTAACCCTGAAACGACTCGAATCTCACCTCTGGGAAGCGGCGAATATCCTGCGCGGCAGCCCGGTGGACCGGACGGACTGGAAGAGCTACATCCTGCCGCTGCTCTTCTTCAAGCGCATCTGCGATGTGTGGGATGAGGAGTACCAGGAGACGGTCGAGTTGTACGGCGAGGATTTCGCCGACGAGCACCGCTTCCAAATCCCCGCAGACTGCCACTGGCAGGATGTGCGCGAGACGCCCAGCAATGTCGGCACGGCGCTGCAAAATGCCATGCACTGCATCGAGGCGGCGAACCAGGCCCACCTGTACGGCGTTTTTGGCGATGCCCAGTGGAGCAACAAGGAACGCCTGCCTGACCCTCTGCTCAAAGACCTGATCGAGCATTTTTCCAGCCTGCCGCTGGGCAATAAGAACGTCGCCAGCGACATCATCGGCGACGCCTACGAATACCTGATCAAGCAGTTTGCCGACGCCACCAACAACAAGGCCGGCGAATTCTACACCCCGCGCAGCGTCGTCCGGCTGATGGTGGACATCCTCAATCCGCAGGAGGGCGAAACTATCTATGATCCCGCGGCCGGAACGGGCGGGATGCTGCTGGCGGCGGTCGAGCACGTGCGGGCCAACGGCGGCGATCCGCGTACCTTCTTTGGCAAGCTGTACGGCCAGGAGAAGAACCTGACCACCTCTTCAGTGGCGCGGATGAATTTGTTATTACACGGCATCGAGGATTTTGCCGTGGAGCGAGGCGACACCCTGCGCCAGCCGGTCTTTACCGACCCGGCCAGCGGCGGCCTGGCTACCTTCGATTGTGTCATCGCCAATCCCCCATTTTCACTGGAGCAGTGGGGCCGCGAAGTGTGGGAGA
>JAAUSP010000796.1 GCA_012032575.1 Anaerolineales bacterium | reverse complement strand
CGGCCACAATGCGGGTGGTGCAGATCGAGCCGGCCCCCCACGCCGACCTTGATGACATCGGCCCCGGCTTCAATCAGGGCCTCCGTGCCTGCGGCGGTGACGACATTGCCGGCCAGGACAGGCTTGGGGCGGAATCAGCTTGATCCGGCGGACGGCTCGCAGCACGCTGGCCGAGTGGCCGTGGGCGGTGTCCACGGCCAGAGCATCCACCCCGGCATCGAGCAGCCGTTCCAGCCGTTCATCCAGATCGTCGCCCACCCCAACGGCGGCGGCTACCAGCAGGCGGCCCCGGCCATCGGTGGCCTGGTGGGGAAAGTCGCGCTTTTTGAGGATGTCTTTGTAGGTGATCAGGCCGCGCAGGTTGAAGGCTTCGTCCACCAGCGGCAGTTTTTCGATGCGGTGGCGGTGCAGAATGGCTTTGGCCTCGTCGAGCGAGGTACCGACCGGAGCGGTAATCAGCCCGGTCGAGGTCATATAGATACGCAGGGGTGCGGCAGGGTCGGTGGCAAAGCGGACATCGCGGTTGGTCAGAATGCCGACCAGCCGGCCCGCGTCGGTGATGGGCACGCCGGAAATGTGGTAGTGCGACATAATCGCTTCGGCTTCGGCCAGGGTAGCATCGGGTCCCAGGGTGATGGGGTCCACGATCATGCCGGCTTCGGAGCGCTTGACCTTGTCTACCTCGGCGGCCTGCTCGGAAGGGCTGAGGTTGCGGTGGATCACGCCCAGCCCGCCCTGCCGGGCCAGAGCAATAGCCAGCCGGGCCTCGCTGACCGTATCCATCGCCGCCGAAAGGACCGGGATGTTGAGGCCCAGTTTTTCGTGCAGGCGGGTGCGCAGGTCAACTTCGGCCGGCAGCACTTCGGCAAAGTCGGGGACCAGCAACACATCGTCAAAGGTTAACGCTTCGGAACCTAACAGGTCCGCAAATTGCATGGATTGCCTCCATAAGAACTCGTCCATAAATAACTTTAACTACGTCAGGAGATTGGAGATTGGAGATTAGAGATTAGACGCTTTGCGTAAACAATCTCCAATCTCCCGAACTGAAAGTTATTCGCGGACAGTTTCTAAATATGACCGTTGGTGCGGGTAGGTCCGGTAAAAATAAAAAAACCCTACCCTTAGCGGTCTGTTCAGACAGCGGGTAGGATTTTAACTCGTCTTTGAGCGCGCCCTTCAGCCCGCTGCGTCGTTAAAGTTCGGTTGGGTCAAGCTTGCAAGGTCAATTGAGAGATTGGAGATAAGAGATTGGGGATGAGTTAATCTCCAATCGTTTGGTATCGTTAAGTCTTGTGGAAAAATGGTCAGATCTGGCCGTATTGTAACCCTAACCGGAGTAGGGGGCAAAAAGGGGGATGGCAGAGCGTTTATTCGGTTCAGCGGTCGTCCGGGCGCAGCAGCCGCATCCCGTTCAGCGTGACCAGCAGCGACGCGCCCACGTCGGCGAAAACGGCCATCCACAGGGTGGCGACGCCGAAGAAGGCGGTCAGCAGAAAAACTACTTTGATGATGAGGGCAAACCAGATGTTGAAGCGAATGGTCCCTACAGCCCGTCGTCCGAGGCGAATGGCCGCTGGCAGTTGGGTTAGGTCGTCGGCCATGAGGGCCACATCGGCGGTTTCGAGGGCTTGGGCGGTCCCGCCGGCCCCCATGGCAATGCCGACTGTCGCCGCAGCCAGGGCCGGCGCGTCGTTGACCCCGTCGCCGACCATCGCCACTGTATCGCCGTGCGTGGCGATGAGTTCGCGGATGGCTGTGACTTTATCCGCCGGCATCAGTCCGGCGCGGACCTCGTCAACGCCCAACTGCTGGCCGATGGCGCGGGCCACGGTGGGATTGTCGCCGGTGAGCATGACCGTATCGGTCACCTGGGCGGCTTTGAGGGCGGTGATCGTCGCTCGGCTGGTGTGGCGGGGCGGGTCGCTCACGGCCAGATAGCCGCGCAGGGCTTCGTCCTCGCGGACCAGCATGGTCGTTTGTCCATTGGCCTCGGCGCCTGTGACCAGGCCGCAAAATTCGCGCAGGCAGGCCCGGTCGTCGTGGAGCAGGGTATGGCTGCCAATCGTGACCAGCCGGTTGCCGATCTGCCCTTGCACACCCTGACCGGGCAAACTTTTGACAGCCGTGGCAGCTACGTGGGGCAGGGCGCGGCTTTCGGCGGCGGCAGTGATGGCCCGCGCCAGCGGATGGGTGCTGTAGCGTTCGACGGCGGCGGCCAGGGCCAGCATGTTATCGCAGTGGACACACTCGGCCATGAGGTTGTGCTGGCGGGCTTCGACGCAGCAGCGATCCACACAGGCCAGGTTGACCAGCTCCGGGCGGCCCTGAGTCAAGGTGCCGGTTTTATCAAACGCCACCACTTTGACCTGCCCCAACGCTTCCAGATAAGCGCCGCCTTTAATCAACACCCCGCGCCGGGCGGCCGCAGCAATCGCGCTGACTACTGCCACCGGGGTAGCAATCACCAGGGCGCAGGGGCAGGCGATGACCAGCATGGTCAGAGCGCGGTAGAGCCAGCCATGCTCGGTGGGGGTATCGAGGAAGGGTTGGCCGAAAAGCAGCGGTGGCAGCACGGCCATCAAGCCCGCACCGGCCACCACCAGCGGCGTATAAACGCGGGCAAATTTGTCCACAAAGCGCTGGGTGGGCGTCTTTTGGCTCTGGGCCTCTTCAACCAGATGGATCAGGCGGGAGAGAGTATTATCGGCGGCCAGTCGAGTGACTTCGATCTCCAGCACGCCGTCGCCGTTGATGGTTCCGGCAAATACCTCGGCGTCCGGTCCCTTTTCCACCGGCACGCTCTCGCCGGTGATGGGAGCTTGATTGACCGCCGATTGGCCGCTGACCACCCGGCCATCCATGGGGATACGCTCGCCCGGTTTGACCAGAATCCGGTCGCCCACCGCCAGCCGTTCGACCGTCACCCGCGCTTCGTGCAGGTCGCACCAGGGGCATGGCCCGCTTTCGTAAGGGCCGGAACCGTCGGGCAGTTCGCGTCCACGACAGCCCTGGCAATCCATGCAGGGCTGCAAGATGATCGCTTCCGCCGGGGCCAATTGGGTCAGGCTGCGGATACTGTCGCGGGCGCGCTCCATCGTGTAGCCTTCCAGCGCCTCGCCCAGGCTGAAGAGCACAATCACCGTAGCCGCTTCGCCGTACTCGCCAATGGCAAATGCGCCGACGGCGGCCAGGCACATCAGGACATTCATATCCAATCCCTGCCCGCTGCGGATCGCCCCCCAGCCGGCTTTGGCCGGGAAGTAGAGGCCGAAAAGTCCACCGATAAGGAAGAAGGCAGGGGGGAGAAGGAGCAGGGGGGCAGGGGAGCCAGAAAAACTCTCCCCTGCCGGGAAGAACCATTCAAGGAC
>JAAUSP010000795.1 GCA_012032575.1 Anaerolineales bacterium | reverse complement strand
TTGGATGAATTGTTCCTGCTGGTCATCGTCGGTGAATTCAACGCGGGCAAGAGCGCTTTCATCAACGCCCTATTGGGGCAGAGCGTCCTGAAAGAAGGCGTCACGCCGACCGACCTCCCAGATCAACGTCTTGAAACATGGCGAGGTCAGCCGGCGGCAGGTGCAGGAAGCGCATCTGCATATCCTGATCGAGCCGGTGGACATTTTGCGCCAGATCAATATCGTGGATACCCCCGGCACCAACGCCATTATTCAGGAGCATCAAACCATCACCGAGGAGTTTGTCCCTCGCGCCGATCTGGTGCTGTTCATCACCTCTGCCGACCGCCCCTTTACCGAGAGCGAACGCAATTTTATGAGCCAGATCAAAGCCTGGGGCAAAAAGGTGGTCATTGTCATCAACAAAATTGACATCCTGGAAACGGCGGACGATTTGAACCAGGTGGTCAATTTTGTGCGTGAGAACGGCGCGGCGCTGCTGGGTGTCGGCGCAACCCCCGATATTTTCCCGGTCAGCGCCAAGCGGGCCATGCGAGCCAAGCAGGGCGACCCGGCGCAGTGGTCCGACAGCCGTTTTGAGCCGCTGGAACGGTACATCCATGACACCCTCGACGAAACCAGCCGGCTGCGGCTGAAGTTTCTGAATCCGTTGGGCGTAGGCGACCGGCTGGTGCAGCAGTACATCGAGATTACCAACAACCGCCTGGCCCTGCTGACCGACGACGTGGAAACCCTGGCCAATCTGGAGCGGCAGCTTGAGCTGTACCGCCAGGATATGCAGCGCGATTTCAAGTACCGGCTGGCCGACATCGAAAATATTTTGTACGAGATGGAAAAGCGGGGTAACGCCTATTTTGACGACACCCTGCGCCTGGCCCGTATTTTTGACCTGCTCAACAAAGAGCGCATCCAGCGCGGTTTTGAAGAACAGGTGGTAGCCGACGCGCCCCAGGCCATCGAGCGCAAAGTGGTCGAGCTGATTGATTGGCTGGTCAATGCCGATTTGAACCAATGGCAGGGGGTGATGAACTACCTGGAACAGCGCAAGCGCGAATATGAAGACCGGCTGATTGGCGATGTCGGCGGCGCGTTTCGCTATGACCGCGATCATCTGCTGGATTCGGTCGGTAAATCGGCCCAGCGGGTGGTTGAAACCTATAATAAATCGCTCGAAGCGGAGAAACTGGCCGAAAGCGCCCAACTCGCCGTGGCCGGTACCGCCCTGGCCGAACTGGGAGCGGTGGGCCTGGGAGCGATCATCGTTTCTTTAGCCACTACCGCCGCCGCCGATGTGACCGGCATTCTGGCCGCCAGTGTGGTTGCCGCTTTGGGGCTGTTCGTTATTCCGGCCCGGCGGCATTCGGCCAAAAAGAGATGAGCGAGCGCATCGCCGGGCTGCGCCAGCAGTTAATCAGCGCTTTAACCGGCCAGGCCGATAAAGAACTCAACCGCAGCTTGCAGCGTATCAACGATGCTGTCGCCCCGTACACCCGCTTTGTCCGGGCCGAACAGGAAAAAGGCCAGCAAACGCAGACCGAGCTGACGCAGGCGCAGCAGGTTCAAGGCCGGCTGCGGGCCGAAATCGAAGCGCTTTTGTAGCTTACCATGAGCAATTGCCTATTGACAATTAATTATTGACCGTTAATAATGGTCAATAAGCAACGATCAATAGTCAATCGTCAATAAAACATGACCCTCCGCACAAAAACCCTCTTTGTCATCGGTGTGACCCTTGCCGGGTTGATTACCCTGTTGTATATTACCGGCTCAACCATCTGGCTGGACAGTTTTGCCAACCTGGAAGAGCAGATTACCGGCCAGAATGTCAATCGAGCGGTCAATGCCATCTTTGATGATTTAAAAACGCTCGACGCTTTGGCCGGCGACTACGCTGAGTGGGACGACACCTATGCTTTTGTCGAGAACGCAGACCCCGCTTACGTGGAAGCCAATTTTTTTGACGACAACTTTGTTGATCTGCACATTAACTTAATATTGATCTACAACACCGCCGGCCGGCAGGTTTTTGCCAAAAATATAGATTTGGAAACCGGCGTGGAAGTCCCGGTTCCCCCGGCCTTGCAGCCTCACTTGCAACCCGACAGCCTTCTGTTACAACACGGCAGCACCAACAGCCAGGTTAGCGGCCTGCTGCTGCTGCCCGACACGGCCTTGCTGGTTAGCTCGCGGCCCATTTTAACCAGCCAGGATGAAGGCCCGATTCGCGGAACCTTTATCATGGGCCGCTTTTTGACCGCCGCCGAGGTTAAACGACTGGCCGGCTTAACCGACTTATCGCTCACCCTCCAGCGTTTCAACAGCCCGGCCCTCCTGCCACCCGATTTTCAAACGGCACGGGATGCGCTGGCTTCCGGCGCGGCCAGTTTTGTCCAAGCGCTGACGACCAACACCATTGCCGGCTATGCCCCGCTGCTGGACATTTATGACCAGCCGGCCCTGATCCTGCGGGTAGATTTGCCTCGCGATATTTACGCCCAGGGCCAGGCCAGTCTCCGTTTTTTTGCCCTATCGCTGGCGGGGGTGAGCCTGGTGTTTGGACTGCTGACGCTGTGGCTGCTGGAAAAACTGGTGTTGGCCCGCCTGGCCAGCCTGAGCCGGGGAGTCAGCCGGATTGGAGTCGAAGGGAATCTATCGGCCCGCATGGTGATGTTTGGGCAGGATGAGTTGGCCGGCCTGGCCGGAGACATCAACCGTATGCTGGCGATTATAGAGCACACCCAACAGGAGCTTCAGGAAGCCAAACAAGCCGCCGAAGCAGCCAACCAGGCCAAGAGCGCTTTTCTGGCCAGCATGAGCCACGAACTGCGCACCCCGCTCAACGCCATCATTGGTTACAGCGAGATGCTGGAAGAAGAAGTCGAGGAACTGGACCAGCCGGAACTCATTCCTGATTTGAAGAAAATCAACGAAGCCGGCCACCATTTACTGGGCGTGCTTAACGGGGTGCTCGATTTGTCCAAAATCGAGGCCGGGAAAATGGAGCTGCACCTGGAAACGTTCGACGTGGCGACGATGCTGAAAGAAGTGGCCTCGATTGCCCAACCACTGGCCCAGAAAAAAGGTAACACCCTGGTGGTCAACCAACCCGACCACCTGGGCCAGATGCACACCGACCCGACCAAAGTCCGCCAGAGTTTGCTCAACCTGCTCAGCAACGCCGCCAAGTTTACGGAGAATGGGACAATTACCCTGACGGTGGCAATAGAGGAAACACACAGCAGGGGGGCAGAGGAGCAGAGGAGCGGGGGAGATAACTTCGCCCCTGCTCCCCTGCACCTCCGCTCCTCTGCTCAAATTGTCTTTGAGGTGGCAGACACCGGCATCGGCCTCAACCCTGAACAGATAGAGCGGCT
>JAAUSP010000059.1 GCA_012032575.1 Anaerolineales bacterium | reverse complement strand
CATGTCGGCCAGGCAGGAGCGGAATATGTTTGCCGTGCGGCTGGCAGCGCCCTACCAGCACAGTCAAACCGCGCTGCCGGGCCATGTCGGCCAGGTGTGACATCAAGGTGGTTTTGCCCAGGCCGGTTTCACCGCTCACCAGCCAGGCGCTGCCTTTTCTGGTCGAAGCGAGGGCAGACGGCAGCAAGTTATCCAAGGCCAGCGCCAGGTGCGCTGCTTCGGCTTCGCGGTCCAGCAGGGGCCGGGCTAATGGCTGCAGCCGGGTTCCGCGCCGCATTTCGCGCACATTGACAATCACCACCGGTCCTTCAATACCTTTAAGATTGACCGGCGGCAGCGGGTCGCCGATAAAGGCCGGCTGCGCTTTGGCCCAGATGTCAAAATCAAGAATAATCTGGCCGGGGTTGGCTTTGCTCATCAGCCGCGCCGCCCGGTTGACCGCCGGCCCGGCAATCACCGACTCGCGGCGATATTTGGCCCCGATTTCACCCGTAAAAATCAGGCCATGGGTAATGCCGCTGCATTGGCTCAGGGGCGGATCGAGCTGAAATTCGCGGTTGATCTGGTCCAGGGCGCGGCCCAACTGCAGCGCCGCCGATACGGCGTAGCTGGTGGTGCCTTCGTGGGTGCGGGGTGTGCCAAAGGTGTTAACCAGGATAAAGCCTTCGCTCCAGGCATCAATCTGACTGATAACGCCTTCGTGTTGGTTGACAATCTCCTGGGCGCGGACAAAAAAGCGTTGAAAAACGGCGGTGGCCAGTTCCGGGCCGCGTTCGGTCGCCAGCCTTTCCAGGCCGACCAGATTGATGAACTGCACCGCCACCGGGCGCAGTTCGGGGGGCAGGCCGCGCTGGCGTTCGGTATTGACCAGCCGGGCCAGCATATCTTCGGGCAGGAAGGGGGCCAGTCGTTCGACCCGCTGCACGGTAAGTTCCAAAGTTTCCAGCGCCTCGGCTACCGTCAAACCCAGGACGGTTGAACCGCCAGAGCGGCGGGTCGGCACTGAAAGTTCGTAGTCGCCCAGCGAGTCACCCAAATCATCAATCACCAGCGCGCCGTCAAGGGTAAAGTGAGGGGCGGCGATGGCGCGGGCCTGCGGGCCGAGCACAACCTGGCCCGGTTCGGCCTCTTTTTCAGCGGCGGTGGCCCCAAAAATGCCCGGCCCGCTGATGAGCAGCTCCATACGCCGGGTGTCGCCGGCAATGCCGGCATAGACCTGGCCCCGTTCGACCCCGGCGCTCATGGTCAAACTGCACCGGCCAAATTCGGTTTCAAAGGAAGCAAAGGGGGTAATGGCGCGTTCCATCCGCAGGGCTGCCCGGGTTGCTTGACGCACATCTTCACCGTTAGCTTTTTTAGGAAAATAGACCAGAGCCGCATCACCTACAAAAACCAACAGGTCGCCCCCGGAGGCAATCAACGGATCGAGCACCGAGGAAAAAAGGTTGTTCATGATCTGGTTCATCGCTTCGTGGCCGCGGCCCTGACCCTGGCGGGCCAAAAGTTCGGTCAGGGCGGTGAAGCCGGTTACATCGGCAAAGATAAAGGTGCCTTCCAGAAGTTCTCCCTGGGGCTGGCCGGGTTGGGGGTTCCGCTCAAGCAGATAGCGGGGCATATATTGAATTAAAACGCGATGAAGGGGGTCGAGGGTGCGCACCGCCTTGAGCAGTTCGGCGGCGATGAGCTGCTGCTCAATATTAGCCGGGGCTAAATCTGGCGGTAAGGCTCGTAAGCCGTTAAACAAATTGGCCGGAAGAAAGCGGGCCAGGCGCGGCAAAAGGGCAGACCACATCAACTGGTAACTTTGTTGCTGACTCATCCTCTTGTCTTCCCGGATGTGAGCTGGGCAGCATCGCTCACGGTGTGTACCTGGTAGTAGATGCTTTCAGTGTACCATAGCTTAAGCACTTGTCAATCGAAAAATCTGGTTCATGGGAATATTATCCTAGCCTTGTTATGTTTATTATATGGTGTGAGCGCCGGCTTTCCACTTCAGGAGGTGTTTATTTCCAGGGTAACGGTGTGAGCAATTTTTTGAAACCGGGCTTATAATAAGGATATGCAACTTCTTGATATCTGTGGAGAATGTCTATGTCCATCCTTCAAAATAACAGTCTGCCATTAGCTACAGCCGAAGCGGCCTTCCAGCAAAGCTATCCCGAATTTGCCACAACTCGCTGCCTCGACGAGCTGCGTCTGGCTGAGTACAGCCGCCTGGATCAACAAAGCCATATCTACCTGGATTACACCGGCGGCGGTCTGTATGCTGAAACCCAGGTTCGCGCCCACATGGAATTACTGCTCCAGCATGTGTTTGGCAATCCCCATTCCACCAACCCCACCTCACAGACCATGACCCGGTTGGTTGAACAGGCCCGATCCTATGTGCTGGAATTCTTCAATGCTCCCCCGGAGGAATATATCGCCATTTTTACCAACAATGCCAGCGGTGCGCTCAAGCTGGTCGGTGAGTCTTATCCCTTTGGGCCGGGTGATGTTTACCTGCTGACCTTTGATAACCACAACTCGGTCAACGGCATCCGTGAGTTTGCCCGGGCCAAGGGTGCTCAGGTGGTCTATGCCCCGGTGCTGCCACCGGACCTGTATATTGATGCTGATAGGTTGCTGACCTATCTGGACCTGGCCCGGTCTGGCGGTCATAACTTGCTGGCCTATCCGGCTCAGTCCAACTTCTCTGGGGTGCAGCACTCGCTGGAGTGGATTGCTCAGGCTCAGGCCAAAGGCTGGGATGTTCTGCTCGATGCAGCCGCCTTTGTGCCGACCAATCGCCTGGATTTGAGCCGGTGGCGGCCTGATTTTGTCACCCTCTCCTTTTATAAAATGTTTGGCTATCCCACCGGCGTTGGCTGCTTGCTGGCCCGCAAAACTGCCCTGGCTAAATTGCACCGGCCCTGGTTTGCCGGCGGCACAATTACCGTGGCCTCGGTTCAGGGAGACCGCTACTATTTGCACGAGGGGGCTGAGGCCTTTGAGGACGGCACCCTCAACTATCTGACCCTGCCGGCGGTAGAAATTGGGCTGCGCCATCTGGCCCGGATTGGTCTGGATACGATTCACACGCGGGTTGCCTGTCTGACCGGCTGGCTGTTGGATCAGTTGACCGCACTGCACCACCACAACGGCGTACCTTTAGTGCAAGTTTATGGCCCAGTTAGCATGCAGCAGCGGGGCGGAACCATCACCCTCAATTTCTATGATCGGCAGGGACATTTTATAGATCATCGCTGGGTGGAGCAGCAAGCCAACGCAGTGAATATTTCGCTGCGTACCGGCTGCTTCTGTAACCCGGGCGGGGGTGAACTGGCCCTGGGTATCTCGGCTGAAGAGCTGATGGCTTGTTTTGGTCCGGCTAAAGAGCGGCTGGCGATTGACGAGTTTCGCCGCTGCATTGACGCCAAGAGCAGCGGAGCTGTGCGCATCTCGGTGGGCCTGGCCAGCACCTTTGCCGATGTTTACCGTTTTATCCAATTTGCTCGAAGTTTGGTAGATGCGTCAGGGTAAAGAGAATACTTACATAAAAATTTGTTCAAGATTATCGTTAACGCCCATCCAGCGGGTCCGGTCTTGGCCCTGATAGTGCCCCCTGCGTCCATGAGCCAATATGGAGCACGGAAGGGTAGCTGGAAAAGTGGCGGCGGACCGGTTCATTGGAGCCGTGGGAGCTTTGCAGAATCAATAGCAGTTCCGCTTTTTCCGAGGAGGTGTTACGCCAGTGATGGGGCAGTTCAGCCTCAAACAGCAGAAAATCCCCTGCCTGCAATTCATAAATTGTGTTATCAACTTCGTATTGCACGGTTCCGCTCAGACAAAATACAAACTCGTGTCCCGAGTGAATAACCGGATGAGGCCCGCTCTCCGCTTCGGGGGCCAGAGCCACAAAGAACGGCTCCAATTCCTGCTCGCGCAAGCGGCGGCCCAGGCTGGCAACCGCCAAGCCCTTGCCGGTCAGGGCAGGTCGCTCGCTGGCTTTGACGTGGATCACGCTCAAATGGTCGTCGTCATCCCCAAAGAAATAGCTCATTTTGACCTGGAGGGCCACGGCCAGACGTTGCAGGGTGGCGACACTGGGCGAAATCTCGTCGCGTTCGATCAGACTAATTGCATTGGGCGATAGCCGGCCTGACAGGCCAAATCTCGCTGAGACAGATTGCGCTCTTTGCGTAGTTCTCGTACTTTTACCCCGATTGAAATAACCTCAGTCATCCCGGCATCCTCTTTGATTTCTACTTTATCCTATCCTTATTTTAGGGTGTTTCCCCACAGTTGATAAGTAGATATATAAAATCCCGTACGGAATTGTTTAACTAATTTACTTTAATTTTGCTCTATTATATTATATAATATCATATTATATTTGACAAAAGTAAATTTTTATGGTATTTTTCTATTCTAAAACTGAACTGGCTTTTTTGGATTTTGTTAAACTCATTGCATAAGTAAAGAAAGGATACCTATTTATGACCCAACGAACGCCTGAAGAAATTCAAGCTCAACGCGAAGCCTGGCTGGCTCGTAAAGCCGGCGGCCAGGCTCAGCCCGCAGTCCCTCAAGCAACTCCGGCCAGGCCTGAGCAGACTGTAGCGCCAGCATCCGCCGAGCCTGCACCGACCTCCCAAGCCCCGGCGGCCAAACGGTCGCCCGAAGAAGCCAAAGCCCAACGCGAGGCATTTCTGGCGGCCAAAGCCGCCAAAGCCGCCGGAGCCGCCGCGCCCAAGCCGGTTGAGGCTGCCCCGGCCCCCATTGCTAAACCAGCCGCAGCTCCTCGACCTGTGGCGGCCCAAGAAACCACCCCGGTAAAACCTGAGCCAACTGTCTCCCGGCGTGAGTTTCTCAATTATGCCTGGTTGGCCTCCATTGCTGCGGTGACAGCGCAGGGTGTTGGGGCCAGTCTCTGGTTTGCCTCGCCTAATTTCAAAGAGGGCGAGTTTGGCGGCGCCTTCCCCATCGGCGCGGCGACTGCCATTTTGCCTGAAGTCAATACCCCCCCCAAAGCCTATACTGATGGTAAATTCTGGCTGGTCAATGTGGATACCGAGGTCAATGGCGAGCCGCGCAAAGGGGTTTTGGCGATTTACAAGGTTTGTACCCACCTGGGCTGCCTGTATGAATGGGTGGATATGACCAATCGTTTTGAATGTCCCTGCCACGGTTCGAAGTTTGAGCTGCCGGGGGATTACATTGAGGGCCCGGCCCGGCGCAGCCTGGACCGTTTTGTGATTCAGGCCATTTCGCCGGATGGCACAATCAAGGAAACGGATGCCGAAGGCAACCCGCTGGTCCTGGATGGAGACGAAACCCTGGTCATTGACACTAGCCGCAGAATTTACGGCGAAGCTGTGTTGGTCCCCGCTTGATCGAGTTTTCAATCCACAATCAAGTTATCCTTAATTTAAGGCAATGGGGCCGAAAAGTTAGAACATAATAGCCCGACCTGGCTGGTCGGGCCATTATGTTCTCAGTCTCTATCTTCGAGACCCGTCCTGGAGTTGATGCAGTCGTTCAGGATGGTCCTCTAAATGCCCGGCTAAATGGGCCGCTATTGCTTCGTCAATGTTGGCTACGGTTGTCAGAATCGGCCGAATCCCGGTCTGCTGTAAATTGGCATACATTCCGCTGCCCATGCCTCGGGTTAGCACGACCTCACAATCGGTAATCGCAGCGATCATCCGGGCATGGCGCTCCGGCCCTCCGTTATGATACTCAGGCCTATGGTCATGAGGGTGATCGTGTTCGCCGTGGCAGTGAGGATGCCCGGCTTTGTCCCGCTGTTGGCGGGCCGTGATCTGTCCCGCATCCACGGTGACAAACGGATAGTGGGGCGCACGTCCAAAGTGGGCGCTAATGGTTTGACCGTCGTTGGTTACTGCCGCTATTTTTATCGAATTGTCTCCACCGGGTTAGCTTTTTTTGCCATTCGCCAGTTCATAGGGCCAGGCGATAATCCCTCCATCCATAAAATACACCTTTTGCCGGCCTGCGCCTTCCAGGATGCGCTGGGCTTCATAACCGCGCAGGCTAACCTTGCAGAAAACCACAATTTCCTGGCCTGAAGGTAGTTCCTCAATCTGTTCGCGCAGCTTGCCCAGCGGAATCAGCTTGACCCGCCGGTCTTCGATGCGGATTTGCTCAAACTCTTGCGGTGAACGCACGTCCAGCCAGATGAAATCCTCGTCGTGTTCCAGCTTGGACTTGACTTCCAGCGGACTAACCGACTTGGCCAGGCCCTTCATCTTGTTCTCGATGATATTGGCGGCGTGACTGGCCAGGTCAATGGCGGTGGAGTACGGCGGGGCGTAGCCCAGGTCAAGCTGACCGACCTGGCTCACCGTAGCGCCGAAACGAAGCGCCGTGGCCAGCACGTCAATCCGCTTGATACCGTCACCCGGCCCAACCGCCTGAGCGCCGAGCAGTTTGCCCGTTTTGGCGTCGGCCACCAGTTTGAGCAGAATAACCTTATTTTCCGGGTAGAAATGGGAACAATCGGGCGAGGGAGCCAGGGCTGTCACCACCTCGTAGCCCAGATCACGCGCCTGTCTCTCGGTCAGGCCGGTTTTGCCAATATTGTAATCGAGCACTTTTAACACGCCCGTCCCCACTACGCCGGGAAAAACCGTTTGCCGGCCCAGCAGGTTGTCGCCAATGACCCGACCGTGCTTGTTGGCCGCCGACCCCATCGGCCAGTGAAATTTCTGACCACTGACCAGGTGAAAGCTTTCAACGCAGTCGCCGCCGGCATAAATATCGGGATCGCTGGTCTGGAGAAACTCATTGACCGTAATTCCCCCGGAAGGCCGATTTCCAGGCCAGCCTCCTGAGCCAGCTTGACATTGGGCCGTACCCCGACCGCCAGCAGGACCATATCCGTTTCAATCTGGCGCTGATCGGTCACCACCCGGCTGACATTGCCTTCGGCGTCTGCTTCCAGGCGCAGGACTTTCTCGCCGGTGTAAACGTCTATGCCGCTGGACCGAACATACCGGATTAGAAAGGCCGACATTTCCGGGTCCAGCATAGTGGGCAGTACCCGATCCAGCATTTCGACAATACTGACCTTGACGCCATTGGCGGCCAGGGCCTCGGTGACTTCCAGGCCAATCAAGCCGCCCCCGATGATAGTCGCCCGCTGGATCTGGCCGGAGGTCAGCGCCTGACGAATGGCGATGGCATCGTCGGGGTGGTTGAGGCGAAAGACCCGGTGCAGTTGCACCCCCTCGATGGGAGGAATCACCGGCAACCCGCCGGTAGCCAGGACCAATTTATCGTAAGGCAAAACTTGATGCTCATTCGTATCGGTCTTAACCACGGCCACGGTCTTAGCCTGGCGGTCAATTCCCAGGGCCAGGGTTTGGTTGAGCACCCGGATGCCTTTGACCCGGTCGAAGAAAACCGCATCGCGGGGCACTCCGGTGGGGGTGCAGACCAGGTCACGAATCTCTTTGATTTTACCTTCAATAAAGTAAGGCATGCCGCAGCCGGCGTAAGACAGCAGCTTGCCCCGTTCGACGATGGTGATTTCGGCTTCTGGGTCGAGCCGGCGGGCGCGTGCTGCCGCTTTGGGGCCAGCCGCCACCCCACCGATCACCAGGATTCTGGTTGAAGTAGTCATACTTAGTTTATCCTTTCCACATTAAAGCTGAACTGGTTTTGGCTTGGGCTATGAATATAATGGAGTTCAGCGATAGCAGCGCTTTTATGCGTGTTTGCCCGGAAACCAACTGACTCCCATCCGCGCCATTACGTTTGACTTTTTAAATTGATAGATTAATACTCCAACCAAATGAATAATGACCAACAAAATATAAAGCCGGGACGTAATACCATGCGTGAATACGGGGGGGATATCCTTTAAAATCGCTTCAGGCGTTACATTGGCGAGCGACCACCCCAACCCACTTAATGCTATCATGCCAATACCGCTGACAATCAGAACAAATAATAAAATGTAAAGTAAAAGGTGAACCGCCTTTAAACCGAGCTGGTGCAGTGCTGATAGACCCGCCAGCGCATCGGGGGCGCGATCCTTGAACCGCCAGATAACCCTGAAAACAGTAATCACTAAAATTAGCAGTCCCATTACTATATGGATACGGTAAAGAGTGGTTTTGGTGGCACCGTCAGCTATTCGAGTCATTACTAATCCCATCGGCAGCAGAATGAGAATGAGCAGGGTGCTTAGCCAATGGAAACCTTGAACAGTTTTGCTGTAACTTGAGATGGCATCTTTCATTTTTTTTGATAAACTCCTTTTATGCGTTTAGTTGTTTTAGAAAGTATATTGTGAATTATGCCTGATTAGTAGTGACAAAAATCGCAGTTTTAGGGACATTTGTCATTATCTGGTGGGACTTGGTCGTTTTGACGATGCTGACTGTGAGTAGTTATGTAACCTTTTGACCCGGAAATGTCTCTAACTTAAAAGGAAAAATTTTGAATTCAGGAGTTGAATATGGCAAAACATGTGCTTGTCATCGGTGCGGGGCCGGCTGGTTTAGAGGCGGCTCGGGCGGCGGCAATGGCTGAAGCGCGAGTCACATTGGTGAGCGAAGGCCGCTTGGCGGCCGGGCCGGCTGGGACAGTCTTATTCCCAGCAAGGTCTGGCTGGCTGCCGCCGACTCGATGGGCCAGGTTGAACAGGCGACAGCATTGGGACTGGCGCTGTCCGGCCCACCTCGGCCCGACCCGGCCGCCATTCTGGCCCGTATTCGGACCGTTGCCCATCATTGGAGCGATCAGCAAGTTGAAGGATTAAACAATTTGGGGATAGAGCTTGTCAGCGGAATAGCCAGCTTCGAAGCGCCCAATCAAGTGGTGGTGAAGCCAAGTAATGGCGAAGCCGATATTCCCTTAAAAGCCGACGCGGTCATCATTGCTACCGGCTCGGTCCCCTTCTTTCCGCCCAACCTGAAACCCGATGGCAAACGTATCCTCGCCCCCCGTTTTGCCAGTCATCTGGAAGCGCTGCCGGAGGATATTATCGTCATTGGCGCGGGAGCCACAGGCAGCGAGTTCACTTATCTGTTCAACCGCGTGGGGGTCAAAGTAACCTGGCTGGTTGACCCTCATGGGGTTTTACCGGCCTTTGCGCCCGCCGCCGGCCAATTTTTGGCCGAGACGCTGGCGCGGCGAGGGGTCCATCTGGCTGCGAATCAGGTGGCTGACCGGCTGGAAGCGGATGAAACAGGGGTAACCGTAACAACCAGCAGCGGAGCGCAGTACCGCGCGGCGATGGTCTTTGTAGCCATTGGCCGTTTCCCCGATCTCAGCCGGCTCAACCTGACCGCCGTTGGCTTGCCGGTGCCGGCTGGTCAGACCATGCCCACCGATAATTTTGGCCGCAGTCCGATTCCGGCTATTTATGCCGTTGGGGATGCGGCGGGAGCGCCGATGCTGGCTAACCGCGCTATGGCTCAGGCCTGGGTCGCCGGTCGCCATGCCGCTGGTGTTGAAACGCCTCCCTTCCGGTCAGAAACGGTCATCCACGCCATCTACACCGAGCCGCAAGCAGCCCAGGTGGGGCGGGTTACAGGTGAAGACCTTCAGACGGTTCGCCTGGCTTTTACCGCAGGGTTGAAAGCTCATTTGCTGCCCGAAGGCGCAGGCTTGTTTGAACTGGCCTATGATCGTGACCGGCGAGTGGCCGGTGGGGTCGCGGTGGGTCCACACGCGGCCGATGCTCTGGCTCCGGTGGCGCTGGCAATTCAGATGGGGGCTTCGCTGGGTGATATGGCCGCAGTGCAGGGGGCGCATCCCACAGTGAGCGAGCTGGCTTTTATGGCGGCTCGGTCGGTTTGAACGGAGATTAAAAACAAGCAAGAGATTGCCCTGGATAACTCCGAGGTGGAGTGTTCAACGAGGAGACCAATACGTTGGTCTCCTCGTTTTATGGTATGAGGTTAACTACTCAGCCATGTCATTTCGACCAAAGGGAGAAATCTCCGAGGCCGATGCAGTGCGGCAAGGACGCTTCGCGGCGACCTACGACCTCGAAATCTGTCCTGAGAACTTCCTGAGGTTGTCGAAGCCGGGTCCTGAGCTTGTCGAAGGGGGCTTGTCGAAGAATAACATGAGGGCTGAGTTACCCCTTGAGGTTACTTACCGTTGCGCTCTATCGGCAGGCCGGCGTCGGCCCAGCCCTGATAACCGGCTTGCAGCTTGACGACGTTGGGGATGCCTTTGGCTTGCAAAACACTCGCGCCAATGGCCGAGCGATTTTGAGTGCGGCAGTGAACAACTACCGGCTTATCGGTAGGAATCTCGGTAATGCGTTTGGGCAGGTAGCCCAGCATGATGTGCTTCGCTCCCGGCAGATGCCCTTCGTTCCACTCGCTCAAGGCTCGAATATCCAGGACGGTAACTTCACCTTTTAGAATTTCATCGGCAATTTCGGTCGGGTTTGTCGTCGCGTAGCTTTGCAGCTCGCCCGGCCAGGTGTCCATAATTGAGGGATCAAAGTAGCCGCCGATGTTATCCAGGCCGATGTAGATCAGGTCGCGCACCGCCTGGCGCACGGTCGTCTCGCTGCCGAGCAAATAAAACGTTTGCTCATAGCCTAACAGCCAGCCGGCCCAGTTGGTGAAGGAATTATCCAGGGGGATGTTAACCGTGCCGGGAATGTGGCCGGCGGCAAATTCGTCGGCGGAACGGGTATCAACGACCATAGCGCCCTGATTGAGAACTTGCTGCAAATCCACCAGTCCCAGTTTGGCCGGTTGGGGCAGCCCGGCAAGCACGTTCCGGTCTACTTTGTTCAATTTCTTCATCATCGCAAAGTAGAAAGGCGCTTCCGGCTGACCGGAGAGTAGCGCTTTTACAAACTGGTCCTCATCCTCGTAGGCCATCGCCCAGTTGAACAGCTTTTCATAGCCAACCGTGCTGGATGGCACAGCCCCCAAAGCTTTGCCGCAGGCGCTGCCTGCACCGTGCGCCGGCCAAACCTGGACGTGATCGGGCAGGGCCTTGAAACGCTTGAGCGAGTGGAACATTCGCCGTGCGCCGGGTTCGGCGGTGCCTTTGATGCCGGCGGCTTCTTCCAGCAGGTCGGGCCGGCCAATATCACCGACAAAGACAAAATCGCCGGTGAAAATGCCGATGGGCTGGTTGGCACCGGCGGTATCCGTGACCAGGAACGAGATGTGTTCGGGGGTGTGGCCGGGGGTGTGTATCACCTCAATTTTGATATTGCCGATTTTGAAGCTGTCGCCATCTTTAACCAGTTGGTAGTCGAACTTATCCGTAAATTCATACTTCCAGTTTTCATCCCCTTCGTCGGAGAGGTAAAGCTTGGCCCCGGTGCGCCTGGCTAATTCGCGGCTGCCGGAGAGGAAGTCGGCGTGAATGTGGGTTTCAGTGGCGGCCACAATTTTCAGGCCGTTTTGTTCGGCTACTTGCAGATAGGGTTCAATATCGCGGGCCGGGTCTACGATAAGCGCTTCCCCATTGGCCTGACAGCCGACCATATAAGAAGCGTGGGCTATTTTGTCATCGTAAAAATATCTGAGTAGCATTGCTTGGTCTCCTTCTGACTGACTAAGAAATTTTATAGTCCTACCATATCCCTTTTGTGTAAAGGGCGAATAAGAAAAAAGTAAGAGTTCTGTAAGGGTTTTTCTGAGCGCAGGCTAAATAAAACCACAAAAATTGGGCGGAATGGTAGGGACGACCACAAGGGTCGTCCCGGAGGGCAGGCGTAAGGCCGTGCCTCAACCTACCACAATTAATAGGTGGTTTTATTTAATGGGGCAGTCTGGATTGCAGCAGGCCGTAAGTATACGCGCCGGCCAGGGCTGCGATCAGGGTCAGGAGCGCCGCATATTCGCCGCTGCCAAGCTGAGCATAGATGGGACCGGGGCAAGCGCCGGTAATGGCCCAGCCCATGCCAAAGATGATGCCGCCAATAATCATCCCTTTTTGAAAGGGTTTGGTTTCAAGCTGAATTTCGCGTTGGTCAACCGTCTTTAACTGGAATTTCCGAATGAGATAGACCGAAACAGCTCCCACTACCACCGCCGAAGCGATGACCAGATACATGTGCGCTTCTTCAAAGCGAAACATCTTCTGAATCCGAAACCACGATACCACCTCTGATTTGACCAGCACGACACCGAACAGGGTTCCAACCAACAGGACCGCGAGTTGGTGCAGTAAAGTATCGCCGGCAGCAGCGTTTGCAGCGCGACTCTTCTGAAAACTCAATTCCATGACTTCCTCCTAGAATCCCAACACGTGAACCATAAACAGGCCGCCGATAAAGAAACTGATCGAGGCAATCAGGCTGGGCCAATGCAGGCTCGACAGCCCCATAATCGTATGCCCAGAGGTACAGCCGTTAGCATAGCGCGTTCCAAACCCAACCAGGAAACCGCCTCCAGCCAGGAGCAGCAGCCCGCGCCAACTGTAATAGTCGGCGGGCAAAAACGAGACTGGCTCCGCCGACAGGAAACGGGTGGCAATAAAAGCGCCCAGAAACACCCCAACCACCAGGACAAGCCGCCAGGTATTTCGACGCCAATCGTAGTTTTTAAAGTAGGGCAGCCGGCTGTTGGGCGAACACATCGCCCCCAGGTGCTGAAAGCTGGTGGAAATGCCAAAGTTCTTCCCGGCCAACAGCAGCAACAGCGGAACCATCAAGCCAATCAGCGGCCCCGAAATATACCAGGGCCAGGGTTGCCAGATCCAATCCATAGTTTTTTCCTCCTTTGTGACTAAAGACGCGATGAGGTGATGAGGCGAAAGATTCTTCGCGTCCTCGCCTCACTTTCATTTGCCAGCAGAGTATAATTAGCTTGTGTAAAGGGAGTACAAGAGCAATGTAAGGATTAGGTAAGACTGGCTGCGGATACCTGGCAGTGGTCGGTGTAGACTTGGTGGCGGAGGTGAGGTTGGCCGCGTAAAACCAGAGCGTGAGTCGTCGCATCGGCGCTGTGGTAGCGGACTCCCTGTACCAACAGACCATCGGTGATACCGGTAGCGGCAAAAAAGATGTCGTCGCCGGATGCTGAAGCCCAGGTTATCCTCCAGGTGTTGGCCCATCTTTCCCCCCTACTCTACGGCTATGGGGTAGCCGGCTGCTTCCCAGGCCAGCATGCCCCCTTGCAGGTTGTAAACCTTCTGATAGCCCATGTCCTTGAGAATACCGGCAGCTATCCGGCTGCGCCGCCCGCTGCGGCAGACCAGCACAATCAGCGATTCGGTGGGTAAAGTTTGGCCTTCCCGGGGAATCTGGCGCATGGGCAGTAGTTGCGACCGGGGAATATGTCCCCGCTGATATTCCGGCGGCTCGCGTACGTCTATCAACAAGATGCCCGGCACACCGCCGTTCTGGCTCAGCCGGGTCTTGAGTTCGCTGGGCAGCCAGGATTGGATCTGATATTCGGGCCGGGGCACTGCTTCGGGGATGCGGGAACCATAAGACCACTTGGGCAGCGCCTGACATTCGGCAAAGATGCGCAGCTCGCACTCGTAAATACAAACTGAAGGTTCGAGGACCTTATGAAACAGGTGCGAAATGGCCTCATCCCGCTGCAAAAATGGTCCAACCTCAAAAACCGGTCAAAGCCGATGGATTGCATCTGCTGTTTGACCAGGCGGCGCACCCCAGCCAGGTAGACATCGCCACCGCGCTGGCGGTACAACCGCACCACCGATTCTAACATGTGGATACCGCTCACATCGCAGTGATCCACCAGGTGCAGACGCAACAACAGGAACTGCTGCGAGGGATGCTGCTCCAGGTTGGCCCGGATCGCTTTTTCTACGTGCTGGGTTGCGCCAAAGTAGAGCGGCCCGGTCACCGAGATAATGCCGACCTGGGGACAAACAGGCCGCGCTTCGCTGTGAACAAAGTGTTGAAAGTTTTCGTCGGGTACCACCGCCAGCACCTGCGGCTGGGAAGTTCGCATCAAAAAACGAATGATCGAGACGATAATTCCGGCCAGAACCGCAAATTCCAGCGGGAGCAGAAGCGTGGCCAGGATAGTGGCGATCATAATCGCGCTGTCGCCCCGCGAAGCCTGCCAGATACGCTTCATCTCCTGAAGGTCAACCATGCCGTAGGCCGTAACCATCAATACCCCGGCCAGAACGGTGCGGGGAATGAAAGCGGCATAGAGAGCAAATGCCAGCAGTGCCAGCAGGACCACCAAGCCGGCCATAACATTAGCCAGGGGTGTACGCGCCCCGGCGGCAAAATTGACCCCGGAACGGGTAAATGAGCCGGCGCAGGTATAGCCTGAGAAAAACCCGGCAGCAATATTGGCCAGACCTTGGCCGACAAATTCCTGGTTGCTGTCCAGGCTCTGGCCGCTTTTAATGGCGATAGCGCGGGCAATCGAGGTCGCCTCGACCAGGCCGATCACCGCTACGGCAGTCGAGCCGAGCAATAGCTTTTGGATGAGGCTGACATCGGTGAGGGGTAAAGACAACAGCGGCGGCAAGCCGTGCGGCAGTTCGCCCAAAATAACAATACCTTGTTGACCCAGGTTAAATAGACCCACCAGCAGAGTAGACATAACCACAGCCGTGAGCGAGCCGGGCAGGGTCGGGTTGAGGCGGCGCACCCCCACGATCAGGCCAATTGCGCTTAGCCCCAAAATCAGGCTCACCCCGTGAGTTTGCTGAAGATGCTCCACATTCTGCCACAGGGTGACAAAAAAGTAGGGTGAGTTGGGGAGATCGAGGCGCAGGAGATGTTTGATCTGGTTGGCAAAAATCAGCAGGCCGGCCCCGGCGGTCAAACCGATGATGACCGAGTCGGAGACAAAATTGACCAGCATCTCCCCAGCCGGGCCAGCCCCATCAGCAGCCGGATACTGCCGACAATCACCGCCATCATGGCGGCGGCAGTCAGATAATCCGGGGTTCCGGGCTGGGCGACGGTGAGCAGGGTGGACAGCACCAGCAGCGAAGTGGTGTTGGTCGGGCCGGTGTTCAAATGAATGGACGATCCCCACAACGCCCCGACGATGGAAGCCACAATCGCCGTATACAAGCCGGTCTGGGGTGGCAGGTCAGACAGCAGGGCAAAGGCAATGGCCTGCGGCAGCGTGACCACGGCCATCGTCAGCGCGGCCAGAAGGTCGGGCCGAAAATCCTGTCGCCGGTAACTGCGGATGATTTCAAGAGGGCGGAGGAAGAAGGTTAAGCTATCCGCCACCCACTGCCGGGCCGGGTTTTGATTAATTGGATTGCTCACTACTGCCATGCGAACCTGCGCCTTAAGCTGCCAGGCTTAAAGGGTCACGGAGGACAGGTTGGTTGCTACCTTGTAAAGACGGCAATGGGAGTCCCAAAGCAAGCTTTGGACTCCAGAAACATTACATTTTACGCTTCGCGGAACAATTATAGTTTTTCATTGAGGACAACGCCAGGCAGCGGCGTCTCCTTTTCAGAACCCTTGCCATTTGCGGCTGTGCTGATCTCAGACCGTTCCTGCGGCAGTTGGTATGCCTCGCGCTGCGGACGGAAGGGCCGCAGCAACCAGTAGGGCCGGCGGGTGCCATCGGGCGAGACCTGGCCGGCGGGCCGGGTCATGGCCAGCCAGTCCCGGTAGATGGCGTGGGATTTCTGGGTGTCCACAAAAATGTCGCCGTAGCTGTCCCCAGCCTGCGCCTTTTGCAACTTAACTTTTTGATGCCAGCAGTGCATACCGCTGATAGGGTCGGGGTGAACCGGAAAGGTCAGATTTTGGTGTACGCCGACATCTTTCCACCAGATGCGCTGCGAGTCGGGGTCGCTGCTCTCAAACGGCTGTACCCCACTGATTTGGCGCATACGCCAGCGGCCCTCGCCATCCGACTGCAAATCCACCAGGGCCGACGACCAGCGCTCCATACCCATTTCTTGCAGCCGCCAGCGCCCCATGTGGTGCGAGCAGGCAGCCACGCCGGGCCGAATCCCTTCGGTTAGCCAGCATTTGATGACAAAATAGCCGATGTCGGTGGTCACCCGAACCAGGTCGCCATTGTTGACGCCCAGGCGGGCGGCATCGCCGGGATGGAGCCAGAGCGGGTTTTTGTGGCTGATTTCGTTCAGCCACTTGCTGTTGCCGGAGCGGGTGTGGATCATGGTTGGCAGGCGGAAGGTGGGCAATAAGACAAACTCGCCGGCGGCAGGATTCAGATTGTCGGGGTGGACATGGCTTTTGATATAGCCGGGGATGGCCTGTTCCGGCCAGCCCCAATCACGCAGGGTAGTCGAGTAAAACTCCAGACGGCGGGAGGGTGTATCGAAGCCGCGCACCACCTGTCCGTTGACTTGAAGGCCGACGGGCCGGCCGCGCTCATCGCCGGGAAAAGCGGGCGCGGGGGTGATGTTGGCCGCGGGTTTGGCCGGGGTCTGGGTATAGACAATGCCCGTAACTGCGTCGGTACTGGCATTTTGCAGCAAATCAGCCGCGACTGGCTGGGCATAGGGCTGCTCCGCCCCGCGACGCAGCTCGAACGCTCCGTATTTGCTCATGTACTCGTAAGGAGTCAAGCCTGCTTTGGCGGCGGCTTCGGGCAGGCCGGGCACGCTGTTTTCAAACAGCCAGCGGTAGTATTCGGGGGCCGTGATTTTTTGGCCGGGCCGGTAGGGCGACTCGAAATATTGGCGGATACCCAGGCTGCCGTCGGGGTCAATCCGCCACGACAGCTCAATCCAGAATTCCGTTTCCTCCCACACCTCGCCGGGATTAGCCTCATAACTCTGCTCAACCGGCTGGCCCAGGCGTTCCAGGGCCGCCCGGCGTACCGGCTGGCGGAAGGCCAGCCAGGCTCCGGCGTGCGTTTCCTGGCTCATGGTGTCGTATCGTTCGGCGGCGTGGCCCATTGGCAGGACGTAATCGGCAAACCAGGCAGTTTCGCTCCAGGTGGGGGTCAGGCAGACGTGCAGCCCCACTTTGGCCTCGTCGGTCAGCACTTCCAGCCACGACATGCCGTCGGGGTTGGTCCAGACCGGGTTGTAGACGCGGGTGAAGTAGGTATCGAGCTTGCCCCGGCCTTCTTTTAAAAAGTGAGGGAGCAGGATACTCATCTCAAAAAAGCTGAGCGGATATTCCTGCGGCCAGGTCATCTCGTTCCAGCGTTTGGGATGGGGGGCCAGTTTGTGTGGGCGGGGCGTCCATTTATCCCAGGCGCTGGCCGAAACGCCGCCGCTGACGCCGACAGAGCCGGTCAGGACGTTAAGGAACCACATGGCACGGGCGATTTGCCAGCCGCCCAAATGACCGGCGGTGGCGCTGCGCCAGGTGTGTGAGGCCAACTTGCCCTCGCAGCGAGCCACTTCTTCGGCTACCTGGCGGATGAGGTCGGCCTCGACGCCGCTTTCGGCAGCGGCATAGTCAAAGGTGTAGCCGCTGTAGATTTCCTTGAGCCTGGCTTCAAACGTTTCAAAGGTACAGGGCGCGTCCGGCCACTCGTGGCGCAGGTACTCGGCCCAGTTGACCCAGGTTTGTACAAAGTCGCGGTTATATTGGCCGGTCTGAATCAGGTAATTGGCGATAGCCAGAAAGATGACTGCCTCGGTGCCGGGCCAGGGCGACAGCCAGTAATCGGCGTGGCTGGCGGTGTTGGACAGGCGGGTGTCAATGACAATCAACTTGGCCCCGGCCTGCTTGCCTTCCATAATCCGTTGGGCGTGCGGGTTGAAATAATGGCCTGTTTCCAGGTGAGAACTGAGCAGCAAAATCACGCGGGCATTGGCGTGGTCGGGTGAGGGTCGGTCGAGACCCATCCAGAAAGCGTAACCGGCCCGCCCACCCGACGAACAGACATTGGTGTGGCTGTTGTGGCTGTCCACCCCCCAGGCAAAAAGAACCCATTCCATCAGCCCATCATGCCGGGCCGGCCGACATGGTACATGATTTCGTTGTGACGCTCTTCCAGAAATGCTTTACGGATACGGGCGGCCAGGTCGTCCACCACCTCGTCCCAGGTGACGCGCTGCCATTGGCCTTCGCCCCGCTGGCCGATCCTTTTCAGGGGAAAGAGGATGCGTTCCGGGTCGTAAATCTGGTTGTGGGTGGCCGGGCCTTTGGCGCAGTTGCGGCCCCGGCTGCCGGGATGGAGCGGGTTGCCCTCAAACTTCTGGATTTCGAGCGTTTCTTTGTCTACGTAACCCAGCAAGCCGCAGGCGCTTTCGCAGTTGAAGCAAATTGTTGGAATCAGCATGTAATTGCGGGCCTTTTTTTGCGGCCATGCTTTGGCATCGTACTCAACCCAATTGTCCCATTTTTCCGGGGGAGGATAGTTGGTCAGGTCGGTTGAAGGTTGGAGGTTGGCAGGTTGGAGGTTAGAAGGTTGGGGGGTGGAGGTTGGCAGGTTGGAGGAGGTGGCTGCTGCCAGGTTAATTGGTTCATCCTGGGGGGCGTCCTTGTTGATTTGGCCGGTCGGGGTGGCCCAGGCGGGCTGCTGGGTTGGGGTCAAATTAGCGATTGCCTTGAGAAAGCGTGCGAATTTCTCTTTCATTGATCTCTCCAAGATGGGAGTAAGGAGTAGGGAGTAGGAAGTAAGGGGATGACTTAGACCCTACTCCTCTGCTTCCTACTTCCTCACTACGAATTTGGTATTTCCTGCGGGGCCATCACGAAGGCATATTCAAAAAGATACAAGCCAACAATGGTCATTATGGCAGCAATGAACAGGAGGCCCGGCGCAGGAAGGAAGTTTGTCAAGCCAACTATGAGCAATAGGGCTAGCGGTAGCAGATGGCCCAGAACAATTGACCCTGCCCAGAAATAGATGCGATACTTGCCGTGGCTGATAGCATGCGCCGCACGGGCGGCCACTTCGGAGGCGTGGGGCATGCCGAATTCACCGAGCAAAGTAACGAAGAGATCAACGGCCAGGGAGACGCCAAAAATCCAGAGCAAGGCGGTGGTCATCACCGGAGCCATTAAGACAAAGGGGCCCAGGGCCAGCAACGTGGCCGAGCCGACCATGAGGGCTTGAATCACCAGGTGGGCCGGCAACAGGGTACTCTGCCACAAATCGCGTCCTTCGGCTTGGCCGAACAGAAAGGCGGTGTAAACGGCGGCAGCGATGGCCAGGGCAAAGCCGATGACCAGGACCGGGAGACGGATTGCTGCGGCTATGGCCGAGTCTATCAGCCCCAAAAATGCCGCTCCTTCCAGCAAAAACCACAAGCCAGCCACCAGGGTAAAGCCAACCAGAATAAAAGCGCCCCGCGTGAGCCACGACTGCCACTGCGGCCGGGTCAGGATGGTGTGGAACTTCAGCGGCTGGTCCAGGTCAAGTACCAGCAGTAATGTGGTCAGACCAATAAACAGCAGGCCGGTGAAATTGCCGACCAGAGCCAGCATTGGGTTGAAATCAACCAGGTTTAGCCCAAAGAAAATGGCCAGGAGGGCAAACAAGCCGCTGCCGATGCCTTTGGTGACCAGGTAGGCCGGCACCGGCCAGTGCCAGGGGATTTTGTGCTGGGCGTTGTAGGTAGTCTGTAGCAGATGCTCGGCCATACGACCTGCCCCCAGATGAATCGGGTTGTGGTCGCCCAGGCCCTGAGGTTGGGGAGACCGTATAGCGACACCAGAAGCAGCGTGAAGGGTCAAGTGGCTTGCATCTTGCGGCTGTCGGCGCTTGCTTTGAACGGCTGTCAGGGGGATGATTTCGTAGCGGCCATTGGTGTGACCATTCGCGTGAGCGGCCACGCTCTGCTCGGAAACAAAGTCGGACCACATAAAGTTGGCCTGAGCCGCGGTAGGGGTCAGGCTAACGTCGTCGCCGTCAATGTAAAAAAGCTTGGGGGCAGTCCCTTGCTCAGGCTTGCGTACACTGATCTTTTCGTGGGTCAGCAAGTGGCGGATGCGGCTGTTGGGGTCGTCCAAATCGCCGGCGATGATAGATTGGGTGGGGCAGACGACGACACACGCCGGTTGTAGCCCGATGTCGGTGCGGTGGGAGCAGAAGTGGCACTTGGCCGCGGTATGGGTTTCAGGGTCGAGGTAAATAGCATCGTAGGGACAAGCCTGCATACAGGCTTTGCAGCCAATACAGACCTTGGGATCAAACTCTACAATCCCGTCGTGGCGTTGGTACATGGCTGTAACCGGGCAGATGCGGACGCAGGGTGGGTTGGCGCAGTGGTTGCAGCGCGTCACCTGGAAGGTGCGGCGGCTGTGGGGATATTCACCCTTCTCGACATATTTGACCCAGGTACGGTAGACGCCCAGCGGTACTTCATTTTCAGATTTGCAGGCCGTGCTGCAAGCGTGACAGCCAATGCAGGTTTTATTGTTGATGACAAAGCCGTAATTCATCCACTGCTCCTGACCTTATCCGGCGGCCTGGCCGAGTTGCCGGCCAAACTGCCTGGCAAAATTGACGATTTTTAGCAGTTTGGAGTTGGGCCGCTTGAGAGCCATTTGAAACAACTCCGGCAGGACTGTCTCGATGTCAACGCCTGTGGGAGCAGCTTGGTCCAGCAAACGGGTTAGCGCCACCACAGTGTGGGGACCGCTGCGGCGAGTTTGTAACTCAGCCGAAACAGCGCCATTGGGGGCAAGCAGATTAGCCATTTAATTACCTCCCTGTAAAACCATAGCTTAGATACAGTTTAGCGTTGTCATCGCATCGTGGGTGCTGAGATGGATATGATCGGGGCCAATTTTGTCTACAAAACCGATAACCTTGAGCCGGTCCATCACTGGTCCTTTAATCTCGGCCAAATGAAACTCCACGCCGGCGTTGCGTAGTTCCTCGGCTAATGCCTCCAGCGTTTCCAGAGCGCTGGCATCAATAAAGTTGACGGCAATGCCAATCAAGACCAGATGCTTTACTTCAGGCCGCTCGGCAATGATGCCCAGAATAGTATCTTCCAGGAATTTGGTATTGGCAAAGTAGAGACTCTCATCCACCCGCATGGCAACCACGTGGGGACAGGTTTTGACCGGGTAGCGCAGGATGTTGCGATAGGTTTCACTCTGCCCCAGGCGACCGACCACAGCCACGTGTGGGCGGCTGGTCCGCCACAGAAACAGCACGATGGTGACGACAACCCCTACCCCAATCCCAACCTCGACGCCCAGAGCCAGCACAGCCAGAAAGGTGACGATCAGCGAAGCCGCGTCGGCTTTGTTGTAATGCCAGACATGCTTGAGGGTTGCCACGTCAATCAGGCCCAGCACCGCCACGATGATAATCGCCGCCAGCACGGCCTGGGGCAGATAATAAAAGAGTGGGGTTAAAAATATAACGGTCAGGGCAATCAATCCGGCAGTGATAAGGGAGGCCAGGCCGGTGTTGGCCCCGGCAGTAAAGTTGACCACAGAACGGCTGAATCCGCCAGTGACGGGATAGCCGCCGGTCAAAGTCGCGCCCAAATTAGCCGCGCCCAGGGCGATTAATTCCTGGTTGGCGTCCACTTTTTGCCGGCGTTTACTGGCCAGCGATTTGGCCACAGAAATACTTTCCATATAGCCGACAAAACTGATGGCCAGCGCCGTCGGCAGGAGAAGCTGCCACTGGCGCAACTCAAAAGTAGGCAGGGTCAAGCCGGGCAGCCGGCCGGGACGTCGGCTACAATTTTGATGTTGGCCTGCGTTTGTAAATCTAACAGCCACACCAGCCCCGTTCCCAG